>NZ_JACCQB010000009.1:0-177301 GCF_015712265.1 Burkholderia sp. 9777_1386 | reverse complement strand
ATGTGAAGCCGGCCGGTGGCGCCGCTACCGCCTTCGCCCGCACCGTTCGGGCCACCGCCCGGCTTCACATGGCCGGCCGACCCGCTGTGCGAACGCATGCCGTGCTTCGCGCCATGCCGCTGCGTGCCGGCCGGCGGAGGCGGCGCGGTCGTATTGCCGTTGGTGCCCGGCGTCGACATGTCCATCGACGGATTCGGCGCGCCGGTGCCCTCGTCCGAGCGCTGCGAGTTCTGCGCCCATGCGGCCGGCGCGGCCGCGACGATCGCGACGGCTGCGCACGCCAGCACGTGCCGCGCGACACACTTCGATTCGAATGCTGATTTCATGGCGTTTTCTCCCTGTGGGTGATCGCTTGATGGAAATTCCTGCTCCGGTCTTTCAGCAAGGCCCATGCCGTCGTCGGCACGTTCGCGACCCGGCACGCGGTTTGCGTCCGCCGTGTTCGCACGACCGTCCTGTGATTCCATACGGAGCCCCTTGCCTTATGCCTTCCGCTTCTGCTTCCCACGCGCACGCCAAGTCGCACGGCAAACGCCACACGCGCCGACCCGGCCGCGCGCGCAGCGCCGACCCGACCCACCGCAAGCGCTGGTCCGGCGAAGTCACGCAAAAAAGCGATGCACTCGACATCGAGCCCGACATCTTCAAATCCGACGATCCGGCCGCGATCGCCGCGTCGCTGAAGCGCTCGGCCGAACACAGCCGCCGCCGCAAGGCGTCGCCGTTCCAGTCGGCGATGTCGATGCTGAACTTCTACGTGAACCGCGCGGGCCGCAACCTGCCGAAAACACGCCGCGCGACGCTCGAACGCGCGAAGCGGAAGCTGCGCGAGGCATTCGGCCGCAAGCCCTGACGGCTGGCGCGCCGCCTCTCTCCCCCTGCTGCGATCACACGCATGCATGAAACGCTCTGGTATCTGATCATCGGCGCGGTGCTGCTCGGCATGGGCGTCGTGACGTCCACGCTGCGCCACCTGCCCTGCAGCTCGGCCATGATCTATCTGGTGCTCGGCGTCGCGCTCGGTCCGACCGGCGCCGACCTGCTGCATCTCGACCTCGAACGCGACGGGCGCCTGCTGCGCGAGATCGTCGAAGTCGCGCTGCTCGTGTCGCTGTTCGCGATCGGGCTGCGGTTGCGCGTGCCGCTGTCCGACAAGCTGTGGCTCGTGCCGTGCCGTCTCGGGCTGCTCGCGATGGTCGTCACCGTGCCGCTGCTCGCCGTCTGCGCGGTGCTCGCGCTGGGCCTGGGCTGGGGCCCCGCGCTGCTGCTCGCGGCGATCCTCGCGCCGACCGACCCCGTGCTCGCGCACGACGTGCAGGTGCACGATCCGGGCGATCGCGACCTGGTGCGCTTCGCGCTGTCCGGCGAAGGCGGGATGAACGACGGCATCGCGCTGCCGTTCGCGCTCGCGGGGCTCGCGCTGTGCGGCGCACCGGGCGCGACGCACGGTATCCCGCCGTTGTCCGGCACGTTCGCGCTGGTCGCGCTGTGGGGCATCGCGGGCGCGGTCGCGATCGGCGGCGGGCTCGGCTGGGTCACGACGAAGACGATAGGCTGGCTGCGCACGCGGCACGCGCAGGCGCTCGGCCTCGAAGGTTTCTTCGCGCTCGCGCTGATCGTGCTGTCGTTCGGCGCCGCGCAGCTCGCGCATACGTTCGGCTTCATCGCGACGTTCGCGGCCGGCGTCGCGATGCGACGCGTCGAGCATCGCGCGAGCGGCGACCGCCCGCCGCGCGAAGTGATCGGCCAGATCGATTCGGAAGACGTCGTCGCGACCGAGAAGCATCCGGAGAAAGCGCATGCGTTCATGGCCGAATCGGTGCTCGGCTTCACGATCGAGCTCGAACGGATCGCCGAGGCGATCGTGATGACGATGGTCGGCAGCGTGCTCGCGACGCTGCCCGGCCCGCTGCTCACGTGGGGCGCCGTCGCGCTGGCCGCCGTGCTGTTCGTCGCGGTGCGCCCGCTCGCGGTGCTGGTCACGCTGGCCGGCTCGCGTGCGACGCATGCGCAGCGGCGGCTGATGGCGTGGTTCGGCATTCGCGGGATCGGCTCGTTCTACTATCTGCTGTTCGCGCTCGAGCACGGACCGTCCGACGTCGTGCGCCCGCTCGCGGCGCCGGTGCTGGCGGTGGTGTCCGCGTCGGTGGTCGCGCACGGGATTTCCGCGACGCCGCTGATGAACTGGTATTACCGGCTGCAGCAGCATCGGCGCTGACGGCTCACGCATCGGCGCCGAGCCGCGCGCGCATCGCCGCGGTGATGCGCTGGCGCGTCTTCGCATAACCTTCCCACGGGTCGCGCTTCAGCGTATCCAGCCGTTCGTGCAGCGTGTCGATCGTCCATTGCGCGCCGCCGGTCGTCGCGGGCACCTCGTCCCAGTCGAGCGGCACCGACACGCCCATGCCGGGCCGCGCGCGCACCGAATACGCGGCGATCGTGCTCGCGCCGCGGCCGTTGCGCAGATAGTCGACGAAGATCTTGCCGCGCCGGTGGCGCGGCCCCATCGTCGCGGTGAAACGGTCGGGCAGCGTACCGGCGACGTGCTGCGCGACCGCGCGCGAAAAGTCCTTCACGTCGTCCCAGCCCGCATGCCGCGTGAGCGGCACGACGACGTGCAGCCCCTTGCCGCCGCTCGTCTTGCAGAACGATACGAGCCCGAGTTCGTCGAGCAGCCCGCGCACGAGCTGCGCGGCGTCGATCATCGTGCGCCACGGCAGCGCCGGGTCGGGATCGAGGTCGAACACGATGCGGTCGGGCCGCTCGATGTTCGACGCGTGCGCGTTCCACGTATGCAGCTCGACCGTGCCCATCTGCGCGGCGCCGAGCAGCGCGTCGACGCTGTCGATCGACAGCAGCGGCCCGTGGCCCGGGTCGAGTCCTTCGTGCTGCGTGACGAACGGAATCTCGCGGCGTTCCGCGTGCTTCTGGAAGAACAGTTCGCCGGCGATGTCGCCGGGTGCGCGCACGAGCGACACGGGCCGGCCTTTCAGGTCGGGCAACAGCCACGGCGCGACCCATTGCCAGTACCGCGCGAGATCGAGCTTGCGCGTGCCGCTTTGCGGATCGAGCACGCGCTCGGGATGCGTGATGCGCACGCGGCCGATCGTATCGTCGCCGGTATCGGCATCGGCGCGCGCGCCGCGCGCCTGGCCCGTGCTCGCGTGACGATCGGTGCGTGACGCACGCCGCGGCTTGTCCTGCGTAGTCGAACGCTGATCCATCGCCCCCTCCGTTTCCGTGTGTGTCGGCATCTCGCGGACGATCTGCTCCGCCGGCTTGTCGTCGCGCAACGCGATGAACGCGGCCTGCCGCACGATGCCGTCACCGGTCCATTCGGCGAATTCGCATTCGGCGACGAGCGTCGGCTCGACCCAGTGCACGCGCGTGCGCGTGCGTTCGCGCGGCGGCGCATCGAACGGCATCGTGTCGCGCTCGTGCTTGCGCAGGATCGCGGCGAGACGGTCGAGCATCCGCGCGTCGAAGCCGGTGCCGACGCGGCCGACGTAGCGCAGCGGCCCCGGCCCGCGTCGCCGTTTGCCGGCCGGCGCCGGTTCGTGCACGCCGAGCAGCAGCGCGCCGAAGCCGTGCCGGCTGCCCGACGGCTCCGTAAAGCCGCCGATCACGAACTCCTGCCGGCGCCGGCATTTGAGCTTGATCCACGCGGGCGAACGGCCGGCGCGGTAGCGCGACTCCGCGCGCTTGCCGATCAGCCCTTCGAGGCCGGTGTCGCAGGCGCTCGCGATCAACGATGCGATGTCCTCGCCGAGATCGGGCGAAAAGCGCACGCGCGCCGGGTCGCAGTTCGCGAGCAGCGGCTCGAGCAATGCACGACGGGCGGTGAGCGGCGCGTCGCGCAGATCGTAGCCGTCGAGATAAGGCAGATCGAACACGAAGAAAGTGATCGTGTCCGAACGGTCCGTGCCGAACGCGTTCTGCAGCGCCTGGAAATCCGGCAGGCCGTTGTCGCCGAGCACGACGGCCTCGCCGTCGAGCCACGCGTCGTCGACGTCGAGCGCCGCGAGCGCGTCGCGCTGCGCGCGCAGCTTCGCGGTCCAGTCCCGGCCTTCGCGCGTCATCAGCGTGACGCGTCGGCGCGCGCCCTTCCCGGCAATGCGCGCGAGGATTCGATAGCCGTCGAACTTCAGTTCGTAGCACCAGCCGCCCTGAGTCGGCGGCGCATCGACCAGCGTCGCGAGTTGCGGCGCGACGCGCTCGGGCAGCGGCGCGCGTACCGCGCCTTCGACTTGCGACGGTTCGGTGGGGCGCGGGCCTTCGTGGCTTTCGGGACTTTCGGGGCTTTCGCGTCGTGCGGCACGTGCATCGCCATTCGCGCCATCCGCGCCATTCGATCCGCGACGCCGCGCAGCATGCTTGCGCGCCGCGCCGTGGGACGCACCGTCATGCACACTCCCCGGCCGCTCGCCGACGACGTCGAATTCATCGACGCTGCGCGCGTCGTCGTCGCGCTCCTTGATCAGCAGCCACTGCTCCTGACGCCCCTCCTGCCGCCCGCTGCGCACGAGCGCCCAGCCGCCGTGCAGCTTCTCGCCGTCGAGCCGGAACGTCAGCTTGCCGGCCCGATAGCCTTCGCGCGCATGCGCGATGCCGCCATCGGGCGTCCACGTACCTTCGTCCCACACGACGACCGACCCCGCCCCGTAATGCCCGGCCGGAATCTCGCCTTCGAACGACGCGTATTCGAGCGGATGATCCTCGACGTGCACGGCGAGCCGCTTCACCTGCGGATCGAAGCTCGGCCCCTTCGGCACGGCCCACGACTTCAGCGTGCCGTCGAGTTCGAGCCGGAAATCGTAGTGCAGCCGGCGCGCGTGGTGCTCCTGGATCACGAAGCGCAGTGGATGGCCTGCGCGTGCGGCAGGCTTCGCGTTTGGCTGCGTCCCCGCTTTCGTCTGCGCCTTCGCACGACGCTTGCCGTGTGCGCCTTCGGGCTCGGGCGTCGCGCCGAAATGGCGCTTGCGGCGATACGGATCGAGCTTGCCGGCCATCGCGTCACCTCGTCGGAGTCGAAGTCGAAATCGGCGTCGGCGTCATCGGCGTCATGCCGCGTGCTTGCGGCGCGCGGCGGTCTTCTTCGCCGCAGGGTCGCTCGCCGCGCCGCGTTTCGCGGCGGTCCGCTTCGCCGCGGTTTTCGTCGCGGCGCCTTTCGATGCGGACTTCGCCGCCGGCTTGCGGCGCGCGCCGCTCCGCGATGACGACGACGACGCCGCCTCGTCCTCCGCTTCGTCGCGCGCCTCGCGCAGATCCGCCGCGCGTGCGCCGGCGCCGCCCTTCAGGCTGCGCTTCAGCAACTCGGTGAGATCGACCACGTTGCTCGCCGCGCGGCCAGTTTGCGCGGGCCGGTCCTCGATCTCCTCGATCTTGCCGGCGCGCACCTTGCGCTCGACCAGTTCGAGGATGTCGTCGCGGAACGTGTCGTGATATTCGTCGGGGGTCCATTTGCCCGACATGTCGTCGATCAGCTTCTTCGCCATCCCCAGCTCGCGCGCGGTGACGCCCGCGCCCTTCGCGTCGTCGGCCGGCACCGACAGCTCGTCGAGCGGCCGCAATTCCTCCTGCCAGCGCAGCGTATCGAGCGCGAGCATCGGCCCGACAGGGATCAGCGCGCCCAGATGCTGGCGGTCGCGCATCACCACGAGCGCGATGCCGATCTTGCCGCTGTCCTTCAGCGCGTCGCGCAGCAGCGCATAGACCTTCTCGCCCTTGCGGTCCGGCACCAGGTAGTACGGCGTGTCGAGATAGAGGAACGACACGGCGTCCTCGTCGACGAAGGTCAGGATGTCGACGGTCTGCGTCGATTCCGGGTTCGCCGCGCGGATTTCGTCGTCGGTGAGCACGACGTAGCGCTCCTTCTCGTACTCGTAGCCGCGCACGATGTCCTCGCGCGTGACCTCCTTGCCGGTGCGCTTGTTGATCTGCCGATAGCCGATCGGGTCCATCGAGCGCTTGTCGAGCATCCGGAACGACGGCTTCACGGTGCGCGTCGCCGGAAACAGCTGCACGGGCACGTGCACGAGCCCGAAGCTGATCGCGCCTTTCCATATCATCCGCGGTGCCATGCGTGTTCCTCCTTGCCGAATGCGCGCCCGCCCGCGGGCAGGCGCGCCGTACGGCGCGCGCCGCTGTCGGCCCTATGCCGGCAGCTCCGCCGCCTGCTGCTCGCGCGCCCACACGCGATGCTGGCCGAGGTGGTCGGACAGCGTGTTCAGCACCTTGTCGAGATCGACGGGCTGGCCGACGCACACGCCTTCGGCCGGGTCCGGCAGATGCGCGGCGCTGAGCAGTTGCCGGCCCGACCCGACGGCCGCGATCGGCTTCAGGTGCTTGAACGCCTCGCGCACGAAATGGCGGGCGTCGGCGCTGTGCGCGAGATCGCGGCCATCGCCGTCGCCGCCGCACACGAATACCGCGTCGAACATCACCGACGGCATGCCGACGAGCGTCGCCTCCGGCACGATGCCGCCGATCGGCGCGAGTGTCGGTGCGACGATCGTCGGCACCGCGTGCGCGGCCCGCAGCGCGTCGCGCACCTGTTCGACCAGCACCGGGTTCACGCCGGGCGTCGCGATCAGCGCGATCTTGCGCGAGCGGATGCCGGGCTTCGCGCGGCCGATCAGGCTCAGCGCGGGCGAGCGTTGCGGCACGGCCGGCGTCGCGGCCGCCTGCGGCGCGGGCAGCCCGAGCCGTTCGGCGACCTGCGCGGCGAGTCCCGCGTCGAAGCGCGCGATGATCTCGTTGACCACCCGCTCGCGAATATGCGGCTGCGTCACCTTGCCGAGTTCGAAGCAGTACGCGTCGCGGATATGCCGCTGCTCGATGTCCGTCATGCTCTGGTAGAACAGCGCGGCCTGCGAGAAATGGTCGGCGAACGATTCACTGCGCACGCGCACCTTGTGGCCTTCGAGCGGCTCGGGCACGGTCTCGAACCCTCCGCCGGCGGGCGCGGGCGGCGTCTCGCGCGGCCAGCCGCCGCTCGTCGAGTTCGGCTCGTACGACGCCTGGCCGACGTTGATCGTCTGCCGGTGCAGCGCGTCGCGCTGGTTGTTCGCGAACGGGCACACCGGCCGATTGATCGGGATCTCGTGGAAATTCGGTCCGCCAAGCCGGCTCAGCTGCGTATCGGTGTACGAGAACAGCCGCCCCTGCAGCAGCGGATCGTTCGTGAAGTCGATGCCCGGCACCACGTGGCCCGGGTGAAACGCGACTTGTTCAGTCTCCGCGAAAAAGTTGTCGAGGTTACGGTTCAGCGTCATCCGGCCGATCGGCCGCACCGGTACGAGCTCTTCCGGCACGAGCTTGGTCGGGTCCAGCAGGTCGAAGTCGAATGTGTCCGCATCGGCCGGATCGATCATCTGCACGCCGAGTTCGAACTCCGGATAGTCGCCGCGTTCGATCGCCGTCCACAGGTCGCGCCGGTTGAAATCCGGATCGTGGCCGGCGATCCGCTGCGCCTCGTCCCACAGCAGCGAATACGCGCCGCTCACGGGCCGCCAGTGGAATTTCACGAAACGCTCGACGCCGGCCGCGTTCACGAAACGGAACGTATGCACGCCGAAGCCGTCCATCGCGCGATAGCTCGCCGGCAGCGCGCGGTCCGACATCAGCCACAGCACCATGTGCGTGGTTTCCGGCACCAGCGACACGAAATCCCAGAACGTGTCGTGCGCGGACGCGCCGGTCGGCATCTCGTTCGGCGCCTCGGGCTTCACCGCGTGCACGAAGTCGGGAAACTTGATCGCGTCCTGGATGAAGAACACCGGCATGTTGTTGCCGACGAGATCGTAGTTGCCTTCCTGGGTATAGAACTTCACCGCGAAGCCGCGCACGTCGCGCACGGTGTCGGCCGACCCGCGCGGCCCCTGCACGGTCGAGAACCGTACGTACACCGGCGTTTCGGCGGCCGGGTCCTGCAGGAACGCGGCCTTCGTGTAGTCGGCCATCGGCTCGTACACGCGGAACACGCCGTGCGCGGCCGAGCCGCGTGCGTGCACCACCCGCTCCGGAATGCGCTCGTGATCGAAGTGCGTGATCTTCTCGCGCATGATGAAGTCTTCGAGCAGCGACGGGCCGCGCGCGCCGCCGCGCAGCGTGTTCTGGTTGTCGGCGATCCGCACGCCCTGGTTGGTGCGCAGCGCTTCGCCGTCGGGCCGCGCCCGGTTCTGTTCGAGCTGGCGGGATTTCGCGCTGTCGGGCGGCTGCGTCGGCTGCGTGGGTGGCGTCTTGCCGGCGGATGGGGGATTCGTCATCGCTATCGGTCCTCGTGGCATTCGGATGGGCCGCCGCAGCACGCGCCGACACGGCGCGCCGCGGCACGCGCGTGCGGACGGCGGGAAAAGCCGGCCCGACGCGCCGCGAACGGCGGCGGAGCCGGCGACGACGTCAGGGCGCGCGCAGCGCCGCGTCGAATTCGGCGGCCGTCACGTCGAGCGTCACGCTGCATTCGATCACGGCGTCCTCGACGCGCGGCTTGTGCTCGTCCACCGCACGCCGCGCGCGGTCGCACAGCTGCGTGCGCACGCGCAGCCGGTCGGCCGTGTCGAGCACCGTGTAACGCTCGATCACGTCCGCATCGAAGCGCATGTCGACCGTGCAGCGCCATTCGCGCGCGTCCTCGTCGGACGGCACGCGCACCCACGACACATGGATCGTCAGTCGCCCGGATGCGTCGTCCGCATGCACGACGACGGTCGACTGCGACGGAAAACCGATCGCGAACGCGTGCTCGAGTTCCGCGACGCGCTGCGACCGGTCGGGCATCACGCTCATCGTCGCACGACGCCCAGCAGCAACGTGACCAGGAAGATCACGACGAAGATGTAGAACAGGATCTTCGCGATTTCGGCCGCGCCGGCGGCGATGCCGCCGAAGCCGAACACGGCGGCAATGATCGCGATGACGAAAAAGATGATGGCGTATCGAAGCATGGAACCCTCCTGGATGACAGCGGTCGTCACTAAACGTCGGCGCCGGTCACGCATCGTGCTTGTGTTTCGGTTTGCCGTGCGTGGGCGTGGAAGCCATTTTCTCGAGCTCTTTCTCGCTCATCGATTTGGCCATCGATTTCGACGGCGGTTTCAGGTCCTTCATTTTCGTGTCACCGCGCTTGGCCGACAGCGCGGCGCCTGCGGCGCGCTGCTGGGCCTGGGATTTGGCTGGCATGATTGCGCTCCTCTCGTTGGCGCGCGGGCCGACGCGACGGACGGCACGCGCGTGGTTGGAACAGTGGGGCCGTCACGCGGCGTCGCGACGCCGCAGATCGGCCGGCGGAATCTTCATCGCCTGGCGATACTTGGTCACCGTGCGACGCGCAAGAAGAATGCCGCGGCCCGCGAGGTTTTCCGCGAGCGCGACATCGGACAGCGGATCGGTCTGCCGCTCGGCCGCGATCATGTCGCGGATCAGCACCTTCGCGGCCGACGCCGAACACACGCCCTTGCCGGCTGCTTCCAGCTTGCGCGGGAAGAAATGCTTGAACTCGAACGTACCGTGCGGCGTGGCCATGTACTTGTTGCCGGTCGCGCGCGAGACCGTCGATTCGTGCAGGTCGAGCTCTTCCGCGATGTCGCGCAGCACCAGCGGCTTCATCGCGATCTCGCCGTAGCGGAAGAAATCGCGCTGCCGCGCGACGATGCACTCGCCCACGCGCTGGATCGTGTCGAAGCGCTTCTGCACGTTGCGGATCAGCCAGCGTGCTTCCTGCAGTTGCTGGCCGAGCGGCGAATCGCGCTCGCCGCTCGACTGCGCGAACAGCGTCGCGTAGCGCTCGTGCAAGCGGGCGCGCGGCAGCACGGCCGGGTTGATCGTCACGATCCACTCGTCGCGCACCTGGCGCACGATCACGTCGGGCACCACGTAGTCGCCGCGCGTGCTGCCGTAGTGATTGCCGGGGCGCGGGTCGAGCCCGCGCACCAGCGCGCACGCCGCGTGCAGCGTCTGCTGATTGCAGCCGAGGCGTCGCTGGATCTCGGCCGTCTCGCGGCGCGCGAGGCGCTCCAGATGTTCGCGCGCGATCGCTTTCGCTTCCGCGAGCGCCGACGTGCCGGCGGGAATCGCATCGAGCTGCAACACCAGGCACTCGGACAGCGAGCGGGCCGCGATGCCCGGCCGGTCGAGCATCTGCACGAGCCGCAGCGCGACCGCGAGATCCTGCTCCGACAGCAGCCAGGCCGGATCGGCGGCGACCAGCAGTTCAGGCAGTTCCTGACGCAGGTAGCCGTCGTCATCCAGCGCATCGATCACGAGGCGCGCGGCTTCGCGGTCGCGCTTGTTGAGCGGATAGAGCCGCAGCGCATCGTGCAGTTGCTGATGCAGCGACGGCTCGGCGGCGATCCATTCGCCGGGCGACAGGCCGTCGGTGTCGTCACCCTGACGGCTCGTGCCGCGCGGCGCGGGTGCGGCGGTAAACGGCACCTCGCCATCCGGCGGGCGGATTTCGTCGCGCTCGGGCGCCGCTTCGGGCGCAGCGGCTTCGGTCGGCTGCTCGGGCGTTCCGGCAGCGGTGTCATCGTCGCCCTGGCCGTCTTCGAGAAACGGGTTCATGTCGAGCGCCTGGCGCAATTCCTGTTGAAATTCGAGCGAGGACAACTGCAGCAGCCGCAGCGACTGCTGAAGCCTCGGCGTAAGTGCCAGATGCTGTCGCATCTGCAGCGCAAGCGAGACGGGCATCGAAAGCCTCCTGACGGTTCGGTTCGCGGTATGTTTTCACCCTCTTCTACCGGACGTCACGCAGCTTCCGTGCCAGCCGCGCGAAGCGCGAGCCGTCGCGGCTCTCGCGGGTTCGCACCCCGTTTCGCCGCGCGTCAAGGCCGCTTTTTTACAAGCCGGGGGCAAGTTTGGGGCACGCATTTCGCTCGCGGGAAAATGCGTGCCGAGGCTGCCGCCCGGCGGCCCCGCCGTCACCGCTTCGCATCGATGCGATCGACCGCCGAACGGTCGAGGAACGCGGTCGTCAACGCCGGCAGATGGCGCAGCAACCACGCGGCCATGTCGCGCTCCTGCTGCAGGATTCGCTCGCAGCACGCGCGGATTTCCTCTTCGCCGGCTGCGTGCGCCGCCGCGACGAGCGCGGTGTACGCGGCGATCTGCAGCTGCTCGAACGCATAACCGGCCAGCGCCGTCTTCACGACTTCGTCGTCCGCCAGCATGTCGCTCGCGATCTGCCCGTATGCGGCGACGCGCGCGGCGAGATCCTTGGTCGCCGATGGCGACGTGCCGAGCCGCATCAGGCACGCTTCGACGAGCGCCTGCTGGCCGAGTGTGTCGTCGAGATGCAGCCGCAGCCGGTCCTGCAACTGCGGATAGTGACCGACGCGCTTCAACTGCGCGTCGATCATCGTCTCGGCCTGGCGCTCCATCGCGTACGCATCGCGCAGCCAGTCCTCCAGGTGCTCGTGCTGGTTCGCCATCGCATTCCTCCGGCCGCATCGCGGTGCGGCATGCCGTGACGCGTCGGGCGACGCGTGCCATCAGTACTGCATCGGCGGCGGCGTGCCCGGCAGCGGCGGGTCGCCCTGCGCGCCGTTCGGGCCCGGCGGCGGCACGTCGGCCGGTTCGCCGACGTTCGCGTCCTTCGGCATCGTGTTGCCCGGCGACGGACGCGTGTCGTAACGCGTATTCGCGTCCGGCATCGTCGTGGTCGACTGCGCGCCGCGGCCGTCCGGCGGCGCGGGCGGCGCCGCCCGCGTGCCGTAGGTGCCGCCGGTCGGTTGCGTGCATGCGCCCAGCGCGCACGCGGCGGCGAACGCACAGGCGCCCACGCGTATCGTCTGGATCGTGTTCATCGAATCCTCCATCGAGGGCTCCAGGCCGGCGCATCGAGCGCCGCTCAGAGCCGGTTGAAATGGAAATCGCCCGCGTACGCGGTCGGTGCGCGGCGCGCCATCATCGTGTCGAATTCGGCCGCGACGCGCGTGAGCGTGCCGCGTTGCCGGTCGACGTCGGCCCGTTCGAGCGCGGCGAATGCGTCGGCGTCGAACGTCACGGTCAGCGACGCCGGATGGCCGTCGACCCGAAAGCCGATATGCAATGCGCCGGCCGGCTGTTCCTCGACGTGGAACGGAATCTCGCGCGCCTCGAAATGACGGCCGAGCGTCTCGGCGATGTCGCGCAGCAGGCCGGGTTTCACGCGGATGCTCATTGCAGACCCTCCGTTCACATCCGCGGCATCGCGCCGGCGGGCCGCGCCCGCACGGGCGGCTCGCGCGACGGCGGATCCCGTTCCGGCGGCGCATGCCCGGGCGGATCGCCCTCCGGTTCCCGATACGGTTCGGGCATGTCCGGCGGCACGTCGTCGGGATCGGGCGGCTCGGGGTCCGGCTCGATGTCGGGAAGCGGCGGTTCGGGCCGTTGCAGCCATTGCGCGGAGTCGTGTTTCATCGGCGTTCCCTCGTTGCGGGGTTCGGGTACGGATCGGCGCGGCGCGCCGCACACCGTGGATTCGCAAGCCGCATGCCCTCCGTGCCGGTCGTGCGCGCGGCGGGAGCGCGCGGGAATCGGCACGCAGGCGCGCGGCTGGCCGCGAAGCGCCATGCCTTCGCTACACCGTTCGCTGCAAATCTTGCAAGCACGCCGCTACGCGTCGTACGCGGCCATCACGAGCCACAGCTCGCGGCCGTCGTCGCGCACGCGCGCGGCGAGCGCGTACGGATCGGACGGCTCGCACGCCCGCTGCAACGCGAAACGGGCGGGCTCGGTTGCGCCGAACGTCTCGTCGCCGAGCGGCCGCACGTCGGCCTTGCCTTCGAACATCCGGCGCTCGGGCCGGTAGATCAGCGGTTCGTGCTTCCACGTATCGAAATGGCTCTTCACCGAATCGAATCCGCCGCCGCATACGTTGACCTCATAGCGCACCCCTGGTCGTCGTTTCGGAATCATCGTCGTGCCTCCCGTCGATGTGCGCAGCAGGCTTCCTGTTGCGCCGTGTCGTGATCGTCGTCATGGTCGTCGCGGTCGCAGCGGCAAGTCGCGTGCCGTCCATGCGCGCCGGGAACGGCCGTTGCGGCACAGGCGGGTCATCGTCACCGATACGGAGCACCGCCATGAAGGATTCGACCCGGCACGGCCACGACGCACCGGCGCACGAGCGGCAGCCCGACCCGCAACCGCCGCTGAAGGAGCACGACCAGACGCGCACGCGCCATTCGGAACGTCATATCGACAAGCAGCTCGAGGACACGTTTCCGGCCAGCGACCCGCCCGCGACCGGCGGCGTCACGCGCATCGAGCCCGACACGCCGCCCGGCACGCACGACGACGGGCCGTGGCAGGAGAAGCGCGAAAGCGACCCCGAGTGACGAGACGGCCGCGCGCACGGCATGCGGTTTGCTGGATCGCAGCACCCGCATCGGCACATTGCTTCACCCAACCCGCAAGGAGAATTTCATGCATCGCGTCAACGAAATCATGTCGCAGGACGTCGTGCGGATCGCCCCGACCGACTCGATCCGTCATGCCGCCCAACTGATGGAGCGCTACGACATCGGCGCGCTGCCCGTGTGCGACAACAACCGGCTGATCGGGATGGTGACGGACCGCGATCTCGCGGTGCGCGCGATCTCGGCCGGCAAGCCGCCGGAGACGCGGATCCACGAGGTCGCGTCCGGCCCGATCGAATGGTGCTTCGACGACGATTCGCTGGACGAGATCCAGCACTACATGGCCGACGCGCAACTGCGCCGGCTGCCCGTCGTCGATCACGACAAGCGGCTCGTCGGCATGCTGTCGCTCGCCGACATCGCGACGCGCACGGCCAGCCCCGAGCGCGACGACGTGGCGAACACGCTCGAAGGCGTGTCGCAACCGAAACAGACGTGACGGAGCGGTTTTCCGCTTCGCCGCGCCCACCCGCGCGACCCGCAGGGCCCGGCCCCGGGCACGGTCGCGCCCCACACAGCCTGGAGGAAACCATGCAGACTCCCGATCAAGGTCAGACCCGCATCATCGGCAAGGGCGCCGCGACGGCGGCCGGCCCCGGCCCCGACGTGATGGCAGCCGATACGCTGGAAGGCGACAAGGTTTATACGACCGACGGCGACGATGTCGGCAAGATCAAGGACATCATGCTCGACGTGCGCTCCGGCCGCATCGCGTATGCGGTGCTGTCGAGCGGCGGCATCCTCGGCATCGGCGACAAGCTGCACGCGATTCCGTGGAGCGCGCTGACGCTCGATACCGAACGCAAGTGCTTCCTGCTGTCGGTATCGTCCGAGCGGATTCGCAATGCGCCGGGGTTCGACAAGGACCACTGGCCGGCGATGGCCGATCCGCAATGGGCCGAGCCGCTGCACGAGTTCTACGGCAGCACGCCGTACTGGAGTGCCGGCGACGAGCTCGGGTTGACCGATCCGACCGAAGACCTCAACGATCCGCGCACGCGCGGCCGTCACTGACCACCTCTGACGCGCGCCGGTTCGCCGGCGCATCCGTTCGACCCGCCCCGCCCCGCGCGGGGCGTTCTTTTTCTATCCGCGCGTGGGGCCCGCGCCGCGCCGGCGCCGGACGCCGTGCGCTACGACCGATGCCGCAGCGCGTCGATCACGACCGAAAACGCGCGCGACGCCTGGCGGCGGCTCGGATAGTACGCGTGATAACCGGGGAACACCGGGCACCAGTCCGGCATCACGATCCGCAGCGCGCCGCTGCGCAGATGCGCGTGCGCGATGTCCTCGGTGACGAACGCGATGCCGAAGCCGTCGAGCGCCGCCTGCAGCAGGTGCGGCTGCGTGTTGCAGGTGATCCGGCCGTTCACGCGCGCCTGGATCGCGTTCTTGCCCTTCTTCAATTCCCACGCGTAGATGCCCTTCGCGGTCGCGAGCCGCAGCGTCACGCAGTCGTGGTCGAGCAGATCCTGCGGCTTCTTCGGCGGCTTGCGGCCGTCGAGATAGGACGGCGCGGCGACCATTGCCATCCGGATGTCCGGGCTGATGCGCACCGCGATCATGTCCTGCGCCACCTGGTCGCCATACCGCACGCCGATGTCGTAGCGCTCCTCCACGATATTCGACAACCCGTAGTCGACCGACAGCTCGACGCGGATGTCCGGATAGTCGGGCAGCACGGCCCGCAGCTTCGGCCAGATGACCGTGTCGATCGGATGCTCGGTGGCCGTGATGCGCACCACGCCGGCCGGCTTGTCCCGGAAATCGGACAGCGCGGCGAGTTGCGCCGAGATCTCGTCGATGCGCGGCGCCACCGCATTGAACAGCGCTTCGCCGGCCTCGGTCGTCGACACGCTGCGCGTCGTGCGCGCCAGCAACCGCACGCCGAGCCGCGCTTCGAGATCGCGCACGGTCTGGCTCAGCGCCGACTGCGACACGCCGAGCCGCGCGGCCGCGCGCGTGAAGCTGCGATCGCGGGCCACCGCGAGAAAGACGAGCAGATCGTTGAAATTTTCGCGCGCCATGTCGAAAGGCTCCGGTCGGGACGAGCGCCAATCGTAGCATCGCCGGCGGCGATTCATCGGTTTAGCTAATAAGTCCAAGCGCGCCGTGCTACTTAATCGATGCCGGACGACTCGCTAGACTGCGAAGCCATCGACCCGTCGCGCCGCGCTCCCGCCCGGCACGCCGGCCTCCCGCTTTCCGGAATCACACGCCATGAATACCCGTCTTTTCGCCACCGTTACCGCCGTCGCCGCGCTCGTCGCGTCCACCCCGCTGTTCGCGCAATCCGCGTCGGGCCTCACCCGCGAGCAGGTTCGCGAGGACATGGTTCGCTACTCGGCCGCCGGGTTCAATCCCGCCCGCATGAATCCGCGCACGTGGGTCGACGACGCGCAGGCCGCCGCCATCAAGGTGGAGGCCGCCCGCAACGACGACGCGCGCACGCATCTGGCCGGCCGCGACACGACCGCGCATTGCGACTGAGCCCGCGACCGGCCTTGTTCGCTCCGATTTCCGTCATGCAATCCGTTTCCACGCCCGAGTGCGGCGCCGCGCCGGGCCATACCGCCGCGTGGGGCGCCGTCCTCGCGATGTCGCTCGGCGCGTTCGCGCTGGTCGCGTCCGAATTCATGCCGGTCAGCCTGCTCACGCCGATCGCGGGCGACCTGCACGTCAGCGAAGGCCAGGCCGGCCAGGCGATCTCCGTATCGGGCGCGTTCGCGCTCGTGACGAGCCTGCTGATCGCGTCGCTCGCCGGGCGCTGCGATCGCAAGCGCCTGCTGCTGTCGCTGACGCTGCTGACGATCGTGTCCGGCACGGTCGTCGCGTTCGCGCCGAACTATGGGGCGTTCATCGCCGGCCGCGCGCTGATCGGCGTGGCGATCGGCGGCTTCTGGTCGATGTCCGCCGCGACCGCGATGCGTCTCGTGCCGGACCGCCAGGTGCCGCGCGCGCTGGCGATCGTGAACGGCGGCAACGCGCTCGCGACCGTCGTGGCCGCGCCGCTCGGCAGCTTCCTCGGCGCGATCGTCGGCTGGCGCTGGGCGTTCTTCTGCGTCGTGCCGGTCGCCGCGCTCGCGCTCGGCTGGAAGCTCGTCAGCCTGCCGGCGATGCCGTCCGCGCCGCCGCGCACGCGCGTCGGCGCGGCGGCGCTGCTGGCCCGGCGGCCGGTCGCATGGGGCATGGCCGCGGTCGGCGTGTTCTTCATGGGCCAGTTCGCGCTGTTCACCTACCTGCGCCCGTTCCTCGAAACCGTCACCCACGCGGGCACGACCACGCTGTCGCTGATGCTGCTCGTGATCGGCGTCGCGGGCGTCGCGAGCACCGCGCTGATCGGCGGCGTCCTCAAATACGGGCTGCACCGCACGCTCGTCGCCACGCCGCTGCTGATGGCCGCGATCGCGGTCGCGCTGACGGGCTTCGGCGCGTCGACCGCAGCCACCGCGTGCCTGCTCGCGCTGTGGGGCCTGCTCGGCACGGCGGCGCCGGTCGGCTGGTGGACCTGGCTCGCGCGCACGCTGCCGCATGATGCGGAGGCCGGCGGCGGGCTGATGGTGGCGGTCGTGCAACTGGCGATCACGCTCGGTGCGACGACGGGCGGCTTGCTATTCGACCTGCACGGCTACCGGGCAACCTTCGCACTGAGCGCCGCGCTGCTCCTGCTGGCCGGCGCGCTGGCCGCCGCGGCCGGCCGCTCGAGCGCGCGCGCCGCGCCGCGCACCGGCGCGTGAGCGGCCGCGCCCCGCGCACCGTCAGCCTTTTTACAAGGGTCGTGTAACGTCCCCGTCCGGCTTCATGGCGCCGCCGCTCGCCGATTCGAGGTAGCCCAGCAGCCGGTGCGGCGTCAGCGGCTTCGCGCAGTGCGCGTCGAAGCCGGCTTCCTTCGCCCGTTCGCAATCGCGTCGCGACGCAAGCCCGCTGCATGCGATGAGCAGCATGTCCGACGTTTGCGGATCGCGCCGCAGCCGCGCCGCGAGCTGCAGCCCGTCGAGGCCCGGCATTGCAATGTCGAGCACGACCGCGAACGGCTGCCAGTCGCGCGCGACGTCGCACACGGCGAACGGATCGTCGGCGACCTGGCACTCGAAGCCGCGCGCCTCGAGCAGCAGGCGCAGCGCATCCGCCGCATCGCGATAGTCGTCGACGACCAGCACGCGGCGCGGACGGCGCGGCACGCTGTCGGGCGCGCGCCACAGCAGCACGTCGTCGGCGGCCGGATCGTCGCCGGGGTCGAGTTGCATCGTGCTTCTCCTGTCGTTGGACCGGCCTGCCACGCAAGGCGCGCGCCCATGCCGACTGCATGCGGCATGCCGGTTGCTGCCTTGCTCGCATCGTCGACACAGGAGTCTTTCATGCGCACGATGCGGCTTCGATCGTCCGGTGTGCTTCCCACTGCGCGTGCGACAGCACGAGCGCCGGCATGTTCCGCGCGACGGCAGCGTGCCGCCCGTCCAGCCTGCGCCGGAGATGCCGCATGACGCGCAAAACGCCCGACCGCCAGGCGCCGACTCGGCAGCCGCCCGAGGACGATGCCCCGGCCACGCTCGACGCGTGCCGCCGCTGCGCGCTGTGGGAACACGCGACGCAGCCGGTGCCGGGGGCCGGGCCCGTCGACGCGCCGATCATGCTGGTCGGCGAGCAGCCGGGCGACCAGGAGGACCGCGCCGGCCTGCCGTTCGTCGGCGCGGCCGGCCGCATGCTCGACCGCGCGCTCGACGAAGCCGGGATCGAACGCGCGCATGTCTACCTGACGAACGCGGTCAAGCACTTCAAATGGGAGCCGCGCGGCAAGCGCCGGCTGCACAAGACACCCGCGCAGCGTGAAGTGGCGGCGTGCCACTACTGGCTCGAACGCGAACTGCAAGCCGTCCAGCCGCGCGTGGTGGTCGCGCTCGGCGCGACGGCGCTGCGCGCGGTGCTGCAGGACAACGACGCGACGCTGGAGCGCACGCGCGCTCCGGTGCGCACCGAGGACGGCCGGCTCGTCGTCGCGACCTATCACCCTTCGTACGTGCTGCGCACGCGCGGCGCCGATTCCCGCGAGCATGCATACCGCACGCTGGTCGACGCGTTGCGCACCGCATCGCGCCTCGCCCGCGAGCGGCGCCACGGCGGCGGGCGCCCGGCGCACGGGGATGCCGGATGAGCGGACTCGACGAAGACGCGCCGCCGGCGGCCGAGGCGCCGCCGGCCGCCGCGAAACCGTGGTATCGGCGGCTCGGCCCCGGCCTGCTCGCGGGCGCGTCGGATGCCGATCCGAGCAACGTCGCCGTCTACGCGCAGGCCGGCAGCCAGTTCGGTTTCAACATGCTGTGGATGATCGTCGTCACGCTGCCGATGATGGTGGCCGTGCAGCTCGCGTCGGCGTTCATCGGGCGACGCAATCGCGAAGGGCTCGTGGCCGGCATCCGTCAGCACTATTCCGAGCGCGTCGCGAAGATGCTGATCGGGATGGTCGTGATCGTCAACGTCGTGAACGTCGGCGCCGATCTCGCGGCGATGGGCGACGCGACGGCGCTCGTCGTCGGCGGCCGCAGCTACTGGTATGCGCCGCTCTACGGGATCGCATCGCTCGCGTTGCAGGTGATGCTGTCGTACGAACGCTACGCGCGCTGGCTCAAATGGATGACGCTCGGCCTGATCGCGTACGTGCTCGAACTCGGCTTCGTGCACGTCGACTGGGGCAACCTGCTGCACGCGATCGTGCTGCCGCACATCGCCTTCACGCACGACTATGCGACCACCGCGGTCGCCGTGCTCGGCACGACGCTGAGCCCGTACCTGTTCGTGTGGCAGGCCGCGCTCGAAGTCGAGGAAACCACGGCCGAGCAACAGAACGGCGAGCGCAACACGCGCAGCGAGACCGAACAGCGCATCACGTTCGACACGTGGACCGGCATGATCGTC
This sequence comes from Burkholderia sp. 9777_1386, assembly GCF_015712265.1. Taxonomy (NCBI): domain Bacteria; kingdom Pseudomonadati; phylum Pseudomonadota; class Betaproteobacteria; order Burkholderiales; family Burkholderiaceae; genus Burkholderia; species Burkholderia sp. 9777_1386. The sequence goes on along the minus strand of NZ_JACCQB010000009.1, from coordinate 157,994 downwards.
ACCAACGCCGTGTCGTTCTGCATCATGGTGATCGGCGCGGCCGTGTTCTTCGCGCACGGCCGGCACGACATCGGCAGCACCGCGCAGGCCGCCGAGGCGTTGCGGCCGATCGCCGGCGAAGCCGCGTTCCTGGTGTTCGCGTTCGGCATCGTCGGCTGCGGGCTGCTCGCGATTCCCGCGTTCGCGGGCAGCGCCGCCTACGGTTGCGCGGAAGCGTGGCGGTTTCGCGAAGGGCTGAACGAGCCCGTGCGGCGCGCACCCGCGTTCTACACGGTGCTGGCGCTGTGCGTGATCGTCGGCATCGCGATCTGCTTCAGCCCGATCGACCCGATCCGCGCGTTGTACTGGAGCGCCGTGCTCAACGGCGTCGCGGCGGTGCCGATGCTCGTGCTGGTGATGCTGCTCGCGCGAAAGCGCGACGCGGCCGGCCGGCCCGGCAGCGGCCCGGTATCCAGACTGTTCGGCTGGCTGGCGGTCGCGCTGATGGCGGCGTCGGTGGTGACGATGATCGTCGACATGCTGACGTGAGGATCGAAACAGCGGGATGAAAGCCGTTGCGGACGCAACCGGCTCGACCGGCAGGCGGGCAGCCGCGCCGCCCGCCTGCCCGGGGCGTTACATCATCTTGCCGCGCGAGCGCCCGGCACGTGCCGCATCCGCGGCGGACTCCACCTTCTTCACTTCCTCCGGCGGCGGCAGCACCGCCTTGAAGCCCATCGACTCGATCCACATCTCGCGCGCCCAGCCACGCGTGTGATACAGGTGATGATCCTCGTCGGCCTCCACCTCGTCGTGCGCGGCCTTCAGCGCCTTCGCGGCGTCGCTGTCGGGCAGCTGGTCGGCCGCATAGCCGATCAGCTCCCAGTTCAGGTGATCCTTGGTTTCGGCGAGCACCACGCACTCGGCCGCGACCACCTGCGCGACCGCCGGATCGGCCTGCTTCTTCGCCTGCTCGATCACCTGCACCAGCGACTTGCCGGTGGCGGCCACCGCGGCGCGCCCCGGCGATTGCGCATCGGGATCGAGGCCGAGTGCGGCGAACACGTTGCGCAGCACCTCCTGGTGGTGCAGCGTCTCGCGATGGTACTTCTCCCATTCCTTGTGCAGGTCCTCGTCGGTCGCGCACTGGAGCGCGGCCTCGTAGATCTGCGCGCCGCCAAGCTCGGTCTCGTATGCCTGGCAGAGCAGTTCGAGGATACCTTCGTGCTTCGATTGCCGTTGGGCCATGACTGCTTCTCCGAAAAAGCGGGCCGCCCGTGCGGCCCAGGGGTGGAACCGGGCGCGCGTTATTGCGCGCCCACCTTGCGTGCGAGCGTCTGCGCCATGCTCAGGTGATGCTTGAGCGTCGGCAGCGTGGATTTGGCGAATGCGCGCAATTGCGCGTCCTTGCCGTCGCGCGCTTCGTCCTCGAACAACGCGACCGCCTTCTGGTGCGCGTCGGGGCCGGCCGCCGCGAGATACGCGGTGTCGAAGTCGTGCCCGCTCTTGCCGCGCAGCGCCTCGACGTCAGGGTCCGAGATCTGTTCGACCTGCGGCTTCATGCCCTTGCGTGCGGCGAGCTCGGTGAGCTTCGCGTTCGCCTTGCCATGATCCGCGACCATCCGTTTCGCGAATGCTCGCACGTCCGCCGACTGCGCCTGTTTCAGCGCGAGCTGGCTGGCCTGCACTTCCGCCTTGCCGGCCATCGCGGCCTTGTCGACGAACTCCGCATCGGCGCCCTTCGGCGCTTTCGCGATGCCGGGGTCGCCGGCGGCGCCCGCGCCCGACGACGGGTTGATCACGCCGCCCGGCACGTGCGAATTCGATGCGGGCGGCTCGCTCGGCATCTGCGCGCGGGCGAGCCCCGACACGGCGAGCACGCCGGCGGCGAGCGCCGCGATCGTCCAGTTGGGTTGTCTCATCAGCTTTCTCCTGGTGCTTGCGTGGAAACGGCCATCAACCGCCGACGATCGAGCCGCCGTTCGGGTGCAGCGTCTGCCCGGTCATGTAGCTCGCGCCGGCCGACGCGAGCAGCACGTAGCAGTCGATCAGTTCGTCCGGTTGCCCCGGCCGCTTGAGCGGCACGTTCGAGCCGAATTTCGCGACCTGCTCGGGCGTGAACGTCGACGGAATCAGCGGCGTCCAGATCGGCCCCGGCGCGACCGCGTTCACGCGGATGTCGCGTTCGGCCAGCTCGATCGACAGCGACCGTGTGAACGCGACGATCGCGCCCTTGGTCGCCGAGTAGTCGGGCAGTTTCGGGCTGCCGTGATACGCGGTGACCGACGCCGTGTTGACGATGCGACCGCCCGCCTTCATGTGCGGCAGCGCGGCCTGCGTGCAGAAGAACATTCCGTACACGTTGGTGCGGAACGTGCGTTCGAGCTGTTCCTCGGACACGTCCTCGATGCCCGGCTGCGGATGCTGCTCGCCCGCGTTGTTCACGAGCACGTCGAGCCGGCCGAGCCGTTCGACCGTGCGGGCCACCGCGTCGTGCGCCTGCCGGCGATCGCCGACGTCGCAGGCGATCGCCTCGCAGCGTCGGCCGGTCTGCTCGATCAGTTGCCGGGTATGCGCGGCGTCGTCGGATTCCTTCAGGTAGACGATCGCGACGTCCGCGCCCTCCTTCGCGAAACCGATCGCCACGGCGCGGCCGATCCCGCTGTCGCCGCCCGTCACGAGCGCGACCTTGCCGGCAAGCTTGCCGCTGCCCACGTAGTCGGCCGCTTCGTCGCGCGGCTTCGGATGCATGTCGCGCTCGGTGCCCGGCTGATGCGTCTGTTTCTGCGGTGGCGGCGTCTGTGCAGTGGTCATGGGGTTCCTCCTTGAACGGTGCCGCCGATGCTGCGCAAACCGCGTGCCGCGCGCGGCGCACGCCGGCCCGCGCACGGCGGCCGTGTTTTCAGGGTTGACGTTGCAAGCGTCTGGAAAAACGGCGTCGTCAGCGGGGGCCGCCGGACGGGGCTTCGTCGGGCCGGCGTACCGGATCGAAATCGCGCCATTCGCCGTCCTGCCAGTCGCCTTCGACGCGCTCGATCGACTTCGCGCCGGTCGCGCGCAACACGTCTTCGGCGGTCGTCGCGGTGTCGGGCGTCACGCGCGCGGCGAGAATCACGCCCGTTTCGCTCTGCGCGAGCGTGCCCTTGCCTTCGGCCTGCTCGCCGCGCATGCGGCCGAGCGCGCCGCCGAATGCGCCGAGATAGGCGCCGGCCAGCGCGGCGGCGGCCGGCACGAACCAGTAGCGCAGGCCGAGCGCATAGGCGATCAACCCGATGACGACGCCGATCAGCAGCCCGCGGATCGCGCCGACCATCGCGCCGCGCCCGCCGGGCTTCGCCGCGGTGTCGGCATACACGTCGCCGCCGATCGGGAAGCGCGCGTGCTGGCCGCCGGGGTTCAGGAAGAAGATCGACACGTCGTCCGGCCCGAACGCGCGCTCGTAGAGGTGACGCGCCCCACCTTCCGCTTCATCGAACGTCGTGAAACGGCCTGCGACGATCATCGCCATGGTCGTGCTCCTCATGATGGATGCGCCGCGCGCGCGAGCACGCGGCGCGATGGGCGACGCTCACATCAGCCGCCCGAGCTCCTTCGATACCGATGCGGGCGTGTCGTACTCGCGCTCGGGAATCTTGCGCAGCATGTCGAGCACCGCGCGGTCCGCGTTCGAGCGTTCCGCGCACTGCACGACGTCCACCTTGCTGGCCGGATAGTCCATTCCCTTCAGCGCCTTCTGCACGTCGACCGGGCTCGGCGGCTTGCCGTGCCCCGTCTGGTGCCCGCCCTTGTCGTGGTCCTGCTGGGTGCGCTCGCCTTCGTGCGCGCGCGAGTGGCTGTACTCGTGGCCCGTGTGTTGTCGGGATGTCATGAACGCCTCCTTGGAAAATGAACGAAATCACGCGGACGACCGGCGCGCACGCGCGAACGCGGCAAACACCAGCGCCGCAGCGCCCAGCGCGACCGCGCCGGCGACCTTCGGCCGCTGCACCACCGTGTTGTACGCACAGCTGCGCAGCACCGGCCCCTCCATGCCTTCGCGCTCGTGCAGCGCGTGGCGCGAGTCGTACAGCGCGTTGTCGTCGCGCGGCCGCGCCGGGCGCACCGTGCGCTGGCCGCGCGAGAACAGCGTGGCCGCGACGCGGTCGAACAGGCGCGGCGCGTGGTACGCGCTCGCCGACGTGAACTTGGCGGCGCCGCCGACGAACAGCGTGCGGCGCGGATGCGCGGCCGCGAACAGGATCGCGTCGGCCACCAGGTCGGGGTCGTAGATCGGCGGCGGCAGCTTCGCCTCGACGTTCATGTAGTTCTTCGCGTGCATCACGAACATCGTGTCGATCGCGGCCGGCTTGATCAGCGTGACGGACACCGGCAGGTGATCGGCTTCCATCTCGAGCCGAAGCGAATCGGTGAAGCCCTTCACCGCGTGCTTCGACGCGACGTACGCGCTTTGCAGCGGCACCGGCGCGTCGGACGCCTCGCTGCCCATGTTGATGATCGCGCCGCCGTGGAAATCGCTCTTGCGCCGGAAATGGTCGGCCGCGACGAGCGAGCCGTGCACGACGCCCCAGTAGTTGGTGTCGAACAGCCGGCGCTGATCCTCGAGCGGCACCTGGGCCGCCGTGCCGAAGATCGATACGCCCGCATTGTTGATCCAGGTGTCGAAGCCGCCGTAGGTGTCGGCCGCCGCCGCGGCCGCGCGCTGCAGATCCTCGACGTTGCCGACGTCGCCGGCGACCGGCACCGCGAGGCCGCCGTGCTGGCGGATTTCCTCGCACAGCGTGTTCAGCGCTTCCTCGTTGCGCGCGAACAGCACGAGCTTCGCGCCGCGCCGGGCCGCCTTGCGCGCGGTGACGAGACCGATGCCGCTCGTCGCGCCGGTAATCACGATCGTCTGTTCGCCGACCGGTTTGAGCATGCAGTTCATCACTGGACTCCTGTTACGGTCGCGTCGCGGTTATTTGGGCCGGATGGTCAACTGGTCGCGCACGTCCTGCACGCCGTCGACCTGCTTCACGACGCTGACGGCCTGCGTGCGCTGCTGCTCGTCGGGCACGCTGCCGGTGAGCGTCACGGTGCCGTGCCGCGTCTTCACGTGGATGTCCCCGGCCGACAGGCCGCTCGTGCCGACCAGCTCGGCCTTCGCCTTGGTCGTGATCGTCGCGTCGCGGATCTTCGTGCCGGTGCTCGAATGCGACGACGACGTCGACGACGATGCGGCGCCATCGTCGCCGGCGGCGACCGCGTTCGGCGCGACGACCATGCATGCGGTGGCCGCGGCGATCGCGACCGCCATGCCGGTGCGCATCGCACGCTGACGGCGGATCCGCGGGGAGCGGGCTTGCAGCTGGAATACCTTCATCGTGACCTCCTTTTCATCGGGCCGGGCGAGCCGGCGGGTGAGCAGAGGTCGCGCAAATCGCGTGCCGCGCCGCATGCGCCACATGCCAGCGGGATGCCGCGATCAGACGCCCTTTCATCCAACGCGTTGTAAATTTTTCGGCACACCGGGAAGCGGTTTTCCCCGCAATGCAGCGGGCATGCCGATTGCCGGGTCACCGACAACGGTGGCCCGTGTGCGCGGCCCCGATACCGGGAGCAATACCATGCAAAGAATCGCGTTGATCAGTGAACATGCGTCGCCGCTGGGGGTGATCGGCGGCGTCGATGCCGGTGGTCAGAACATCTACGTCGCGAACGTCGCGAAGCAGCTCGCGGAGCGCGGCCTCGACGTCGACGTGTACACCCGCTGCGACAATCCGCATTTGCCGGAAGTCGTGCCGATCGGCCCGCGCATGCGCGTGATCCACGTGCCGGCCGGACCGCCGACCGACGTGCCCAAGGAGCAGTTGCTGCCGTACATGGGCTCGTTCGCGCAGTACATGATCGCGCGAATGCGACGCGAGCCCGATCCGGTCGACGTGATGCACGCGAACTTCTTCATGTCGGGCGACGCGGCGCTGCGCGTGAAAAAGGCGCTCGGCATCCCGCTCGTCACGACGTTCCATGCGCTCGGCCGCGTGCGGCGGCTGCACCAGGGCACGGCCGACGGCTTCCCCGACGCGCGCTTCGCGATCGAGGACACGCTCGCGCGCCGCTCGGACCGCCTGATCGCCGAATGCCCGCAGGATGCGCTGGACCTGACGACGCACTATCGCGCCGATACCGCGCGCATCGAGATCGTGCCGTGCGGCTTCGACGCGCGGGAATTCCGGCCGGTGCCGCGCGTCGATGCGCGCGCGCGGCTCGGCTGGCCGCAGGACGCGTTCGTCGTGCTGCAACTGGGGCGCCTCGTGCCGCGCAAGGGCATCGACACCGTGATCGACGCGCTCGCACGCATGCCGCGCGACCCGCAGCGGCCGACCCACCTGTACGTGGTCGGCGGTAGCCAGGCGACGCCCGACCCCGCGCGCGACCCGGAACTCGCGCGGCTCGCCGCGTTCGCGCACGAACTCGGCATCGCGAACCGCGTGACCTTCGTCGGCCGGCGCGATCGCGACGCGCTGCACCTGTACTACAGCGCGGCCGACGTGTTCGTGACGACGCCGTGGTACGAGCCGTTCGGCATCACGCCGGTCGAGGCGATGGCGTGCGCGACGGCGGTGATCGGCAGCGACGTGGGCGGCATCCGCACGACGGTCGACGACGGCACGACCGGCTATCTCGTGCCGCCGCGCGACCCGGCCGCGCTGGCCGCGCGCCTCGTGCAACTGCGCGCGCAACCGGACCTGTGCGCGGCGCTCGGCCGCGCCGGCTACCTGCGCGCGCATCGCTTCTACACCTGGCAAGGCGTCGCCGACCGGCTCGTCGACATCTATCGCGACGTCGCCCACGCGCAGCGCGCCGGCACGTCGGCCGGCACCGGCCGGCGCACGCCGGTCGCCACCACGCGAGGCGTGCTCGCACACCGCAAGGAGAATACGTAATGAAGGGCTACGACCGAAAACGCGTCCTCGTCACCGGCGGCGCCGGCTTTCTCGGTTCGCATCTGTGCGAACGCCTCGTGACCGCCGGCCACGACGTGCTGTGCGTCGACAATTTCTACACGGGCACGAAGGACAACATCGCGCACCTGCTCGATGCGCCGAACTTCGAGCTGATGCGGCACGACGTGACGTTTCCGCTCTACGTCGAAGTCGACGAAATCTACAACCTCGCGTGCCCGGCATCGCCCGTCCACTACCAGCGCGACCCGGTGCAGACGACGAAGACCAGCGTGCACGGCGCGATCAACCTGCTCGGCCTCGCCAAGCGCGTGAAGGCGCGCATCCTGCAGGCCTCGACGAGCGAGGTGTACGGCGACCCGGACGTGCATCCGCAGGACGAGCACTATTGCGGCCGCGTCAATCCGACCGGCATCCGCGCGTGCTACGACGAAGGCAAGCGCTGCGCGGAGACGCTGTTCTCCGACTATCACCGCCAGTACGGGGTCGACGTGCGGATCGCGCGGATCTTCAATACGTACGGCCCGCGCATGCACCCGGCCGACGGGCGCGTCGTGTCGAACTTCGTCACGCAGGCGCTCGCGGAACAGCCGTTGACCGTCTACGGCGACGGCAAGCAGACGCGCTCGTTCTGCTACGTGGACGACATGGTGGACGCATTGATCCGGCTGATGGACGAACCGGACGACGCGAGCGAGCCGGTCAATCTCGGCAGCGACGTCGAGATCGCGATGATCGACGTCGCGCGGGAGGTCGTGCGGATCGTCGGCGCGACCGTGCCGATCGAGTTCCGGCCGCTGCCGTCCGACGATCCGCGCCAGCGGCGGCCGAATCTCGCCGCCGCGCAGAAGCGGCTCGGCTGGCGCGCGACGACGACGTTCGCGAACGGGCTCGCGCACACCGCGCGCTACTTCATCCAGCGCCAGGTCACGCACCACACGCCCGGCGACCTCGTGCGCAGCACGCGAATCGCGTCGCATCTGCTCGCGCAGGTCCATACGCAGAACCGGCCGGCGCCGACGACGTGACGCGGCTGACGCGACCGAAGCAACCGAAGCGCGACGCGCGTCAGCCGTCGCGCTTCGTCACGTGCGCGATCTTGTGCGCCAGTTCGCGCACGTCGACCGGCTTGCACAGATAGCCGTCGAAGCCGGCCTCCAGCGCGCGGCGTTCGTCGGCGAGGCCCGCGTGCGCGGTGACGGCCAGCACGCGCACGTCGAGCGGGCCGCTGTCGCCGTTCGTCGCGCCGCGCCGTAACGCCTCCAGCAGCCAGAAGCCGTCGCCGTCGGGCATCGCGAGGTCGGACAGCACGACCGTCGGCCGCATGTCGGCCACCATCGCGAGCGCCTCGCGGCCCGACGACGCGATCGCGACCGCCGCGCCGAACGTGGTCAGCGCGGCGGTGAGACTGGCCCGCGTGGTCGCGTCGTCGTCGACGATCAGGATGCGCTGCGTGTCGAGCACGAGCGCCTCGCGCCGACCGCGCGCCTGCGCGATGCTCCACGCCATCGCGCCGGCCGGCTGCCAGCCGGCCGGCAGCGTCACCGTGAACGTCGTGCCGCGATCGCGGCCCGCACTCGCGACGCTCACGCTGCCGCCGTGCAGTTGCGCGATATGTCGCACGATCGACAGGCCGAGACCGAGCCCTCGTCGCGGCGACGCGGGCGAATCGTCCGCGCGGCGGAACATGTCGAACACGTACGGCAGGAACTCGGTCGCGACGCCCTGCCCCGTATCGGCCACGGTCAGCACCACCTGCGTGCCGTCGCGCGCGAGGCCGACCGTCACGCTGCCCCCGGCCGGCGTGAATTTCATCGCATTCGAGATGAGGTTCGACAGCATCTGCCGCAACCGCTCGGCATCGCCCGACACGATGCACGCGGACGCGTCGCAGTCGAATTCGAGCATGATGCCGGCCGACGAGGCGGCGGTCTGGAACGTGCCGACCTGATCGGAGAACAACCGCACGACGTCGACCGGCGTCGCGTCGAGCCGCAGCTTGCCGGTCGCGAGCGACGACGCATCGAGGATGTCGCCGACCATCCGCGTGAGCGAACGCGCGCTGCGGTCGATCGCGTCGATCGCCTGATGCTGCAACGCGTGGTCGCCCGTGTTGCGCAGCACCTCGATCCACCCGTAGATCACGTTCAGCGGCGTGCGCAATTCATGCGACACCGTGGCCAGCAGCTCGTCCTTCAGCCGGTTCGACGTATCGGCCTGATCGCGCGCATCGCGCGCGCCCTGCAGCGAGCGCTGCGCCCGCAGGTCGCGACGACGCTGCGCACCGGTCTCGCGCAGCGTCAGCGACAGCGCGACGCACGCCCGCGCGTCGCCCTGCACCGGGCACGCCGACACCGTCGCCCGAAAGCGCCGGCCGTCGCGCCGCACGCACAACAGTTCGAGCGGCCCGACCGGTTCCTGCATCGCGTCGAACGCGTCGGCGAGCGGATTGAGCCGCAGCCAGCGCCGCGCGATCAGCGTGTCGAACCTGCGGCCGCGCGCGTCGGCCTCGTCGTAGCCGAAGAGCCGCTGCGCAGCCGCGTTCCAGCTCGCGATGCGGCCGCTGGCGTCGATCCCGACGATCGCGTCCGGCGACGCCTCGACGACCGCATGCTGGAGCCGCGACGCATCGATGCGCGCGCGGTCCGCGCCGGCATCGCGCAACAGCAGCACCGCGCCGTCCAGGTTGCCTTCCGCATCGCCGATCGGCGACGCGACCGCGACGATCGGCACCGGCTCGCCGCTGCCGGCCTGCAGCCAGTGCCGGTCGGACGTCGCCTCGGCGCCGCCGAGCGCATGGTCGAGCGGCGTGGTCGGCACGCGGCGGCCTTCGTGATCGACGATCCGCAGCACGTCGCGCACCGGCCGCCCCACCGCCTCGTCCGGCCGGCAGCCGACGAGTTTGGCCGCGGCCGCGTTGAGATAGGTGAGCCGCCCGTTCGGGTCGGTCGCGATCACGCCGTGCGGCAAGGCGCGCAGCACGGCCTCGAACTGCCGGCGCGCGGCCGCCTCGCGTCGGCGCGCGCGATCGTTCGTCAGCCGCGTGTGATGCAGCAGCGACGCGACCGCGCACACCAGCGCGCCGATCAGGATGAACGTGCCGAGCTGCACGAGCCGGTCGGGCAGCGGCGTCGTATAGGCGGCAGGATCGGACAGGAACAGCGTCCAGACGAGCAGCCCGCTGACCACCGTCGACACGATGCCGAACACGAACGACGTCGCCCACGCGGCGCCGGCGAGCAGCGGGTAATACAGCACGAACGGCAGATTCACGCCGCCGAACCGGATCGCGAGCGTCTGCAACACGGTCGCGATCGCGACCAGCATCACGGCCGTTGCGTAATTTCCGGCCTGCGGCCGTGCAATTTCGGTCATTGGACACGCTCCTGCGGGGACAGTCGACAGCGGCCGGCGCGGGCGCCGCCCGCGGGCACGACGCATGCTGGCCGATCGGAACCGGCGGCCCGGCCGCTCACGATGGAGAACTTCACGCCATGCCCGACCCGACACGCTGGCTCGTCGTCTCGCCGCATCTCGACGATGCCGTCTTCAGTTGCGGGCAACTGCTTGCGCAGGCGCCCGGCTCGATCGTCGTCACCGTGTTCGCGGGCATCCCGCCGCACGGCACGCCCGCGCCCCCGTGGGATCAGCGTGCGGGCTTCCGCCACGCCGACGAAGCGGTGCGCGCGCGCCGCGACGAAGACCGCCGCGCGCTCGCGCTGCTCGGCGCCCGCCCCGTGTGGCTCGATTTCCTCGACGATCAGTACGGCGTACCGACTACGTCGACCGCGATCGCGACACGCGTGGCCGCGGCGCTCGACGCGCACCCGGGCTTCGGCGTGCTCGCGCCGGCCGGCCTGTTCCACCGCGATCATCTGCAAGTGCAGGCGGCCATGCTGTCGCTGCTGCGTGCCGACGATCCGTCGCACGTCTGGCGCTTCTACGAGGACGTGCCGTATCGCCGCATCGACGGGCTGATGGCCAGGCGCGTGATCGAATGGCGCGAGCGCGGCTGGACCGCGCATCCGGTCGCGGCGCCGGCCGCCGGCGACCCGAACAGCGTCGCCGCGAAAGCCGCCGCCGTCGATGCGTACGCGAGCCAGGTAACGCTGCTGGAACCTCATATGCGTGCCGCTCTCCGCGAACCCGAAACGATCTGGCGGCTCGAATGCGACGTCACGTCCGCGTAACGCCCGCGCGCGTCGCGCTGCCGCCGGGCGAGCCGCGCGTGACCGCGATCGTGCTGACCTGCCGGCGCGCCGCCGAACTCGCGCGCACGCTCGAACACCTGTCCGTGCTGCCCGACCGGCCGGCGATCGTCGTCGTCGACAACGCGGCGGACGCCGACACGGCCACGCTGATCCGCGACCGCTTTCCGCATGTCGCGCTGGTGCATGCGCCGGGCAACTTGGGCGCGGCCGGCCGCAACCTCGGCGTCGCCGTCGCCCGCACGCGCCACGTTGCGTTCTGCGACGACGACACGTGGTGGGCGCCCGGCTCGATCGCCGAAGCCGCGAACCTGCTCGACGCGTATCCGCACGTCGCGGCCGTCACCGCGCGCGTGCTGGTCGGCCCCGACGAACGCGAGGACCCGACCTGCCGGCTGATGGCCGACAGCCCGCTCGACGCGCCCGTCGCGCTGCCGGGCCGGCCGATCCTCGGGCTGCTGGCCGGCGCGACCGCGTTCCGGCGCGACGCGTTCATGCGCGCGGGCGGCTACCATCCGCACTACTTCCTCGGCGGCGAGGAAGCGCTGCTCGCGCTCGACCTGTATCGCGCGGGGCACTGGCTCGTGTATGCACCGCGCCTGACCGTCCATCACTACCCGTCGCTGCAGCGCGACCGGCCCACGCGCGCGCGCACCGCTGCCCGCAACGCGGTGTGGACCGCGTGGCTCAGGTGGCCGGCCCCGGCCGCGTGGCGGCATACCCTGCGCATGCTGCCGCTGCTGCGCCGCGAACGCGCGATCGTACGCACGTTCGCCGGCCTGCCATGGATCCTGCGCGAACGACGCACGATCCCGCCGCACGTCGAACGCATGCGCCGCCGCCTCGAGCGCGATACGCGCCGCGAGGCCGGAACGGAAACATGAACGCGGTCGTAGCGGCATCAGGAATCCGGCTTCTCCGCTTCGTCTTCCAGTTGCGCGAGCCGGTTGTAGATCGTCTTCAGGCTGACGTCGAGCACCTCGGCCGCTTGCGCCTTCACGCCGCCGCATTGCGCGATCGTGCCGAGGATCAGCTTGCGGTCGACTTCCTCGAGCGGCGTGCCGAACGGCACCGTCACGCGATCTTCATGCGAATCGACCATGCTGGACAGCTCGTCCATGATCGGCGGCGGCAATGTGTCGATCACGTCGGCGTCGGTGAAGATGCTCGCGCGCTGCACGAAGTTGCGCAGCTCGCGCACGTTGCCGGGCCATTCGTAGGTCTTCAGCGCTTCGCGCGCGGCCGGCGAGAAGCGCAGGTTGCGGCCGCTCTCTTCGTTGTAGCGCTGCAGGAACGCGTCGGCGAGCATCGGGATATCGTCGCCGCGTTCGCGCAGCGACGGCAGCGGAATCGGGAACACGTTGATCCGGTGGAACAGGTCGGGCCGCAGCTTGCCGTCCGCCTTCGCGGCTTCCGGGTCGCGATTGGTCGCGGCGACGATGCGCACGTCGACGTCGATCTCGCGCGTCGAGCCGAGCCGCGTGACGCGCCCGGTCTCCAGCACGCGCAGCAGCTTGACCTGCGATTCGAGCGGCATCTCGGTGATTTCGTCGAGAAACAGCGTGCCGCCGTCCGCGCGTTCGAAGAAGCCCTTGTGCTGACGTTCCGCGCCGGTGAAGCTGCCGCGGTCGTGACCGAACATCTCGCTCTCGACGAGATTCGCGGCGATCGCGCCGCAGTTCACCGCGAGGAACGGGCCGCGGCGGCGCAGGCTCAAGTCGTGCACCGTCTGCGCGGCAAGTTCCTTGCCGGTGCCCGACTCGCCGGTGAGCAGCACCGACGCTTCGGTGCGCGCGACGCGGCCGATCGCGTCGTACACGGCCTGCATCGCGGGCGAGCTGCCGAGCATGCGGCCGAAACGGCCGAGGCGCTGCAATTCCGAGCGCAACTCGGCGATTTCCTCGTGCAGCGCGGTCGTGCGCGGCACGCGCGCGAAGATGCTGTTCAGCCGCTGCATGTTGAGCGGCTTCACCAGGTAATCGGTCGCGCCGCGGCGCAATGCGTCGATCGCAGTTTCGAGGCTCGCGTGGCCGGTGGTCAATACTATTTCGCAATGTGCGCGCTTGGGCAATGCGTCGAACAGATCCATCCCGTTGCCGTCGGGCAGCACGAGGTCGCACAGCACGAGATCGGGGGTATGCGTCGAGACGAGCGTGCGCGCTTCTTCAAGCGTCGCCGCCGTATCGCACGTCAGTTGCTGCGTGCGCGCGAGCGTGGCCAGCATCGTTCGCGTATCGGCGTCGTCTTCGACGATCAGGACGTAAGGCATCGAGACTCCTTGTAATGCGGCCCGGCAGGTACGTCGGCCGGCACCGCGACACGTGCGGCGCAATGCACGTCATGGGGCCCGTTCATGCTGATGACGGGCTTGCGCCGGCCCCCGGAAGGGCCGAGCGCGCGGATGGCGACGAAGCGAATACGCGACGTATTCGCGACGAGCATGACGCGGCGCTCGGCCCTTCCGGGGGGCCAGCGCCACGCATGCATTTTTCCAAACAAGGGAACGTGCGCTGGCCCAAGACGGCATCTTCAACGCTGCACACGAACGGACAGACAAGCTGTCCCACATGGGAAAACAGGTGCTTAGCAGTATAGAAGAACGATGTCGTCCATTCGCGACCCATCGAATAAATCTATCTGCTGACGTAAGCCGCATTGCCAGATTCAATGTCGGCGAATCGGTATAAAAGGTATCCTGCGTACGTGAAAGACGACGTGTGCCACGTCATTTTTTACCTGGTCACGACGCATTCGGTCAAAACTTCCCAACCCGGTCATACTCCATGTCGAAATCCGACGATGACGGCACGCGACTGTTCGGCCGTTCGCGAACAATTCAGGAACTGCTGCTGAAAGTGTCGCGCGTCGCCGCCACCCGCGTGAGTGTGCTGGTGGTCGGCGAAAGCGGTGCGGGCAAGGATATCGTCGCCCGGCTCATTCACGACATGAGCCCGCGCCGTCGCGGGCCGTTCGTGCCCGTCAATTGCGGCGCGATTCCGAAGGACATCGCGGAGTCGCAGCTGTTCGGCCACGAAAAAGGCAGCTTCACGGGTGCCGTTGCACAACATGTGGGCATGTTCGAGGCCGCGCGCGGCGGCACGCTGTTTCTCGACGAGATCGCCGAGATGCCGCTCGAATTGCAGGTCAAGCTGCTGCGCACGCTCGAAACCAACACGATCGTGCGCGTGGGTGGCCACGAGGCGATTCCGCTCGACGTGCGAATCGTCGCGGCCACCCATCACGATCCGGTCGAGGCGTTGCGCAGCGGCGCGCTGCGCGAAGACCTGTTCTACCGGATCGCACCGATCGCGCTGCACGTGCCTGCGCTCCGGCAGCGCGAGGACGACGTCGGCGACATCGCACTGCAGATCGTCGAACGGCTGAACGCGCGGCACCGCACGCGCAAACGGCTGTCGACACAGGCGATGAAGGCGCTGCGCGCGTACACGTGGCCCGGCAACGTGCGCGAACTGCGCAATACGCTGGAGCGCGCGTTCATCCTCGCCGACGAGCAGATCGAGCTGCAGTTGCCGCGCCGCCCGCCGCCGCGCGAGGAAGTGCGTCACAACGCGATGACGCTGCATATCGGCACGACGCTCGCGCATACGCAGCAGCGCTTCATCGTCGCGTCGCTACGGCATTTCAACGGCGACAAGCCGCGCACCGCCAAGGCGCTCGGCATCAGCCTGAAAACGCTGTACAACCGGCTCGCGCTGCTGCCCGAAAGCGAGCGCAATGCAGCCAGCGGCAGCGCGCCGCCGGCCGCGAACGCGTCGAACGGCGGCAGCGCCTCCACTTCGCCGCCCGCGACGATGCCGTAAGTGCGGCGGGTCACGCCGCCGTCACGCCATCACGCCGTCACCCCGTCACGTCGCGCAATGCGGCGTCCCAGTCGCGCGCGAACCGCTCGATGCCGAATCGCTCGCACGCGTCGCGTTTGGCTGCGGCGCCCCATTCGCGCGCCAGGTCCGGATCGCGAATCAACATCCGCATCGCGTCGATCAGCACGGCCGGCCGCGTATCGGCCACGCCGTTGCTGCCGGTCTTCACGAGTTGCGCCATCTCGGTCGTCGCGAGCGCGACGATCGGCAGCCCGATCATCATCGCCTCGATCACCGCGAGCCCCAGACTCGTGTAGCGGATCGGGTTGAAGAAGAACCGGTAGTGCGACAGGAATTGCGGCAGCGCCGGGTTCGGCACTTCGCCGATCCCGCCGAGATCGGTCGAGCCCATCCCGACCAGGTCGATCGGCACGCTGTGCCGCACGACCTCGAACAGGTCCGCGCCGAGGCGCCGGCCGCGGCGCGCAAGGTTGTTCACGACGGCCACGCCCTTCGGCAGCGTGCCGTGATACTCGACGCCTTCCGGCATCAGCACGCCGTGCTCGATCACGCGCGTCGGCGTCACGCCGTTGTCCCACATCAGCGCGTTGAACGGCGTCACGTGCACCAGCAACACGTTCGGGTCCTGCACCGGATGCAGCGTGTCGGTCGGATGCTCGCGCGGCGGATCATGCTCGACGAACAGCGTCGGCAGCGCGCGCTGCGCTTCGCTCAGCAGCCGCAGGCGGTCGTGCTGATAATGCTTCACGTGCTGGTACAGCACGCAGTCGAATGCGGTGTCGCGCACGCATTCGGCCGGCACCTCATGGACGTTGTCGCCCCACGGCAGGTGCCCGACGCGGCCCGCGTAGCCGGGCGGATGCTGCGGCTTCGTCACGATGTAGAAATCGTGCGGCGCCTGCGACAGGTAATACAGGTAATTGCCATGCACGTGCCAGGTCAGCACGCGCAACCGCTTACGTGACATGACGTCTCTCCTCCGCGAGCAGTTCGCCCGCCCGGTCGATCACTTCGCCGACGCCGATCGCCGTCGCGCACTCGTGCCCGTACGGACACGACTCGAACATGCACGGGCGGCACGCCGGGTAGTTCGCGAGCACGCGATGGCGTTCGGCGTCGAGCGGCGCCCAGCGGGCCGTATCGCTGCCGCACGCGATGACGATGCTCGGCGTGCCGAGCGCCGCCGCGACGTGCGACACGCCCGTGTCGTTGCACAACAGCAGCCGCGCGCGGGCGATCAGCGCGGCCAGCGCGCCGAGCGGCGTGCGGCCGCACAGGTTCACGCACGGCCGCCCGAGATGCTCGGCGAACGCGCTCGCCAGCGCCAGTTCCGCGCGCGTGCCGGTCAGCACGATCTGCCAGCCGTCGTCGGCGAGCTGCCGCGCGGCCTGCGCGAAGCGTTCGACCGGCCAGCGTCGCGACGCCATCCGCGCGCCGGGATGGACGATCACGTAACGGCCGGGGTCGAGCGCGTGTTCGTCGCAGAGCACGTGCCACAGCGCGTAGTCGAGGCCGCCGAGCGGGAATTCGAGGTAGTCGCCCCAGTCCGCGTAGCCGAGCTTGCGCGTGAGCGCCAGATAGCGCGTCACTTCGGGTTCGTCGTCGCGCCACGCGAGCGCGCAGTCGAGCGCGGTCGTGCCGCCGTCGGCCGGCACGAAGCCGGCCGTGCGCGTCGCGCCGAGCGACGCGACGATCGCGTTCGTGTGCGCGCCGCTGCCGTGCAGCTGGATCGCGAGATCGAAGTCGCGCGAGCGGCATTCGGCGATGAATGCCTCGCGCGTGGCCGCGTCGGGTTCGGGCTGCTCGCCGAGACCCGGCGCGCCGGGGAATGCGATGAAGCTGTCGATGTAGTCCGAGAAGCGCGACGCGAATTCGCGCGCCCACGGCAGCCCGATCAACGTGATGCGCGCGTCGGGTTCGCCGCGTCGCAGCGCGCGCAGCGCGGGCACCGCGCACAGCATGTCGCCGAGCTGCAACGCGCGGAACACCGCGATCCGCTTCGGGCCGCGCAGGCCGTCGGAATCGACGCTGGGATCGAGCTTCATAGGAACATCACCCGGAAGTGAAGCGCGCCGCGCATGCGCCAATACAGCGACACGGGCGGAATCGCGATGGACGTGACGATCATCTCGGCCACGTGCGACGCCGTGAGCTGCGTGCCGCGCAACCGTTTCGCGCAGAACCCCGCGGTAATCGCGGCCCACACTGCCGCGCACACGATGGCCGGCGCCGGCCAGCCAGCCGCGAAACAGCCGATCGCGCCGAGCGCGGCAAGCACGGCCGCGTAGTAATGCCACGGCGGCGTCGGCCGGATATGACGGCGGTAGGTCGCGCGGTGCTTCTTGTACAGCAGTGCATCGAAATACACCTTCGACTGCGCGCCGATGCTCGACCCCCAGCGCGCGGGGCGCACCGGATGCACGATGCGCGCGGCGTCGGCGTCGACGATCGGCCCCGCATGCTCGCGCAGCGCGAACATCAGGTCGGCGTCCTCGCGCCACGCGCGCGTGAAGCGTTCGTCAAAGCCGCCGATGCGTTCGAGCGCCGCGCGCCGCACGAAGCAGTTCGCGGTCGCGAATTCCGCCTGCGCGAGCCCTGCCGCGTCGCGTTCGTAGTCGGTCGGGCGCGGCCGCAACGGCACGTCGATCCGGCCGGCCGCGGCCGCCGCCGACGGCTCGGCCAGCAGCGCGGCCGCACCGTGGCGCAGCCAGGTCGGATCGGGAATCGTATCGTCGTCGGTGAATGCGATCAGCGCACCGCCCGCGCTGCGCCAGCCGACGTTGCGCGCACCGGCCGGCCCCTGCGTGTCGGGCGCGGTCATGTAGCGGATCACCGGCACGTCGGTCACGCGCGCGCGGCACGCATCGACGACGGCGCGCGCACTGCCGGCCGGATCGTCGTCCACGACGACGATCTCGTAGGTGGTCGGATCGAACACCTGCACGCACAGCGCGTCGAGGCAGCGTTCGAGCAGATCGGGCCGCCGGTAGGTCGGCACGACGACCGACACGACCGGCGGCAGGTGCGTGTCGCGCATGTTCATCTCGGCTTCTCCAGCAGGAACGGGCCGATCACGAGCGCGTCGAGCGGCGACGTCCAGAAGCATTCGATCGCGTCGCGCGGCGAGCATACGATCGGTTCGCCGCGCGTGTTGAACGACGTGTTGACGAGCACCGGCACGCCGGTGAGCGCGTCGAACTCGGTCAACAGCGCATGCAGCAGCGGATGCTGGCTTTCGTCGACGGTCTGCACGCGCGCGGTGCCGTCGATGTGGCGCACGGCCGGAATCCTGTCGGCGCGCTCCGGCACGACGTCGTACACGAACAGCATGAACGGCGCGCGCAGCGGCGTGCCGCGGCCGCCGCTGAACCAGTGATGCGCACGATCCTCGAGCACGACCGGCGCGACCGGCCGGAAATCCTCGCGATCCTTGATCCGGTTCAGCTTGCGCTGCATGTCCGGATCGATCGGCGACGCGAGGATCGACCGCGCACCGAGCGCGCGCGGCCCGAATTCCATGCGCCCCTGGAACCAGCCGATCACGCGGTTCGCGGCGAGCAGCGCGGCCGTCTGCGCGGCGACGTCGGCGAGCCGCCGGTACGGCAGCTGCGCTTCCTTCAGGAACGCCTCGATCGCATCGTCGTCGTAGGCCGGGCCGAGATACGCATGGTCCATGCGCCAGCCGCCGCGCTCGCCGCGCATCCGGAAGTCGGTCCATAGCGCGGCGCCGAGCGCCGTGCCCGCGTCGCCGGCGGCCGGTTGCACCCACACGTCGTCGAACGGGCCGCGATCGCGGATCTTCGCGTTCATCACGCAGTTCAGCGCGACGCCGCCCGCCATCGCGAGCTGCCGCTCGCCGGTCTCGGCGGCCAGCCAGTCGACCGCCTGCAGCGTCGTCTCCTCGAGCACCAGTTGCAGCGCATGCGCGATGTCGCAGTGATGCGGCTCGATCGGGCCGCCGCGTTCGCGCGGCGGGCCGAATCGCGCGGCCAGATCGTCGTCGACCACGTCGTAGCGCCCTTCGCCGCGATACCGCACCAGCTTGCGCATCTCGTCGGCGAACACCGGCTTGCCGTACGACGCGAGCGCCATCACCTTGTATTCGTCGGACGAGTGCAGGAAGCCGAGATAGCGGGTCACGCGCTCGTACAGCAGCCCGAGCGAATGTGGCAGGTTGACCTGCCCGAGCCGCCGGTACGCGCGGCCGTCGAACACGCCGTAGCTCGTCGTCGCGCGCTCGCCGCGCCCGTCCATCGTCATCACCGCACAGCGCTCGAACGGCGCCGCGAGAAACGCGCTCGCCTCGTGCGCGAGATGGTGCTCGATGAAATGCCAGCGGAACGGCCCGTCGTGCGTGACGCCGCGAAACCGCCGCTGCAGATGATGCGGCACGCCGCCCGCGAGCTGGCGCGGCGCGTTGACGATCGACGACAGGAACAGCGGATGCCACGGCGACGCGCCGTCCTCGCGCGGCGCATGCGCGGACGGCGACAGCGGCAAGGTCAACGCCTGCGGCGTGCCTTCGCGGTCGAGTTCGAACCACGGGTCGTACGAGTACGCGACGTGGTCCACGTCCGCGAGCGTGATGCCGGCTTCCGCGAGGCAATAGTCGATCGCATGAAAAGGCAGCTCCCAGGTCGAGAACGGCACCGGGCGCTTCGCGTGCTTCACGTGCGTGAAGCGTTCGTCCTCGGCCGCCGCGATCACGACGCCGTCGCGCACGATGCACGCGGCGCTGTCGTGGAAGGCGGCGTTGATGCCGAGCGTATGGATCGGATCAGGCATGCGTCAGTTCCTCGTGATGACGTGCGCGAACGGAAGCACGTTCGATGCGGGCACCGCGACCGGCTCGCTGCCGTGCGCGGCAGCCCGCGCGGCCGCGCGTTGCGCATGGCGCGCGCTGCCGCGCAGCAACGCGTGCACGGCGGCGACCACGTCGTCGACGCTCACGCCGCGCAGGCACGGATGGCCGGGCTGATTGCACACGCTGCGATAGCAGTTGCGGCACGGCACGTCGACGTTCAGCACACGGTGCGGCACACGCCACGGCGTGTGCTGCGGATTGGTCAGTGCGTACAGGTCGACCACCGGCGTGCCAAGCGCGGCCGCGAGATGCACGGGGCCGCTGTTGTTCGACAGCAGCAGGTCGGCCGTTTCGATCAGCGCGCCGAGTTCGCCGAGCGGCAAGACGCCGGCCAGCGGCACGGCGCGCGGCCCCGCGCGTTCGCACACCGCGTCGACCAGCGCGCGCTCGTCCGCGCTGCCCGTCACCGCGATGCCGTCGAACAGCGGCGCGACGGCGGCGGCCGCTTCGCCGAAGCGCTCGGCCGGCCAGCGCCGCGACGCCGCGCTCGCGCCCGGATGGACGACCAGCCAGCGCGCGCGCGGCGCCTCCGGCTGGCGCGCGCCGCCAAAGCGGTGCAGCGCGGCCTGCAAGCGTGCGTGCACCGCGCGCCGCGCCGCGTCGCCCGGCTCGAACGCCATGCGCCAGTCCGACGTCGTCGCGCCGACCGTGCGCACCAGCGCGAGCTGGCGCGCGACCTCGTGGCGCACGTGCGATTCCGGCTCGGTTTCCGGCACGCGGTCGGTCAGCAGTTCGTACGGGTTCTCGCGGCAATGCGCGAGCCGCAACGGAATGCCGGCGAGCCAGCACATCATCGCGGCGGGCAGCGGATTCTGGCTGTAGACGGTGAAGATCACGGCCGCGTCGAAGCGGCCCGCCAGCAGCCGGTCGATCATGTCGAGATCGGCGACCGGGTCGCCCCGCGTGTCCGGATGCTTGACCCACGGCGCGTCGTAGGACCACACGTCGTCGACCATCGGCAGGTGCTTCGCGAGCGCGGCGCCCGTGCGCGACGTCAGCAGCGTCAGCCGGCGGTCATGGCCGCCCTCCTTCAGCGCGCGCAGCGCGGGCGTCGTCATCAGCACGTCGCCGATGCTGTCGAGCCGCACGCACAGGATGCGGCGGGCGCGGCTCCAGGCGGTGCTCATCGCCGCACCCACGAGCCGTGCCGGCGCACGGCCTCGCGCACGACGATGTCGGCGGCCAGGTCGATGCGATCGACGACGTGGTGCGGCGTGCGGGCGGCGTTCAGGCGCCACTCGGTCTCGTTGCCGCAGTCGACCAGGATCGTGCCGCAGCGCGCGGTGCGGCCGGCTTCGACGTCGTCGAGGATGTCGCCGATCATCCAGCTCCATTCGGGGACGACGCCGAGCGCGGTCAGCGCGCGGCGCAGCATGCCGGGGCGCGGCTTGCGGCAGATGCAGTCACAGGTGTAGCGCGGCACGCTGCCTCGCGGGTGATGCGGGCAGTAAAAAAAATCCGCCAGCGTCGCGCCGTTCGCTTCGAACAGTTCGGCGAGACGCTGGCGGACCGCGCCAAGCTCGTTTTCGGTAAAGCGGCCGAGCGCGACGCCCGGCTGATTCGACACGACCGCCAGCGGCATGCCGGTCGCGCCGAGGGTGCGCAGCGCGCGCGCCGCGCCCGGCGCGAGGCGCATGTGCGCGGGATCGACGTTGTACGGCACGTCCTCCAGCAGCGTGCCGTCCTTGTCGAGCAGCACCGCGCCGGGCAGCCGCCGTTCGCGCTTCAGGGCCATGACGTCTCCTTCATCGGCAGCACCATCAGTTCCGGCACCACGGTGCCCGGCGGCTGCGTCAGCACGAAGCGCACGGCGGCCGCCACGTGCTCCGGCGGCTGCAGCGTCTCCTCGTCGATGTCCGGAAAGCGGTCGAGCAGGAACGGCGTGCGCATCCCGCCCGCGACGATCGCCGACACGCGCACGCCGCTCGGCCGCAGTTCGGCATGCAGCGCGTGCGACAGGCCGAGCAGGCCCCACTTCGTCGCGTGATACGCGGAGGCGTTCGGCCACGCGCGCTTCGACGCGGTCGACGCGATGTTGACGATGTGTCCGTCGCCGCGCGCCTTCATCATCGGCACGGCGGCGTGGCACATCAGGTACGGGCCGAACAGGTTCGTCATCAGCACCTGCTGCCAGGCCTCGACGCTCACGTCGTCGATCGGCGCGGTCACGTCGATCGCCGCGTTGTTGACGATCACGTCGAGGTCGCCGAGCGACTCGCGCGCGTCGTGCACGACCTGCAGCACCGACGCTTCGTCGCGCACGTCGAGCGGCCGCCCCACCGCGTGGCCGCCGTGCCGCTCGAGCCGCTGCGCGACGGCCGCCGCGCGGTCGCCGTCGAGATCGGCGACGACGACGTGCGCGCCATGCTGCGCAAGCTCCTCGCAAATGGCTTCGCCGAGACCGCGGCCGCCCCCGGTCACGAGTGCGGTCCGGCCGGCGAGCGGCGGTCTGGCTGGATCGTGAGTCGCGTTCACCTGCACCTCCTGTCGATGTCGGAAAGCCATCCGGCTGACGGCGACACTTGTCGCGACAACCGTCCGTGCATGAGGTACAGCGAAAACCGTGCCGGCCTGCGTGCGCCCGCGCCGCGTCGGGCTGTGCCGCGCGCCCGCTGGCTTTTTTATAACCGGCTGTAAAAACGGGTCCGGGCCGCCGCGCTCAGATCGCGAGCCCGTCGGGCGTCGCCTGCGCGCGGTGCTTGGCGAGCGCGCGCAGGCAGTGCGCGATGCAGCCCGCGAACGCCTCGTCGAACCACGGCTGCGCGCCCGACACGCCGACCACGATGCCGCCGAGCGCGACGCCGCCCCACAGGTTCGTGTCGCCGGCGCGCAGCCGGTACGGCTCCAGCGCCTGCACGACGTGGCCGTCGCGGCCCGTTTCCCACGACAGCCGCGCCTTGGCCCGCGCGTAAGCGCGATAGTCGGCGTCCCAGTCCTTCGGGTCGGGCAGCGAAAACTCATACAGGATCGCGTCCTCGAACGCCGCGTCGTGCGGCCCGAGCGCCGGGTCCATGATCACGATGTGCAGGCAGCCGCTGTCGCCGACGAAGTCGCTCTGCAGCGCGGCGGACAGGCTCGGCAACAGCAGCTCGACGGCCGCCACCGCGGCCTGGCGGTCGGCGAACGCACTACCGCCGCGACGCGCGTTCAGGGTTTCGGGTGGCGTCGGATTCAGAAGGTTCGGCATGGATTTCTCCGGAGGAAAACGCGAGCGCACGCAACGCCGCGATCAGGTCGGCCGCTACCGCGGGCTTGGTCAGGTACGCATGGAAACCGGCTTCGACCGCGCGCGTGCGGTCGCGATCGCGCGCATGGCCGGACAACGCCAGCGCCTCGAGCGGCGCGCGGCCGTCGCGATCGCGCGCGGCGTCGAGCTGACGCACGCGCGACATCACCGCGTAACCATCGTCCTCGTCGTCGCCGAGGTCGATGTCGCAGACGAGCAGCGCCGGCCAGTCGGCCCGGCGCGCGCGCCACAGGTCGTCCAGCAACGCCTGGCCCGACGCATACGCGTGCACGTCGGCGCCAGCCACCTTCAGCAGCGCGCCGAGCGCCTCGCGCGCCTCGTCGTGATCGTCCACGCACGCGATGCGCAGGCCGTCGAGCGGCTTGGCCGTGGCCGCCGCGCCGGCGGCCAGGTTCGGCACGGCGCCGGCGGGTTGCATCGACGCCGGCGCCACCGCGTACATCGGCAGCGACACGTGCAGCGTCACGCCGGTATCGTCGCGTTCGCGCACGACGTAGCCGCCGGCCTCCTCGATCGCGTCCTGCAACCGTTCGAGATCGATCAGCGACAGTTCCGTTGCGTCGACGCCCGTGCACGCGATCGTGATGCGCGCTTCCGGGTCGTGGCGCGCGGTGCGCACCTCGAGCTGCCCGCCGCTGCTCGCTTCGATGGCGCCACGACACAGCTCCCACACGAAGCGCCGCAGCGCGGCCGGATCGGCGTTGACGACGAGATCCTCGTCCGACACATGGCGGAACACCGGCACGCCGCGCCGCGCGGCCGCCTCCGCCAGCGAATCGAGCACCTGCGACACGAGCGGGTTGATCCGCACCGGCTGCCGCGCGAACTTCGCTTCCGTGCGTTCCAGCTCGCGCTGCTTCGCCTGCAGCGACCACATCTGCGCATACACGCCGCCGCTTTCGAGCAGCTCGTCGTGGGTGCCGTGCTCGACGAGCCGGCCGTGCTCCATCACGAGAATGCGATCCGCGTCGACGATGGTCGACAGCCGGTGCGCGATGATGAGGCTCGTGCGATGCTGCGCGACGCGCATCAACTCCTGCTGGATCGCGCGCTCCGAGCGCGTGTCGAGCGCCGACGTCGCCTCGTCGAACACGACGATCGGCGGCGCCTTCAGCAACGCGCGCGCGATCGCGACCCGCTGCCGTTCGCCGCCCGACAGCCGTACGCCGCGCTCGCCGACGCGCGTGTCGTACGCGTCGGGCAGCCGCTCGATGAACGCGTCGAGCTGCGCGCCGCGCGCGGCCGCGATCACCTCGCCACGCGTCGCGTCGCGCTTGCCGTACGCGATGTTGTACGCGAGCGTGTCGTTGAACAGGATGGTGTCCTGCGGGACGATGCCGAGCGCGTCGCGCAGGCTGCGCTCGGTGACGAGCCGCAAGTCCTGGCCGTCGATCCGGATCGTGCCCGCGTCGGGCTGGTACAGCCGGAACAGCAGGCGCGCGAGCGTCGACTTGCCCGAGCCGCTGCCGCCGACCACCGCGACCGTCTGCCCGGCCTCGATACGGAACGACACGTCGAACAGAATCTGCCGGCTCGGCTCGTAGCCGAAGTCGACATGCTCGAACTCGATCGTGCCGCCACGTACGACGAGCGGCTGCGCGCCGGGCGCGTCGCCGTCCTCGCCCGGCTTGCCGCGCGCATCGAGCAGCCCGAACAGGCGCTCGATGTTCGTCATCGCGTCGTTCGCTTCGCGGAACACGAAGCCGAGCGCATTCAGCGGCAGGCTGATCTGGATGATGTACGCGTTGATCAGCACGAGATCGCCCACCGTCATCGTGCCGCGCGCGACATGTTGCCCAGCCAGCAGCATCACGGCCGCGATCCCCGCGCCGATGCACGCGCTCTGCCCGATATGCAGCGTCGACAGCGCGTACTGGTTGTCCACGCCGGCTTCGCGCCATTCGTCCAGCACGCGGTCGAGCCGGTCGCGCTCGACGTCCTCGCGCGCGAAGTACTTGACCGTGTCGACGTTCAGCAGGCTGTCGACCACGCGCGCATTCGACTCGGCCTCGAGCGCGTTCACGCGCCGCTGGTAACGCATGCGCCGACGCGTGAACACCCCCGTATACGCCGCGTAGACGGCGAACGTGACGAAAATGATCGCCGTGAAGCCGCCGCCGTACTTGCCGACGACGATCACGAGCACCGAGCCGATCTCGATGGCCGTCGGCACGACCGTGAACACCGCGACGCCGAGCAGATAGCCGATGCCGGCCGTGCCTTTCTCGAGATCGCGCACGACGGCGCCCGTCTCGCGCTGCGCATGAAAGCGCGCGCCGAGCCGATGCAGGTGGCCGAACGTGCGCACGGTAAACGACGCGACCGTGTGCTGCGTGACCTGCACGAACGTCATGTCGCGCACTTCGTTCAGCGCGTTCGACGCGAAGCGCACCACCGCGTACGCGAACAGCAGCAGTACCGGCCACGCGACGGGCTGGCCGGCCGCGCGGCCGAAGCCGTCGACGATGTCCTTGAGCAGCAGCGGCACCGACACGGCCGCCGCTTTCGCGAGCACCAGCAGCACGATCGCCGCCAGCACGCGCGCACGGTAATGCCAGATCGCGCGCCAGAGTTCGACCGCGATCCGCACCCGCAGGCCGCGTTCGTCGCGGCGGCGGCCCTGGCGCGCGCGGCCTGCCGCCGCGTCACGGTCCTTGGTTGGCGTTTCGTCGAGTCCGGTCGTCATGCACGCAGTGCTCGCGGTCGGGGGCGCGCCATGTCACGCATCGGCGCTCAGTGGCGCGGTTCACGCTCGCGGCCGCGCACCACGGTGCCGGGCTCGGGGTCGCGCGCGGCGGGCTGGGTCGGCGTCACCGTCCGCTGGTCCGGATGCAGCACCATGCCGGTATCGTGTTCGCCTTCGCGGCGCACGCGCACGCGATTCTCGACGTCCTGCACGCCCATGCAGCCGTCGGCCAGATCCTCGATGTCGTGCTTCATCCAGCGGGCCGGCACCGTGCCGTCCAGTTCGACGCGACCGTCGCGTACCTGCACGGTCACGTCGCTCACGTCGATCTCGAGCGCATGCGCGAGCCGCTCGCAGACGTCTTCGCGAATCCGTTCGTCCGAGCGCGTATAGCCCTTCGGCCCGCGGCGATGACGCAGCGCTTCGCGTTCGGTGTCCCGGCCGAAGCGCGACAGGTCGGGCGCGCTGCCGCCATAGCGCGGATCGCCGGGGTCGCGCTCGCCGCCGTACCAGCCCATCCGGTGCTGGCCGCGGAATTCCGGGCGCTCGCCGCCGTACCGGCCTTCGCGGCCTTCCGCGCGGCGACCCGGGTCGCCGTAGCCGCGCTCGGGGGTCCGCGCCGGCTGGCGCGCGCCGCCCGGCCAGTCCGGGTCGGCGGCAGCGCGCCGCGGGTCGACCGGGCGCGCGGCGCGCTCGGTCCATTCGCTGCCCCAGTCTTCCGGGCCCACGTCCTCGCTCGCGAAGCGGCGGTAAGCCGATTCGTAGTCTTCTTCCGGCCACCGTGCGGGGTCGTCCGGGATGCCGCGCTCGCCAGCGCCCCGGTACGCGCGTTCGTTGCGCTCGTGCCAGTCGGGCGGGCCACCGCGCTCGCCGGACCGTCCGGGATATCGTCGTTGCATCGTGTCTCTCCTTGATCGCCTGCGCCGCGCACGGCCCCATGCCGCGGCGCGGCGCGCGTCGGTCGGGTGAATGCAAATCGCGTGCCGGCGACATGGCCGTACCGCGACGGTTGCGCGTCGCAGCGCCGGGAAGCCGTCGGGCGCCCCAATCTGCAACGCGATTGCAGTTTTTGCGTGCCGGGCGTCACGGCGCGCCGCCAGGTTCGTCCGGTTCGTCGGTGCGACCGGGCTCGCTCAGCCGCTCAGTGCGGTCCGGCTCGATGTCGGCGCCTTCCTCGAGCGTCGAGTCGCCGTCCGCCGATGCCCGCTCGCCGGTGCCCGCGCGGTCCGTGTCGCTGCCGAGCGCGGCATCGCCGCGTTCGAGCGCGTGATCGTCGAGCGGCGAATCGACGTCGAACGGATGGCGCCGCGCGCCCGCCGTGTCGCTGCCGCTGTCGGACGAGTCGCTCGGACCGAGCGCGCGGCCGTCGCGGCCGCGGCTCGCGTTGTCGTCGTCCGGGCCGGCCGGTTCGTTGTCGGGATTCAGCGTGCTGTTCATGTCGATCTCCTTGCGTGGCTTGCCGCCGCGCGCGGGGCCGGACGACCGGCGCGCGGCGGATGGACCAGCAGGTCGTGCAATCGGCATGCCGGGCCGGCTACCGCCGGTCGCGCCGGCGCCCATCCCGGCGCACGGCACGGCCGATGCGCGCCCATTGATCAGCCGAATCGAGTTCCTTTATCCTTTCGGACGTGCCAATCGCTCCGTATGGCCGCCGCCGGCGCGTCCGGGGGCGGGCCGGCGACCCGCGGCCGCCCGTATTTCCAACTTGCCGCTCCGATGAAGAAAGACGACGCCGATCTCCAACCGCATCCGCCGCCGCCCGGCTTGTCCGATCCGCACGACCTGCAGCACCGCTTCGCCGAATTCCGGTTCCAGACCGTGGTGGAGTCGATCACCGACTATGCGGTATTCATGCTCGATCCGTACGGCAACGTCGCGACGTGGAACGCCGGCGCGGCGCGCATCAAGGGCTACGACGCGGCCGAAATCGTCGGTCACCATTTCTCGCTGTTCTATCCGACCGACGCGATCGCGGCCGGCCGGCCGTCGCAGGGGCTCGCGCTGGCCGCCGCGCATGGCCACTTCCAGGACGAGGGCTGGCGCGTGCGCAAGGACGGCACGCAGTTCTGGGCGAGCGTGACGATCACGCCGGTGTACGACGCGACGCACGAGCTGTGCGGCTTCATCAAGATCACGCGCGACATGACCGAGCGCAAGCGGCTCGAGGAGCTCGAAGCATCGACGCAGCGGCTCAGCGTGTTCATCGCGACGCTCGCGCACGAACTGCGCAATCATCTCGCGCCGCTGCGCAATTCGGTCGGCGTGCTGCAGAGCCTGTCCGATCCGCCGCCCGCGCTCGCGCAGTGTCGCGACGCCGTGCACCGCCAGGTCGGGCAACTGACGCGGCTCGTCGACGATCTGCTCGACGTCGGGCGCATCACGGCCGGCAAGATCGAACTCGACGCTCGCCCGGTCAGCGTGCGTGATATCGTGTGCCGCGGCGTCGAGAGCATCCAGCCGAAGCTGGCCGCGCGCGGGCAATGGATCCGCGTCGACCTGCCGGCCGACTCCGTGGTGCTGCACGGCGACGACGCACGGCTCGTCCAAGTGCTGCACAACCTGCTCGACAACGCATCGAAATTCTCGCCGCACGGCGGCCGAATCGACGTCGGTGCGCGAATCGAAGGGCCGTCGGTGGCGATCAGCGTCGTCGATCGCGGCGTCGGCATCGCGCCCGGTGCGCTCGAAACGATCTTCGACCTGTTCGAACAGGAAGATGCACCGGGCCGCTCTCCGTCCGGCGGTTTCGGGCTCGGTCTCGCGATCTGCCGGTCGTTCGTCGAACTGCACGGCGGGCGGATCGTCGCGGAAAGCGACGGGCCCGGCCACGGCGCGACCTTCACGGTCTGGCTGCCGATCGCGCACACGATGCGCGCCGAGCGCGCCGCACTGCCCGCACCGGCCGTGCCTGAACAGCCGGCGGACGCGCCGCTGCGCATCGTCGTCGTCGACGACAACCGCGATTCGGCCGATACGCTCGCGGTGCTGCTGCAGTTGAAAGGGCATGCGCCGCGGGTCGCGTACAACGCGGCCGACGCGCTGGCCCTCGCGCGCGACTACCTGCCGCAGCTGATGCTGCTCGACCTGACGATGCCGGACATCGACGGCTTCACGCTGCTGCAGGAATTGCGCGCGATCGACACGCTGCGCGACACGACCTGCGTCGCGCTGTCGGGCCATGCGCGCGCGTCCGACCTCGCGCGCACCGAACGCGCAGGCTTCGACGACCATCTCGTGAAGCCCGTCGAGATGGCCGTGCTCGATGCGTTGCTGCAGCGCGTCGCGCGGCGGGTTCAGGGCACGTCGTAAGCACTCAGGCCATCGCGCGGCACATCGCCGCGCAGGCCTCGCACGCGAGCGCGCAGCGGCGGCAATGCTCGTGCGCATGCCGCGAGCACTCGGCCGCGCACAGGTCGCACGCATGCGCGCACAGCGCGCAAATGCGCGGTGCGAGCCCGCTGCGGCGCGCCATCGCGCCCGATGCGAAGCGGCACAGCTGCGCGCACTCGATGTCGAGCGCAATGCACGCGGCCAGCGCATGCACGTCGCGCTCCGCAAGACAGGATGCCGCACAGGTGTCGCACGCGTGCGCGCAGGCGTCGCACGCGGCCATGCAGTTGTCGTATCGATCGTTCATCGCAATGCTCCCGGTTTCGGTTCGTGTCGTCGTCATGGCGTCAGCTTGACCTTCATCCAGCCCGGCTCGCGCACGTCGAACGCGCGATACGCATCGATCGCGTTCGTCAGCGGCTCGCTGCGCGTGAGCACCGACAGCGGGTCGAACGCGCCGCTGCGCACCAGCTCCACGAGCGGCGGCGTCACCGTCCGGTGATTGCAGTTGCCCATCTTGATCGTCAGGTTGCGGTTCATCGCGTCGCCGATCGGAAACACGCGCGCGGCCGGCGGATACACGCCGATCACCGAGATCGTGCCGGCCTTCGCGACCGCACGCACCGCCCATTGCAGCACCTGCGACGGCCCGTCGCCCGGCACCCAGTTGCGACCGTCCGGCTTGCGGTGCGGCGCGATCGCGTCGACTTCCGCATCGAACGCGCGCGCGGCGTCGCGATCGGCTGCGGCCGGCCCGTGCGTCGCGCGCATCGCGTCGACGCCCACCGCGTCGATCACGCGATCGACGCCGATCCCACCGGTGAGCCGCAGGATCGTATCGACCGGATCGTCCTCGGAAAAATCGACGATCTCGGCGCCCTGCCCGCACGCCATCTCGAGCCGCGACGCGATCCGGTCGATCGCGATCACGCGCCCGGCGCCCATGAGCTTCGCGCTCGCGATCGCGAACTGCCCGACCGGCCCCGCGCCGAACACGGCGACGGTATCGCCCGGCTTCACTTCCGCGAGCTGCGCGCCGAAATAGCCGGTCGGGAAAATGTCCGACATCAGGATCGCGCGATCGTCGTCGATCGCGTCGGGCAGGCGAATCAGGCTCGCATGCGCAAGCGGCGTGCGCGCATATTCGGCCTGTAGCCCGTCGACCGGGCCCGTTTCCGCCGGCCCGCCGAAGAACGAAGTGCCCGCGCGCGGCCCGCCCGGGTTCGCGACGTCGCATTGCGCGGTGTAGCCCGCGCGGCAGTAGGCGCAGCTGCCGCACGCGATCGTCGACGGAATCAGCACGCGATCGCCGCGCCGCAGGTTGCGCACGTCGCGCCCGACCGCCTCGACGATGCCGACGCCCTCGTGGCCGAGGATCGTGCCCGGCTTCATGCCGCCCAGCGTGCCGCGCACCATGTGCAGATCGGTGCCGCAGATCGCGCTGGCGGTCAGGCGCACGACCGCGTCGGTCGCCGCGGAGACTTCCGGATCGGGCACCGTGTCGATGCGAATGTCGCCGATGCCGTGAAATACGACTGCTTTCATGTCAGGCCCTCCTTGTCGAAAGCGGAAACGGTGAATGAGACCGTCGAGCGAATCGAGCAAGGCGTGCGCCTGTGCGGCGCGCCGTGAGGCACGGACAGGAAGCGCTGCGTTTTCGAGGAGGAATCGAGCCGGCGCGTCAGTCCGTCGCCGGGCCGCTGCCGATGCCGCCGTCGCGCGCGTTCGAGATCGCTTCGACGAGCTTCAGTTCGTCGTCGATCGACAGCGTCGTGTCGACCACGTCACCGCCCAGCGGCCCGAGCGCCGCGCTCAACGCGTAGATGTCGACCTGCGTCGCGGCCAGCCCGAGCGAGACGGTGCCGGGGCGCGCCTTGCGCGCGACGCGATCGGTCAGCGCATCGTCGACCGGCCGCTCGCGCCATGCGTCGAGCGACGATTCGATGTGCGCAACGACGCTGTCGAGCAGCGATCCGGATGCCACGCGGCCCGGATCGACTGCATGCGTGCGCAACTGTCCGTCGGTCGAGCACTCGACGATCACGATCCCCGCGAGCGCGACGACGTGCCGGTCGCGCAGCGTGCCGAGTTCGGCCAGCGCGCGACGCGCCGCATCAAGATCCGGGTAGGACAACACGATCAGCGTGTTCATCAGCGACTCCATGCAATCCGAACGGGCGCGCTCAATGCGGCGGCCTGAACGCGGCTTTCAGGCTCGCGACGATCATCTGCATCGCGATCGCCGCGAGAATCATCCCCATCAGGCGCTGCGTGACAGCCGTCACGCGCGGCGACAGGTAGTGGCCGATCAGCGGCGCCGACAGCAGCGACACGGCCAGCAGCACGAGAAACGCGGCCAGCCCGAGCGCGAACGCGAGTTCCTGCCCGGTCGAGACCGCGCCGTGTCCGAGCACGATCATCGTCGCGATCGTGCCGGGGCCGACCAGCAACGGGATCGTCAGCGGGTAGATCGCGACGCTTTCGGCGGCTGCCGGATCGGCGCCTTCGTCGCTGCCCGGCGCATGCTGGCGGCTCGGCGCGCCATGCAGCATCGACAGCGCGATCAGCAGCACCAGCAGCCCGCCCGCGAGGCGGAAATCGTCGATCGTCAGGCCGAACGCGCGCAGGATCGCGCCGCCCGCGACGGCCGACACGATGCAGCCGACCGTCACGCCGATCGCGGCCGTCAGCGCGACCTTGCGGCGCACGCCGTCCGCCGCGCCTTCGGTCAGCGACAGGAACACCGGGATGTTCGCGATCGGGTTCATGATCGCGAACAGCGCGGCGAATACCTTGATGGAAAAAGTCAGGTCGAAGGCCACAGGGTCGCTCCCGTCTCGCGCGGCACGTGACACGCCCACGCCGGTTCGTTTTCGATGCGCGGCGCACGCCATGCTGATACGATCCACGCACCACGTTCATCCACGACGGAGGGCCCCGCTCGATGCAAGCCACCGACACTTTCATGGGTCACGAAATTCGCGTCGACGCGACGCGCAACGCGAACGGCGCATGGGTCGCGCAGGTGCGGATCTTCCGCGACGGCGCGCCCGTCGACCTGCCCGCGCCCGAACTCGTCACGCCCGAATGGCTGACGTGCGACGAGGCGCTGCGCGGCGGCATCGACCAGGGGCGCGTGATGATCAAGACGCGCGACCGGTAACGCCACCCGGTTCATCGGCGCACGGGCGACCGGCGTCGCGCGATGCACGTCACGCATCGAAATCGAGGTCGCCGATCAGGATCTCGCGATCGCGCTGGGTCCGTGTGCTGAAATCGACCGGCAGCTCCATCTGCCAGCGCTCGATCGTGACCGGCAGCGCCGCGAGATAGCGATCGAAGCGGCTGGGATCGGGCTCGGCCAGCAGGCCGGCGATCGCGTCGTCGCGCCACGCGAGCCGCACGTTCAACCGGTTCGGCAAGCCGACCGTCGACGTGAGGCCGATCACGTCGATGCAGGTCGGGCTGCCCTGCCCGTCGTGCGGCACGACGTCGACCTTCACTTCGCCGGGCTGGTACAGGCCACGCAGGCGCGTCGCGATGCGCGGCGCGAACTCGGTTTCGAAACGGGCGCGGACGTCGGGGTTCATCTTGCCTCCATCAAGGGTTCGGCAGGTGTCGTCTTGCTGCTTTCATGCGGGCGTCATCTGCCGCTCGAGCGCCGCTTCGGCCTTCAGGTTGTCGAGATCGCGAGCGATCGTCACGACCGCGAGCCGCGTGTTGCCGCGCCAGTACGCGATCGAGCAGTCGTGCGCGCCGAGGTCGCCCTCGATCTCGACGCGCTCCCATTGCTCCGCATGCCCGACATAGCGGAGCGTCAGGTCGTAATGCTGGCTCCAGAAAAACGGCACCGCGTCGAACGGCCGCTGCTGGCCGAGCAGGTTGCGCGCCGCGACGATCCCCTGCCGCTCGGCGACGACCCAGTGCTCGACGCGAATCCGCTGGCCCGTCAGCGGATCGGGCCAGCGCGCGATATCGCCGGCCGCATAGATGCCGGGCGCACTCGTCTGCAGGAAGCGGTCGACCGTCACGCCGCGTTCGACCGCGAGCCCGGCGTCCTGCGCAAGTTCGACGTTCGGATGCACGCCGATACCCACCAGCACGACGTCGGCCGGCAGCACGTCGCCGCTCGACAGCGTCACGCTGTCCGGCCCGATCCGCGCGGGCGTCGCGCCGAGATGGAACACCACGCCGTGCGCTTCGTGCAGCGCCTTGATCGTGTCGCCGAGCGCATCGCCGAGCACGCGGCCCATCGGATGCGGATCGGGCGCGACGACGTGCACGTCGAGCCCGCGCGTGCGCAACGCAGCGGCCGCTTCGAGCCCGATGAAGCTCGCGCCGACCACCACGCAGCGGCGCGCGGTTTTCAGCTTCGCGATCAGCACATCGCAATCGGCGCGAGAGCGCAACGTACACACGTGCGGCAGATCGGCGCCGGGCACGTTCAGCTTGTTCGGCTCGGCGCCGGTCGCGAGCAGCAGCGCGCCGTAGTCGACCCGGCCGCCGTCGGCCAGCTCGACCGACCGCTGCGCGGGATCGATGCGCGTGACCCGCGTATTGCAGCGCACGTCGATCCGCTGCTCGGCATAGAACGACGGCGCGCGCAGCGGCAGCCAGTCGGCTTGCGCCGTGCCCGCGAGGTAATCCTTCGACAGATTCGGCCGGTCGTACGGCGGATCGGCATCGGCGCTCAGCAGCGTGATCGCGTGCGGATAGCCTTCCTGCCGCAGCGTCACGGCCGCCGCGATCGCAGCGGCGCCGCCTCCGACGATCACGACCGACGCGGGCAGCCCGGTTGCCTTCAGCGCGGGCGGCACGGCGGCCGGCCGCGCATCGACGACGACCGCGCGGCCGTCGCGCCGCTCGACGCGCCAGCACGGCAGCCCGTCGAGCGCCGGCGCGCGCTCCATCTCACCGGTGCGCAGGCAGAACGCCGCGTGATGCCACGGACAGCGAATCGTGTCGCCGACCAGCAGGCCCTCGGCCAGCGGGCCGCCATAGTGCGGGCATTGCGCGCCCACCGCGAACAGCTCGTCGCCGCGACGCACGAGCAGCACCGCCGCGTCGCCGACATGGCCCTCGATCATCGCGCCGTCGGCGAGATCGTCGAGCGCGACCCCCTGCGTGAGGTCGGGGCGTGAGGACGCATCGCTTCCAGTCATGACGTGGCTCCCGAAAAGTCAGGTAACGATCCCATTATCGACATCCCTCCTGAAAAGAACAGGTACAGACGCCCCGCAGCGCACGCAAACCCGGACTGTAGCTTGTACGCGATCCATGACCGGCGTAGAACGTGATCAACGTTGCGGCGCAACACGGCGGCCGCCTGCGAGGCGCACGACGCGACCCGCGCAAGCCGCGTGCCGCCTTCACCCGTCAAAGGAGCACTACCCGATGGCCACCGTCCTGTGCGTGCTCTACCCCGATCCCGTCGACGGCTATCCGCCGCGCTACGTGCGCGACGCGATCCCGGTCGTCACGCACTACGCGGACGGCCAGACCGCGCCGACACCGGCCGGCCCGCTTGGCTTCCGGCCCGGCGAGCTCGTCGGCTCGGTGTCCGGCGCGCTCGGCTTGCGCGGCTATATGGAAGCGCACGGCCACACGCTGATCGTCACGAGCGACAAGGACGGCCCCGACTCCGAATTCGAGCGCCGGCTGCCCGAAGCGGACGTGGTGATTTCGCAGCCGTTCTGGCCCGCGTACCTGAGCGCGGAACGCATCGCCCGCGCGCCGAAGCTCAGGCTCGCGCTGACGGCCGGCATCGGCTCCGATCACGTCGATCTGGACGCCGCCGCACGCGCGCGCATCACGGTTGCCGAAGTCACCGGCTCGAACAGCATCAGCGTCGCCGAGCACGTGGTGATGACGACGCTCGCGCTGGTGCGCAACTATCTGCCGTCGCATGCGGTCGCGCAGCAGGGCGGCTGGAACATCGCCGACTGCGTGTCGCGCAGCTACGACGTCGAAGGGATGCATTTCGGCACGGTCGGCGCGGGTCGCATCGGTCTCGCCGTGCTGCGCCGGCTGCAGCCGTTCGGCCTGCAACTGCACTACACGCAGCGCCACCGGCTCGATGCATCGATCGAGCAGGCGCTCGCGCTCACATATCACGCCGATGTGGCGTCGCTCGCGAGCGCCGTCGATATCGTCAACCTGCAGATTCCGCTGTACCCGTCGACCGAGCACCTGTTCGACGCGGCGATGATCGCGCGGATGAAGCGCGGCGCGTACCTGATCAACACCGCGCGCGCGAAGCTGGTCGACCGCGACGCGGTCGTGAATGCGCTCACGTCCGGCCATCTCGCCGGCTATGGCGGCGACGTGTGGTTTCCGCAGCCGGCGCCGGCCGATCACCCGTGGCGCACGATGCCGTTCAACGGGATGACGCCGCACATCTCCGGCACGTCGTTGTCCGCGCAGGCGCGCTATGCGGCCGGCACGCTGGAAATCCTGCAATGCTGGTTCGACGGCAAGCCGATCCGCAACGAATACCTGATCGTCGACGGCGGCACGCTCGCCGGCACGGGCGCGCAATCGTACCGGCTGACGTGACGCCGCGCGCCGCGTTCGGCCGCGCGGTCAGTCGAGGCAGGATGCGGCGAGCTTGCCGACGGTGACGACCGCGCGCTCGATCTCCGGCGACCACGGGCTGCTGTAGTTCAGGCGGATGAAATTCCGGTAGCTGTCCGCGATCGAGAACATGTAGCCCGGCCCGATCGTGATCCCCTGCTCCAGCGCGAGCTGATACAGCCGCATCGCATCGACCTGCACCGGCAGCTCGATCCACAGCACGTAGCCGCCCGCCGGGCTCGAAATGCGCGTGCCTTCCGGAAAGAACCGCGACACCATCGCGCGCATCAGGTTCGCCTGCTGTGCATAGGCCTTGCGAATCCGCCGCAGGTGATGCTCGTAGCCGTCGCGTTCGAGAAACTCCGCGATCGCCAGTTGCGGCAACGACGGCGTCGCCAGCGTATTCAGGAACTTCAGCTTCTCGACCTGTTCGCGGTAGCGGCCCGGCAGCGCCCAGCCGATCCGGTACGCGGCCGTCAGGCTCTTCGAGAACGACGCGCAATGCAGCACGATGCCTTGGCGGTCGAACGATTTCAGCGTGCTCGGATGCATGTTGCCGAAATACAGTTCGTTGTACACGCCGTTCTCGATGATCGGCATCCCGGACTTGGTTGCGAACTCAACCAGTTCGCGCTTGCGCTCGTCCGGCATCTGGAAACCCAGCGGGTTCTGGAAGTTCGGCATCACCATGCACGCGGCGATCGGCTGCGATTTCGCGATCGCGGCCAGCGCAGCGATGTCGATTCCGTATTCCGGATGCGTGGCCACCTCGATCGCCTTCATCCCCATCCGTTCGATCGCGTGCAGCATCGCGTAGAACGTCGGCGATTCCACCGCGATCGTGTCCCCCGGCTTCGCGACCGCCTGCAGGCACAGGTTGATCGCCTCCGTCGCGCCGACCGTCACGATGATCTCGTTCGGGTCCACCGACATCCCGTTTTCCAGGTAGCGGCGCGCGATCTGCCGGATCAGCCGCGGATGGCCCGGCGGCAGCCCGTCGGTCACGCCCCACAGCGACTTGTCGCGGCCGGCCGCGTACGCGTAGCGGTTCAGCTTCTCGAACGGAAACAGGCTCGGGTCCGGATACGGCGAGCCGAGCGGCACCGCGTCGTCCGTGCCGATCGAGCGCAGCGTCGACAGCACGAGCCGGCTCACGTCCACCGACGACGAGATCGCGATCGGCTTCGACGGCCGCAGCTCGCGCACCGGCGCGTGGCTGTCGTCGCGCCGCAGGTTCACGAAATAGCCCGACTGCGGCCGGCTTTCGAGCAGCCCGCGGCTTTCCAGCAGCAGATACGCATGCAGCACCGTCGTGATGCTGATCCGGTGCTGCTGGCTCGCCTGCCGCACCGACGGCACACGGTCGCCGTGTCGATATACCCCTTGCCGAATGAGTCGCTCTACGTCGTTCGCAAATTTCTCGTAGAGCTTCATCCGCCTCGCCCCGCGAGCGATGAACCGGCCTGCGCCGCATGGGCGGCGCGGCCGCGCCGACGCACGAAGCCGGATAGCCGTCGCCGGGTGCGGGTGTCCCGGTTCGAACCTCGTCCGTTACCGAAATTGAAGGCGGATAGCAATGCGAATCTCATCAAGACAAGGTTCGGCATCCTACTGCGTCATTTCGGCGAATGTAAGTGACAGTTTGGCGGGGAAACGTCAAATCCGGCCGGCGTGGTGAACAGATGCGAACGCGGCGAAGCGATCGCGCGGCAGCCGTTCGCCGGGCGCGTGTCGTGACGTATTGCGGACGGCGGAGGACCGGCGGGCAGCGCAGCCCGGCCACGCGCTAGCCCGCTCGCCCTCACGCGTCGTCGACGTTGTCCGCGTAGTGGTCGATCGCGACCTTGCACTCGTCGAACACCACCGTCAGCAGCGCGACGTCGTTCGACTCGAGCCACTTGCGGATCTGCAGGAACTGGCTCGTGCCGAGATCGGCGAGGCGGCCCGGATCGTCGGTCGTCACGTCGACGCTCGCGATCGCGCGGTTGCCGGGCAGCGGCGACAGCGTCGCCGCGATGTCGAAGCGGCGGTACGATTGATCGATGCGCATGCGGTTCTCCCGGCTCGGTTCGAAAAGGGGTGGGCTCAGTCGAGCGTCTGGCGAAACACCTTGCCGCCGAATCCCGTCACGACGTTGTCGACCGAGAACGGCGTGTCCTCCTTCGCTTCGAGAATGACCGCGACGCTGCCGGGCACGAGCCGCGCCGCGACCGTCTCGACGAACGTGCCGTCGAGCAGCGCGTTGCCGGCCGCCTGCGCGAGAATGCCGGCGCCCGCGCCGGCCGCCATGCCGGTCACCACGCCGAGCGGCCCGGCGAGCAGGCCGAGCAAGCCGCCCGCGATCGCGCCGATCACCCCGCCCTTGAACGGCCGCGATTCGGCGTCGAGCACCGCGAGCTTGCCGTTCGCGTCCTTCTCGACGACGACGCCGTTCTCGATGTGGAATCCTTCGTTCTTCTCCGACAGCGCGTCGAAATCGTTCGCAGCCTGACGAGCCGTCTCGACGCTGCCGAACACGGCGACGATCAATTGCCTGGTCATGCGACACCTCGCTTGATTGAATGGTGGGGGAACCGCCGCACCGCGCACGACGCGCCGGGGTTCGCTTCGAATGCCGCCCGGGCCGCGTTACTTGCGAGCATGCACGTCGTCCTCGACATCGTCGACGTCCGCCGGAAAGCGATGCTGGCCGAAGCTCAGGATCAGCACGCCGACCGCGAGCAGCACGATCCCGAAGGTCGTCATCAGCATGCGCTCGGGGCTGTCGGTCGCGCCGCGCAGGATCAGGTCGCGCGCGAGCGACGTCATCGCGATGAACAGCGGAAACCGCACCGGCAACCGGCCGAGCCGCAGGTAGCGCAGGTCCATCGCGAGCACTTCCAGATACAGGAACATCAACAGCAGGTCGGTCAGCGACACTTCGCCCGCGAGCACGACCTTCCACGCTTCCTGCGTCATCGCGAACGCAGTCGCCAGCCCGATCACGACCAGCCCGGCCAGCTCGGCCGCGTGAAGGAAATGGCCGAAGCGGCGACGGATGCGCTCGGCGGCCGTATCGGCGGATGCAGTGGACGTATTCAAGGTGTGAGCCGGTGTAGTGTCGTGGGCGCGGCGATCGATGCTCCGTCGCCGCAACGAGGGGTCTCGGGCAACGGAAAGCCCGCGACGGGCGAACGGGAACCCGTTGCGCACGCCTCTGCTCCGCTCGCGCCGGTCGCCTGCGCGACCGCGGACAGCGTGCGCCGGCAACACGCGTAAAACGCGACGCCGGCCTCGGTGCAGACGACATCGTCGCCCGCGCGCTCCAGCAACAACCGGCAGCCGAGATAGCGTTCGAGGCCGTCGAGCCGCGCGCCGACCTGCGCGACGTCGAGCTTCAGATCGGACGCCGCGCCGGACAGCCCGCCGTGCTCGACGATTGCACCGAAAATACGCATCGCTTCCAAAAGGTTCATCATGATGGCCGTCGTCGAGCGGAGCGAACCTAATCTACTGCACGCGACACGCACGCTCAAGAGCACAGCGCCGCGCGCGCCAGGAGTACAGCTGCGCGGGCGCCGCACAAAATCCGGCCCGGTTTGACCCATTCGAATGACAGATCGTCGATACGTGTTCCAAAGACCCGCCGAAGCTGCTAGATTGCATGCTCGACGACGTTACGCGGTGCGGGCAGCCCCACGCGCCGGGCGAACGCGCGGCCACCCCGTCCGCCTCCCCGTCGCGCCGGGAGCCGGCCGCCGCCGCTGCGGCCCGTTGCGCGATGCCCGCGCAACGTCCTTCATCCGCATGTCACAAAGCACAGAGAACCGTCGCATGACACAGTTCAACCGTTCGCCTTCGCGCGCCGCGGCTGCCGCGGCCCGTCCGTCCCGACATGACTGACCGGCAGGCCGCGATGCAGACCACTCCTCCCCCGCTCTCCCAGGCCGTTCACAGCACGATCACGCGCAGCGCGATCTTTCTCGTGGCGACGATCAATCCGGGCGCCGATCACGCCGACACGATCCGTTCGTGGTGCGGCGACATCGCCGCGCTGGTGCGCTCGGTCGGCAAGCGCGTGCCGGGCGGCAATCTCACCTGCGTGTGCGGCTTCGGCTCCGACGCATGGGATGCGCTGTTCGGCGAGCCGCGCCCCGCGTCGCTGCATCCGTTCCGGGAATTCGGCGCCGGCCAGCGCGTCGCGGTCGCGACGCCCGGCGACATCCTGCTGCACATCCGCGCCGAAGCGATGGACCTGTGCTTCGAACTCGCGACGCAACTGCTCGGCGCGCTCGGCGACGCGGTCACGGTCGTCGACGAGGTGCACGGCTTCCGCAATTTCGACCAGCGCGCGATGATCGGCTTCGTCGACGGCACCGAGAACCCGGAAGGCCGCGAGGCGGTCGACTTCACGGTGATCGGCGACGAAGACGCCGAATTCGCGGGCGGCAGCTACGTGCTCGTGCAGAAGTACCTGCACGACATGGCCGGCTGGAACGCGCTCGCGGTCGAGACGCAGGAGCGCATCATCGGCCGGACCAAGTTGTCCGACATCGAACTCCCGCCGGACGTGAAGCCGTCGTGCTCGCACAGCTCGCTGACCACGCTCGACGAGGACGGCCAGGAAGTGAAGATCCTGCGCGACAACATGCCATTCGGGCGCCCGGGCGCCGGCGAATTCGGCACTTATTTCATCGGCTATGCGCGCTCGCCGGCGCCGATCGAGCAGATGCTCGAGAACATGTTCGTCGGCCGGCCGCCCGGCAACTACGACCGCCTGCTGGACTACAGCCGCGCGGTCACCGGCTCGCTGTTCTTCGTGCCGTCGGCCGACCTGCTCGAAGCGCTCGCCGACCGCCCGGCGCCGCCCGCCGAAGCCATCCAAACGGAATCCACGCCGTCCGCGCCTTCCGCCCCGCGTCGCGACGGCTCGCTGAACATCGGCTCGCTGAAAGGAACCCCGACCTATGAATAACCTGCACCGCGAACTCGCTCCGATCTCGTCGTCCGCCTGGGAACAAATCGAGGAGGAAGTGGCGCGCACCTTCAAGCGCTCAGTGGCCGGCCGCCGCGTCGTCGACGTCGACGGCCCCGAGGGCCCCGAACTGTCGGCCGTCGGCACCGGGCACCTGCTCGACGTCGCCGCGCCGCGCGAGCACGTGAACGCACGGTTGCGCGAAGTACGCACCATCGTCGAGCTGACGGTGCCGTTCGAGCTGAGCCGCGACGCGATCGACAGCGTCGAGCGCGGCGCGCGCGACGCCGACTGGCAGCTGGCGAAGGAAGCCGCGCAGCGGCTCGCATTCGCCGAAGACAACGCAATCTTCGACGGCTACCCGGCAGCCGGCATCGTCGGCATCCGCGAAGGCACGTCGAACCGCCGGCTCACGCTGCCGGCGGACGTCGGCGCATACCCGGACGCGATCAGCGACGCGCTCGAAGCGCTGCGCCTCGCCGGCGTCGACGGCCCGTACTCGGTCGTGCTCGGTTCGGACGCGTACACCGCGCTCAGCGAAGCGCGCGACCAGGGCTATCCGGTCCTCGGCCATATCAAACGCATCGTCAGCGGCGAGATCATCTGGGCGCCGGCGATCAGCGGCGGCTGCGTGCTGTCCACGCGCGGCGGCGACTACGAGCTGCACCTCGGGGAAGACGTGTCGATCGGCTACACGAGCCACACCGACAAGAGCGTTCGCCTGTACCTGCGCGAGACCTTCACGTTCCTGATGCTGACGAGCGAAGCATCGGTGGCCGTGGCTCCGCAGGGCAACGCGGCCGCCTGAGCGCGGTTGCCCGCGCGCGATGCCCGGCCGGGCGTCGCGCGCGA
Source organism: Burkholderia sp. 9777_1386 (assembly GCF_015712265.1). Classification (NCBI taxonomy): domain Bacteria; kingdom Pseudomonadati; phylum Pseudomonadota; class Betaproteobacteria; order Burkholderiales; family Burkholderiaceae; genus Burkholderia; species Burkholderia sp. 9777_1386. The sequence goes on along the minus strand of NZ_JACCQB010000009.1, from coordinate 116,518 downwards.
CGGCCGCACCGCCGGCCGCAGGCTCGTCGCCGATCCAGCCCATCTTGCATGGAGGATGTCATGAGCGAATCGAATGACGCATTACAGGCGCTGCAGGCGTCCGTCGCTTCCTTGAAGCAGACGGTCGACGCGAACGCAGGCAGCCAGGCCGGCGACACCGCCGTGCTGTTTACCGTCGTGTCGCTGATGCTGGCCGAACTGCCGCCCGACACGCGCAACCTGATCGAGGATTCGTTCTCCGTCTGGGCCAATGGTCTGCCGAATGCGGCACTCTCGTCCGACGTGAAGCAAATCGCCCGGCAACGGCTCGCGATGAACCTGTCGGACTGATCGCGGTTCGCGACGGTTGCGCGATGTCCGGCGCATCCCGTGCAACCCGTCCTCGCCTTCGCCGGCCCCCCACCACGCATCGGCTGCGGTGCGTGCGGAGCCGGCCGTAACCGCCGCGCGCCCGCACCGCGCGTCGCACGCCGTCTTGCGTCCAGCCCCGCGTCCCGTCTCCCCGGTTCGGCGGCTGCCGGCGCCCTGCGCGCCGATGCCGCACCGCGCGCCGTTCGCGCGCCGCCCCTTCCCGTTCCCTTCCACCGCAGGCCGCATGCGCCGCGCACGCCCGCGCCGCGGCGCGCTTGCCCCTCTGTACTCCTTGTCGCCGGATCGCGCGCGCATGTGAGGGTGCAATTCACGGCCGGCCCGGCATGGAACTGTGTCTTGGATGGCCCGTGCCGATTCGCTATTTTGAACGCAGTCGAAGCGATGCCGTGGGCTCCTCGCAGCACTCGCGCTTCCCGCCCCGACCGCGACCGTGCGCCACGCCGGCGCGCGCCGCGCGAACGCACTGGTGCCGCACGCGCGCCGCCGCGATGCGTGTCGTGCGCGTCGTGCGTGCGCGGTCGGAACGCGCGGGCGCCGCACCGCATCGGGCTTCACCCTTCGACCCACCTTCACCGACAGGAGCCAGACCACCATGCCCGCACTTTGCGATATCTGTCACGCCCGGCCGGCCGTCGCGCGCGCAACCGTGATGCAGGACGGCGAGCGCAAGACGATCTCGATCTGCGACTACCACTTCCGTCAGTTGATGCGGCATCAAAGCATGCTGAATCCGTTCGATTCGCTGCTGGGCGGTGGCGGCCCGTCGCTGTTCGGCGGGCTCGGCGACGAATCGCCGCTCGCCGCCGAGATTCCGCGCGAATCGGTCGACCCGACCGACGCGTTCAGCGAACAGACGCTCGAACTGCTGCAGCGCGCGGCCGAGAAGGCGCATGAACTGCGTCGCAGCGAACTCGATTCCGAGCACCTGCTGTACGCGCTCGCGGACACCGACGTCTGCGCCGCGCTGCTGAAGGAACTGAAGCTGTCGCCGCAGGACATCCGCGCGTACATCGACGAGCACGCGCACACCGGCACGGCCGACCCCGATGCGCCGCTCGACAAGCTGTCGATCTCGCCGCGCGTGAAGAAGGCCGTGCAGTACGCGTTCCAGGCGTCGCGCGATCTCGGCCACTCGTACATCGGCCCCGAGCATCTGCTGATCGGGCTCGCGTCGGTGCCGGACAGCGTCGCCGGCACGCTGCTGAAGAAATACGGCGTGACGCCCGAGGCGCTGCGCCAGAAGGTCGTGAAGGTGGTCGGCAAGGGCGCGGAGGACGGCCGCGTCGATGCGCCGACCGGCACGCCGAACCTCGACAAGTTCGGCCGCGACCTGACCGCGATCGCGCGCCAGGGCAAGCTCGACCCGGTGCTCGGCCGCGCGCAGGAAATCGAGAGCACGATCGAGGTGCTCGCGCGCCGCAAGAAGAACAACCCGGTGCTGATCGGCGAGCCGGGCGTCGGCAAGACGGCGATCGTCGAAGGCCTCGCGCAGCGGATCGTCAACGGCGACGTGCCGGAAGTGCTGCGCGACAAGCGGCTCGTCGAGGTCAACATCAACTCGATGGTGGCCGGCGCGAAGTATCGCGGCGAATTCGAGGAACGCGCGAAGCAGCTGATCGACGAAGTGACCGCGAAGCAGGACGAACTGATCCTGTTCATCGACGAGCTGCACACGATCGTCGGCGCGGGCCAGGGCGGCGGCGAAGGCGGCCTCGACATCGCGAACGTGCTGAAGCCCGCGCTCGCGCGCGGCGAGCTGAGCCTGATCGGCGCGACGACACTCAACGAATACCAGAAGTACATCGAGAAGGACGCCGCGCTCGAACGCCGTTTCCAACCCGTGTTCGTGCCGGAGCCGAGCGTCGAGCAGACGATCGTGATCCTGCGCGGGCTGCGCGACAGCCTCGAGGCGCACCACCAGGTGACGTTCGCCGACGACGCGTTCGTCGCGGCCGCCGAATTCGCCGACCGCTACATCACGTCGCGCTTCCTGCCCGACAAGGCGATCGACCTGATCGACCAGGCGGCCGCACGCGTGCGGATCGGCGCGACGTCGCGCCCGGTCGACATCCAGGAAGGCGAAGCGCAGATCGCGCAACTGAAGCGCGAGCAGGACTATGCGACCTCGCGCAAGCGCTTCGACGAAGCGAAGCAGTTCGAGGAGCAGATCAACGCGAAGCAGAAGGCCGTCGACGAGATGATGGAGGCGTGGCAGCGCAAGACCGGCTCGGAGACGCTCGAGGTGACCGTCGAATCGGTGGCCGAGGTCGTGTCGCGGCTGACCGGCATCCCCGTGTCCGAACTCACGCAGGAAGAACGCCAGAAGCTGCTGAAGATGGAGGAGCAACTGCGCGAACGCGTGGTCGGCCAGAGCGATGCGGTGGTCGCCGTCAGCGATGCCGTGCGGCTGTCGCGCGCGGGGCTCGGCCAGACCCATCGGCCGATCGCGACGTTCCTGTTCCTCGGGCCGACGGGCGTCGGCAAGACCGAGCTCGCGAAAGCACTGGCCGAGACCGTGTTCGGCGACGAGCAGGCGATCATCCGCATCGACATGTCCGAATACATGGAGCGCCACGCGGTCGCGCGGCTGATCGGCGCGCCGCCCGGCTACGTCGGCTACGACGAAGGCGGCCAGCTCACCGAGCGCGTGCGGCGCCGCCCGTACAGCGTGATCCTGCTCGACGAGATCGAGAAGGCGCATCCGGACGTCTACAACGTGCTGCTGCAGGTGTTCGACGACGGACGTCTCACCGACGGCAAGGGCCGCGTGGTCGATTTCAGCAACACGATCATCATCGCGACCAGCAACCTCGGCGCGGCGATCATCATGGACAACCTCACGCAGCCGGAAGCCGCGCGCAAGACCGACAAGGCGATCCGCGAGGAACTGATGCAGGTGCTCAAGGGGCACTTCCGTCCCGAGTTCCTGAACCGGATCGACGAGGTGATCGTCTTCCACGCGCTGTCGAAGGACAACATCCGTTCGATCGTGCAGATCCAGCTCGACCGCGTGGTGCGCACGGCCGCCGCGCAGGACATCACGCTCGTGATGGGCGACTCGCTCGTCGACCATCTGACCGAAGTCGGCTACCAGCCGGAATTCGGCGCGCGCGAGCTGAAGCGCCAGATCCGCCAGACGATCGAGACGCGGCTCGCGAAGGAGATCCTCGCCGACCGGCTGAAGTCGGGCGACAAGTGCGAGGTCGACTACGACAAGGACAGCGACGAAGTGAAGTTCAACACGCTCGCGGCACCGGAAGCGAAGGACGCGAAGCCGGACGCCGACGGCAAGGCCAAACCCAACGGCAAGGCCGCCAAGGCAGCAGCAGACGCGAAGCAGGACGACACGCCCGCCGACGCTCCGCCGCCCGCGGCGAAGCCCGGCAAGAAGTCGTCCGGCGCGAAAAAGGACGCACACTAAAACAACGCATGCCCTGCAACCCGGGGCATGCATGACCGGCTCCGTCCGCCGGACGGAGCCGCCCCACGCCGCGACACGGCGCAACCGAGCCACCCGCACCGGGCCCGGCTATTGGAGATTCACCATGACAAATCGACGCGAAGTGCCAGGCATCAGGAAATACGATGGGCCCGCCGGCGGTTGGGGCGCGCTTCGCGCGACAGCCGATGCGGTGCGCACGCAAATGGAAACCATCGAGGCACCGATCGTGCTGATGCGGACCAACCAGCCCGACGGCTTCGACTGCCCCGGCTGCGCGTGGCCCGACAAGGAACACAAGTCGACGTTCCAGTTCTGCGAGAATGGCGCGAAGGCCGTCACGTGGGAAGCGACGACCAAGCGCGTGACGCCCGAGTTCTTCGCGGCGAACACCGTGTCGTCGCTGCTGCGCATGTCGGACTACGAACTGGAGAACATGGGCCGGCTCACGCATCCGCTCGTCTACGACCGCGCGACCGACACGTTCCGCGCGATCGAATGGGACGACGCGTTCGCGCGCATCGGCGAAGTGCTGCGCGCGCTGCCGCCCGAGCAGGTCGAGTTCTATACGTCGGGCCGCGCGTCGAACGAAGCCGCGTACCTGTACCAGCTGTTCGCGCGCGAGCTCGGCACCAACAACTTTCCCGACTGCTCGAACATGTGCCACGAACCGACCAGCGTCGGCCTGCCGCAGTCGATCGGTATCGGCAAGGGCACCGTGTCGCTGGAGGATTTCGACCACTGCGAGCTGATCATCTCGATCGGCCACAATCCCGGCACGAACCATCCGCGGATGATGGGCACGCTGCACGAGTGCGCGCGCCGCAACGTGCCGATCATCGTGTTCAACCCGCTGCGCGAACGCGCGCTCGAACGCTTCGCCGATCCGCAGGACATGATCGAGATGGCGTCGTTCGGCTCCACGCGGATCGCGTCGACGTACTACCAGGTCGACGCGGGCGGCGACGCGGCCGCGCTGAAAGGCATCATGAAGGCGCTGCTGAAACTCGAAGCCGAGCAAGGCAACGTGCTCGACCGCGACTTCATCGCGCAGCACACCAACGGCTTCGACGCGTTCTCGGCCGATCTCGAGGCGACGTCGTGGGACGACATCGAACGCGCGAGCGGCTTGAGCCAGGCGCAGCTCGAACAGGTCGCGCTCGCGTATGCGAAGTCGAACGCGACGATCGTCACGTACGGGATGGGCGTCACGCAGCACAACAAGGGCACGGCGACCGTGCGCCTGATCGCCGACCTGCTGCTGATGCGCGGCAACATCGGCAAGCCGGGCGCCGGCGTGTGTCCGCTGCGCGGCCATTCGAACGTGCAGGGCAACCGCACGGTCGGCATCACCGAGAAGCCGTCGGCCGAATTCCTGAAGAAGATCGAGGACGTGTGCGGCTTCACGCCGCCCGCGCAGCACGGGCACGACGCCGTGCAGGCGATGCAGGCGATGATCGACGGCACCGCGAAGGCGCTGCTGTGCCTCGGCGGCAACTTCGCGGTCGCGCTGCCCGACCCCGAGGTGTCGTTCCCGGCGATGGCGAAGCTCGACCTGAGCGTGCATCTCGGCACGAAGCTGAACCGTTCGCACCTGCTGGTCGGCAAGGAAACCTTCATCCTGCCGGTGCTCGGCCGCACCGAGCTCGACATGCAGGCCACCGGCCGGCAGTCGATCACCGTCGAGGATTCGATGTCGATGGTCCATGCGTCGGCCGGCAAGCTCAAGCCCGCGTCGGACCAGTTGCGCTCGGAGCCCGCGATCGTCGCGGGCATCGCCCATGCGACGCTGCCGAACAGCAAGGTCGCGTGGCTCGACCTGATCGCCGACTACGACCGCATCCGCGACCTGATCGACAAGACGGTGTCCGGCTTCGAGGCGTTCAACGAGCGGATCCGCACGCCGGGCGGCTTCCGGCTGCCGCTGCCGCCCACCGAGCGCGTGTGGCCGACGCCGACCGGCAAGGCGATGTTCTCGGTCTACAAGGGCGTGAAGGAGGACGCGGACGTGCTCGGCGCCGAGCAGGTGTTGCGGCTGATCACGCTGCGCAGCCACGACCAGTACAACACGACGATCTACGGCCTCGACGATCGCTATCGCGGCGTATTCGGCCGGCGCGACGTGCTGTTCATGAACGCGGCCGATCTCGCGAAGTACGGGCTCGAACACGGCGACCTCGTCGACATCGAGACGGTGACCGCGTCGGGCCGTACGCTGCGCCTCGAAAAGATCACCGCGATCGAGTACGACATCGCGCCGGGCTCGGTCGGGGCGTACTATCCGGAAGCGAACGTGCTCGTACCGCTCGACTACATCGACAAGGAAAGCGGCACGCCGTCGTACAAGTCGGTGCCGGTGCGCGTCGCGCGCTCGGCGGTGGTGTGATCCGCGGGCGGGCGCGGGTGCGGCACATATCGCTCCTTCGGCCCGCCTGCTACCCTGCGCTTCGCGCTCGCGGCCGTCGCATCGCAACCGATGCGGCGGCCGTTTCATTTGATCGCGTCGGACGACGCCGGGCTTATCGCGCCGCCCAGATGGAGCAGGTAACCGTTGCTGGCCGACTCACCACTGTGTCGACGCCCCCCGCAACGGTAGCCGTCTCAACTCAATGTCCGCCGTTGATTTCCGTATCCTCGAAAGCCAGATGCTCGAAATAGCTTCCGGTGAAGTCGACGTCGAGTCCCTTGAGGCCATGAGCTTCAACCGTGGTGCCGGTACAGTCCAGTACCTGCACCGAATGCCATGTGTTGCCGTCGAACCTGACGCCGTTCCACTTGCATCCGAGAAATTTCACACCGTTGAAAGTGCTGCCCTGAAAAGTGGCGTCATTGAAGCTACAATCCATGAATGTACATCCGGAAATCGCAATCTCTGCAAAATCGCAACCGGTAAACGTGCATGCCGAGAACCGGCAACCCGTCCAGCCGGCCTGCCGGAATGACGTTCCGGCGAAGCTGCTACCGCTGAAACTGCTATCGGCAAATTGCGCGAGACCCAGATCGAGGCCGGCATAGGCCGAGCTGTCTGCCTGACCAGACAGTCCTGCGGGTATACCGCCCGCGCCCTTGCGCCACTGATCGTGCTTGTAGATGATTTCAGCACTGCTCATCGGTCTGCGTCCCGGTGCGCGAGAGCAGCCGGATCGCGCTCATCCTTGCCCGAAGGCTGTTCACCGCCCTCGTCGTCGGAGGTTGCCGAACTCCGGCTGGCGAACCATGCGACCAGCCCACCCAACGCCAGTAACGGACCGAGAAACAGGAAATTCTCGATCGCGAAATCGCCTACATCGTGCGAACCGTAGCTACCTCCGCTGATCTGGGCCACGGCCCCCATTGTTGCAACCGCCCCCCAGGCAGCCAAGATCATCCCTCCGACACACACCGTCGCGGCAATCGTCGATTTGCGCATCTCTGCTCCGTCAAGCGTTCTCGGAAGGGTTGCCGAGGCTGACCTGAGGCAGCTTCGCAAATCCAAGGTGATTGGCTTCGTTCCACCACGTCCACGTCACGTCCGCCGGCGACACGTCCAGATGCATGACCCGTGGATCGGGAAACGCGTCACCTTGCAACACATAGGCCTGGCGATACCACTGATTGAACGTGGCCGCCCGAGGATGATCGTCCGCCACCACAGCCTGCCAAATACCGGTCACCGGGCACGCGCGGATGCCGCGACACCGGATAGCCGGGTCGGGAAATTCGGCGGCGCGCGCAATGCCCTGTGTCACACGCGGATGCGATTCCGCCGATTGCACGGGCATCGGAATCGCATCGCCGACATAGTGGAAGAAGATGCGACCGTCCTCGGGCATCAGGCCGGGGCGACTCCGATCGAACAGTTCATCATTCCGGTAATGCATCGGTACCTGAGCCGCATTCCATGCGAAGTGACGTTCGGCGCTCGGATACTTCAGCTGAGCGAGCCAGTAACCACCGACAGGAGCAGCCGTCGTTTCCGCCTGCGGAGGAACGGCAACCTGCGGCTTCTCCGGCAGCATGTAGCCATCGGGCACGTGCGCGCGCCCCGTACGCAGCGACACGGGGTGCGCCACAGGTTTGACGGGCGATACCGGCACGGACGTCACCGCTTTCGCCGCGTCGATCAACGTCTCTTTGTTGCCATCCCACTTGGGCAGCTTGGCGGGCGGCAGCGGCACGACCTTGTCCAGATTCGGCAGACGCAGGTCGGGGTCGCGCTCGAGGCGGTCGGCAAGGACGCTGTAGCGTTCGGCGCGGGCACGATCCTTCACATTGCCGACGACGGGATCGCCATCGTCAAATGCACCGAAGAGATACGCCGCACTCTTGGCACTCCCGTATTTCACGCCTTCGTGCAGAACCTTGAGAGCTCGCACGTTGTCTTCGCCGAGCGATTTGTCGGAACCAACGAGCGTGGTTCCAAGAGCATACGCCGCGTCTCCGCTCCCTTGAGCGAATGCACATTCAAGCATTTTGAGGGCAACCTTCCGATTGCCCCAGAAACCGGACTTCGGGTCATCGTAGACAGCGTCAAGCTTGCTACCCAAATAAGCCATAGCGCTTGGGCTGCCTTTGTCCGCAGCAAGTTGCCAGAACGCGAACGCACGGCTGGGATCCTGCTTCACCCCGACCCCGTTCATGTGATAAGTCCCCATCAGATCGTAGGCCGCAGGAATACCCAATTTCATCGCCTGCTCAGTGATCTGCACGGCACGCTCACTGTTGCGATCGACACCCAGCCCCTGCGCATAGGCATTTGCCAGGTTCAGCATGGCTTTCCAGTGCTTGCGCTCGGCAGCCTTGCTCCACAGCGCGACGGCACCCGCATAATCGCGCTGGTTCGGCCACAGCAACGCACTCGTCTTTTCCATCGCCTGCTGATTCCAGCGATCGGCCTCCGGATCAACAGGCGGAACCACGGCAGCTTCATGCACGCACTCAAACGATTCGCGATGTGGATTGAAAGCGTCGAGCGACATATTTCGTGGAAGGGAATCGTTCATCGAGCAAGCCGTACATGCAAAAAACAGAGAAAGAGAAAGCGCGCCCGCCAGGCGCAAACACATAGAAGTTGTAGAACTCATCGAAACTCGCATGATTTGGTCGCGCATTAAGCTAGCCGAACGCTCGACGTACGCTCGTCTTGGAACGCCATTAGGAAACCCGACAGTTCCAGACCTCGCTTTCTTTGCATGGCATTGGAATCCATGAGCTTCTGCCACTTCATGAATGTTTCCTTGACGGCATCGGGGCTACCGTCGCTGCCATCATGTTTGCCGCCGGTATGAAGCTTCCAAACCCGCTTACGCAAATCGGTACTCTTGGCACGATCATCACTGCCCACATTGATCTCCGCATCAACCGCCATGCTCCGCAAATTCAAGTTGGCGCTACCCAGCGTGAAGAAACTATCGTCGATCAGCAACAGTTTGCTGTGGATATAGATTTCTCTGTACCGAGCCGCAATCGACTGCGCCGGCAGCGGCAGCATCGGCGCCAGATCCGGATCAGGCAATTCGCCCTTAGCTTGCTGCTTCTTCACATATTCATCCCAACCAGCCTGCTGCTTCGCCGTCTCGGTATTCAATTTGGAATTGCGCCAATTGCGATCAAAGGTCCACAGGCTACCCACTAGCGTGCGAATGCCCATTTGATCGAGCGATTTCGCAAGAGACGCTTTATCGCCAAGATCCTTGGCGCTTTGCGCCGCAGGCGAAAGCGGTACAGGGTAGCGATCGGGATCAATTCCCTCGCCACTCGCCTTCTGACGTTTGACATAGGCATCCCAGTCCGCCTGCTGCTGTCGATTGCGGGCGAGTTCGTCCTCGACCGCCTTGTCCTGATTGGGCATGGAGGTACCGTGACCCAGAACCTTAACCGTATCGTAAGTACGGGGCACCATTTGTATCCGCTCAGGCGTCGGAATGACAACCATCACGTGCAGGTTCGGTATGTCCTTCGGCCCCCGCCCGGCTGCCTGGCTGCGCGAAAGGAACTCGGCTCGCCATTCCTTCAGCTTTTTCGGCCACTCCGTGTACTGAAAATACTGGTTCTCGACGTAGATATAGCTTCTTGCAAAGGACGTCGCCTGCTCATACAACGCCTTGACGGATTTGTCCTTTTCTTCGGGTTGGGTACGGACGATTTGCGCCCGCTGGCACGGCGTACCGAGATTCTGCGTCAAGCGCGCAGGAACCTTTTTGAAATCGTGCGTTCTCGACACGTTCGCGCCCTTGCCCTTGGCGCGATTCCATGCATCGGTGAAGTTCTTGCTCACCGCCACTAACGCTTCACCCCGAATACGGCTAGCGTAATCCTGGAAAGGCTTCAGACCCGGCTGAGCATCGTTTGCCCCTTCCCATGACTCACCGCGACGTGGATCACAGAAAAGGTGCTGCTGGGTGTCCCAATAGTCGGTCACACTGTTCAAACCCATTACATAGCCGACTGCGTACGCACCGCCTTCGTACTCGTAGTCGATCAGAATGGTCTTCTGGTGATCCGTGGCCACTTTCTCCAAGCCCAGCACTTCCGTGAAATCGCGTTTGCCCGGCTCGCCCGCCAGACTTTCGTGAACCGCCTTGCTGTTGCCATCTCGGGTGCGCACCGACAGGTTGGGCAATCGCCCCGCAAACGCATCGTCGTACCACCGCGCATTGAAGTCCTCACGTCGCTCCTGAGGCGTCTGCGGTTGAGGTGACTTGTCGGTCGGCAAATAGATGCCACCTGCGGCGCCGACCATCATGGCCATCTTTTCTTCATAGTTCAAACGCCCGCTGCTGTGGCCCGGCATGTTGTTCGAACCGAGACTACCGATGAAGCCATACCACGAGAGCAAGCGAACCTGCACCGGCTTGCCGTTATTGAATTTCCCGGCCGCGACATCGCGCAGCAGCCCGCCCCAGGTATCTCCTCGCGGCCAAACCGTGCCCTTGCGGATCAGTTCCATCCCGGGGTCAAAGCCCCAGCAAATGATTTCGACACTATGCTTGGCCGCCTTCAAGTCGGCCGCAATCTGCGTAAACGCGTCCTCTCCGCAAATGAATACGTCGATATTGTTCTTTTCATACGGCGGCGCGTAGTAGTCCGCCTGCTTTTCCAGAAACCACTGCGCACTGGCGACCGCCTGACGCTTGTCGACATCGACCGGCGCCTTCGATTTGTTTTGAGTATTGGTATCGGACATCACGTTTCTCGTCGAAAACTGTAGCGAATCGCCGGTCAGCCCTGTGCGTGGCGCTGGCGCGATTCCGGATCGCCGTCGACTGCCCGCCATCCCTGCGCGGCCAGTTGATCATCGTCGCTCAACCCTCCCTCCATCACGGGCACCTCGATCTCGTGCCCGTTGTGCAGCTTGACCGTATAGGAAGACGTGCCCTTCTGGTGATTCGCAATGATCAGTTGACCATGCTCGTCGGTCACGCCGTCCGCAATCTTGGCCGCTCCCTTGTAAAGGGTGTACGGCTCGTAAGCAAGCGGCCGCCCGTCGTTGGGATGGGAACGGAGCACCACCGCGAGGCTGTCTTGTTGCTCCAGCTCCTTGAACGTCAGGGGGTCGGGCGCTTTCACAGGCTTGTTGTCCGGCCCGACGAGACTGTGCGACGCCGCGTGTTCGCGCCATACGCCGCTCGTGCCATGCACGACGCCGCCGCCATTCCACTGGCTGTAGCTCGACCCGCCGTTGATCGACGCTTCGTCGCTCGCCTGCGTATTGACCTTCGGCGAGCGGAACACGATCTCTTCGCCTGCCTCCAGGATGATGCGCTTGGCGGCCTTCACAACCACGTCCTCCTTGTGCGCCTCGATACGCAGCTTCCCGTCTGCCGTCACCAGCGTCATGCCCTTGGCCGCGAAAGCGCTCATCCAATCGCCGACGCGCATCAACAGACGACGTCCCACGCTGATCTGAGTGTTGCCGGCACTCACCGCATCGATGTTGGTCTGTGCCCCGAGCACCATCGCGTCCTGGCTAACCACGGTCACGCCGGCCGGCCCCTCGATTGCCACCATCGGCGCACCGCCGGAGCCGCCGCCACCTTGATCAACGTTGCTGCCAGCATCCCAGCCTTTGATCTGCGAGGTGATCTTCTCGATGCGTGCGAGGTCGGTGTTGTCGGCGTCGTTCGCGGCGGACGCATCACCGAGGTTTCGTACCAGTTCCTGCAATTGTTCGATCAACGTCTGCAATGCCGTGCGTTCGAGCATCTTGCCTTCGGCACGCCCCTGCTGCTGCGCGGTCACGTAGACGCCCTTCGCGGCACGAATGACCGCCTGGGCATCGGTTCTGGCCTCCAAACCGTCACCGCGAGGCGCTCCCTTGCCGTCGTTTCGAGGCTCCGTAAGGTAGCCCAGGTTCAGCTGGGTATAGGTATGTTCGCTAGCAAGCTGACTGCTGATCTGGCCAGGTGTATCGTCGAAACGCAACTGGTTGTAGCGATCCGCCTTGACCTCCTTGGTCTTGATGCCGGAAAGATATCGATTGCCCGGAAGCGAACCGGTATGGCTGAACGTGGTCGGCATGTTGGGACCGCCGTGCAGCACCCCGGTCACGACCATCTTGTCGGGGTCGCCGTGCAAATGGTCGATCAGCACTTCCATTCCCGCGCGCGGGAGCATGTCCATGCCGTAGTTCGGCCCGGCCCAGGGGCTGACCCATCTCACCCACGCGCTGTCCCGCTCGGTTCCGCTGGTGCCGGCACCTTGCGCATGGGCATGATCGTCGGCGCGCAAACCGAGAATCTGCACCTTGATGCGCCCCAATTCGTCGCAGTGCACTTCCTCGCCGTCGTGGCCAACCACTTTCGCGGTAAACGGATGCACGGGCGGCAAATCGACGCGCGGATCGTAGGCAGGTGTCAGCGGCACGCCGCGGCGCACGCAAACGAATGTGTTCTCGTAGCGAACCCCGGCCCCCTCTTCGACCGGCAACGCGTCGAAACTCCAGCGACTCGCGGCAAACAGCACTTGGGCCCGCTCGTCGAGCGCCTTCGAAAAATTGTTGGTCGCCCGGTGGTGCAAGCTGGTAACGACGAACTGCCGCTGCTCCTCGGGCCGGGTATCGACCTCCGGATGCCCAGCCAGCGTGAACCAGAAGCCCGGCGAGACATCCCGGACATCGCTCGACGCATGCACGCATTCGGCGCGATGCTCATGTGCCAGAATCCGAGCCTTCGCCAAACGCTCGTGGTCGGCATCCGAGTCCGCCGCATGCGGAACGTCGATGACCGAGTCGGCCAGCAGCTTCGCAAGATCGTTGCCCGCCTCGCCCTGATCGACGATCGTCTCCTGCTCAGACTGCGCGATCCTGCCGGTCTTGTAATCCCAACTGGCACGCCGCACGCTTCCGGGCGTCAACGCACGGGCCGCGGACCATAGCGTGACCGAGTCACGCTCCCGCGACTGCGTACCCCGGTGGTAAGGCACATGGCCTGCCGCCGCCTGTGGCAGCTTCGTCGGATCGTCGCAGAACACGAGCGTATGGACCGGCGTGTCGGCGGCCGCACCATCATGCTTGCCAGCCCGGGTGTACCAGAAAATACCGTCGCGTCGACACAGCCGTCGAATGAAGGCCGCATCCGATTCACCCGCCTGGCGCGTCTGCTCGCGCTTTGGATACTGGTTGCGATCCAGCACGAGCTCGAAATCGAAAGCCTGCGCCAACGCGGAACTGCGTTGCTGCCATTCGTGCAGCAGTGTCTCCAGAATGTCCGGAACACTCATCGAACGGAACGTTCTGCTGTTGATCCGCTGATCGAGAATACTCAGCGCATCTCTCAATGTCAGTTGTACGCACGTGAGGGAGCCGTCCGATTGACCGGCGCGGACATCTGTGATGATCCCATTGATCGGATATGGCTTGCCTCGATCCGTCATCAGTTGCACCGAAAGCGGCAACCCCAGAAAGGCGGAGAGCGGCAGATCCGGGCGTGACGACAGGCAAGTCAGGTGCCCTTCGATGCCGACACAGAGACCTTCCGTCAAATCGATGCTCTGTGGCACCAGGACATGCGCCAGCGCATCCTGATGACGGCCCCAATGAAACCGGATCGCACGATTGTTCTGATCGAGCGCGCCAACGAAGGCGCGCAGCATTTCGGTCACGTTCACTTGTCAATGGGCATTCGGCAACGGCGCTCTCAGACCGCCAAGCCACCTGCGCTTAATTATTTGGTCACCGATTTTAAGTGCAACGTTCACACAAAAACAATCGCGCCGTGCTAGTTAGCGCGATGGAAGGTGCAACGAATGCTCGATGTGTTGCCGGATGATCCGTCCCCTTCAATAAAATAAATACCAATCCATTGATTTTATTAACTTTTAATGTTATTTCGGATGATTGACGGCAAACGCCGTCATATCTCAACGCACGGCGCCTAGGCCATTGCCCGGACAATTCTTTACGGTTCGCGGCCAGCCAAGCTGATAGCATGCGTGTCGCACATGACCGATCCATCGGGATCGTCGCGCGCCGGCCGGACACACATACCGACTGCAGTCAAACGGCGCGCCACGGATTTATGTCCCATTTCCCCGCAACACCCCGGCTCGCCCCGCGCGACCCGTTGCAGTAACCGTTGGAGTGGCGCACCCCGCGCCTGCAAGCATGAAGAAATCGAAGCAGCCCACCCATCCCCGCGACAAAGACCGCACGCCGTTCGTCCGCGCCGGCGCATTGCTGCTGATGGCCGGCCTGCTGTACCTGCTGTGGCCGTCCGCCGAAACCGCGTACCTCGCGATGGAGTCGGTGATCCGCTGACGCACGCGTCCTGCCGCGCACTGCGCTATACTGGCGCGATGGAAACCCGACCTGCCTCGCCGATCGTGCATTGCTGGTGGCGCGCCTGACCCAGGCGGCCCGTTTCCTTTTGCATGTCCCAAACGTGATGCCGCCAGCCATGGCGGCATTTGCGTTTCTGCGCCGAGACCATGGCTGGCGGCTTCGACAACCCGGAGCCCACGACGACCATGACGCACCCCACCCGCCCGATCATCCTCACCGGCGACCGCACGACCGGCCCGCTGCACCTCGGCCACTACATCGGCTCGCTGCGCGCCCGCGTGCAGATGCAGCACGAGGCGACGCAATTCCTGCTGCTCGCCGACACGCAGGCGCTCACCGACAACATGGGCCGCCGCCAGCGCGTGACCGAAAACGTGATCGAGGTCGCGCTCGACTACCTCGCCGTCGGCATCGATCCGGCGATCTCGACGATCGTCGTGCAGTCGCAGGTGCCCGAACTCGCCGAGCTGTCGCAATACCTGCTCAACCTCGTCACGGTCGCGCGCCTCGAGCGCAATCCGACCATCAAGGAAGAAATCCGCCTGCGCGGGTTCGAGCGCGACATCCCGGCCGGCTTCCTGACCTACCCGGTGAGCCAGGCAGCCGACATCACCGCGTTCAAGGCGACCCACGTGCCGGTCGGGGACGATCAGTTGCCGATGATCGAGCAGACCAACGAGCTCGTGCGTCGCTTCAACGCGACCGTCGAGCAGCCGGTGCTGGTCGAATGCGAGGCCGTGCTGTCATCGGTCACGCGGCTGCCCGGCATCGACGGCAAGGCGAAGATGAGCAAGTCGCTCGGCAACGCGATCACGCTCGGCTCGACGCCGGACGAGATCGCGCAGGCCGTGAAGGACATGTACACGGACCCGAATCACCTGCGCGTGAGCGACCCCGGCCAAGTGGAGGGCAACGTCGTGTTCACGTTCCTCGATGCGTTCGAGCCGGACGTGGCGAAGGTCGACGAGCTGAAGGCCCACTATCGCCGCGGCGGCCTCGGCGACAGCGTCGTCAAGCGCGTGCTGAACGAGCGGCTGCAGGCGCTGATCGAGCCGATCCGCGCGCGCCGCCGTGAGTTCGAAGCCGACAAGGCCGAAGTGATGGCGATCCTGAAGCGCGGCACGCTGCATGCGCGGGAAGTGGCGGGGGCGACGCTCGCGGAGGTGAAGGGAGCGATGGGGTTGACGTATTTCGGTTGAGCGATGCCGTCACGGCCGCTCACGCTCCGGCGCCGGCCGCCGCATGACACACGGCCTCGACCCGGTTGCCGGCCGGATCGACCACAAAAGCCGCGTAGTAGTCGGCGTGGTACTGCGGCCGCAACCCGGGTTCGCCGTCGGACTGGCCGCCTGTCGCGAGGCCGGCCTCGAAAAACGCATGCACCTGCTCGCGGGAAGTCGCCTTGAAACACCAGTGCCGCTTGCTCGCGCCGATTTCGGCGGGATCCAGATACACCGCCAGAAAGGTCGACCCCGGATCATTCGCGCTGCAACGTTCGCCGTAACCGAGCGCATTGGGCCGGTCATAGACCTTGGTCGCGCCCAGCGCAGCCATGACGGCATCGTAGAAGGGGCGTGCCTGGTCGATATCCGGCACGCCGATCGACACGTGATCGAGCAGTTGCATGGTGTGGGCTCCATTGAACGAGCAAGAGTCTACACACCCGTCATCGCTCCGGCCGATCAACCTTACAGACGACTACACTAACGCCCCGCAGCCTACGTGATCTGATACGTCGACGCGGGCACGAATTCCTCCGGCATCGGCCGATCCCCGAGTTCCAGCACCGACCGCTCGATCGTACGCGTCATCGCATCGAGCGCGAGCGCATTCGGCGCGAGGCCGAACGGCTCGGCCACTTCGTTCGCGATCGCTTCGAGCGCGATCAGCGTATACGCAATGAACACGCAGATCAGCGGCGTGAAGAACTCCGTCGAATCGACGAGCCCGAACGGCAGCAGCACGCAATACGCATATACGGTGCGATGCAGCAGCACGCTGTACGAAAACGGGATCGGCGTCGACAGGATGCGCTCGCACCCTCCGACCGACTTGCCGAGCTCGTCGAGTTGCGTCTCGAACATCCAGCAGGTCGCGTCGCTGCCCGGCGCGCGGCCCAGCGCACGGACGATGCCGCCGCGCAGTTCGTCGAGGATCGCGACCGGCTTGTAGCATTTGCCGCCGAGCGCGGCCGTACGCTCCGCGCCAAGAATGCGCTGCAGGTCCGCGGTCGGATCGGTATGGCGCAGCTGGTGCTTCAGCGCATACGCGAGCGCGATCAGCAGATCGGCGAGCCGGTTGCGCTCGGCGTCGCCGACGCTGTCGGGCAGGTAGCGATGCAGTTGCGACGTCACGGTGCGCGCGGCGATCAGCAGGTTGCCCCACAGATGCCGCGCCTCCTTGAAGCGCTCGAAGCTCGCGTTGTTGCGAAACCCGAGGAAGATCGCGAGCGCGAGCCCGAACAGCGTGAACGGCGCGGTGTTGAGCGGAATCTTCTCGCCGAAGATGCGCCCGTTCGTGAAGACCGCCAGCGTGCTGACGATCGCCATGAACACGAGCTGCGGAATGATCGACTGCAGCACGGAGCCGTTCCATACGAACAGCATCCTGAGCCAGTTCTGTCGTGGTCTGACGATCATGATGTTTTCTCGACTGCCAAGGAAATGCGCAACCCGTTGCGCCCGCACCCGATGCGCAACGGCCCGCGCGTGGCGGGCCGCTTTCGTATCGGGTGCCGTGTCGGGCGCCGCGCCGCGCGTGATGATACGCGAGCGCCGCGCCCCGTCACCGCGCTGGCCGCTCAGTGATAGCCGACGTCGCCCTCGCGCACCTTGCCACGGAACACGCGGTACTGCATCGCGTTGTACACGAGGATGATCGGCAGCACGATCACGGTGCCGACGAGCGCGAACAACTGGCTCGAATGGCTCGACGACGCGTCCCAGATCGTCAGCGACGGCGGCACGATGTTCGGCCAGATGCTGATCACGAGCCCGGTGTAGCCGAGGAACACGAGGGCCAGCGTCAGCAGGAACGGCGTGGCCTCGTGCGCGCGCTTCACCGTGTGGAAGATGCCCCACACGCATGCGACGACGAGGACCGGCACCGGCAGGAACCAGCCGAGGTTGCCGCTGCCGAACCAGCGGTGCGCGACGGCCGGCAGCCCGATCACGGTCCACAGGCTCACCACGCCCATCACCGCGAGCAGCACGCCCGTGAGCGGCTTCATCAGCAACCGCATCTTGCGCTGCAGTTCGCCGTCGACCTTCAGGATCAGCCAGCCGCAGCCGAGCGTCGCATAGGTGACGAGCACGCCGATCCCGCACATCATGCTGAACGGCGACAGCCAGTCGAACGGCCCGCCCGCGAAGTGGTTGTTCTCGATCTTGATGCCCTGCAGCAGCGAACCGAGCACGATTCCCTGGCAGAACGCCGCCAGCGCCGAGCCGCCGATGAACGCGAGGTCCCACATGTGCTGCGTGCGGGTGGCTTTCGCGCGCAGCTCGAACGCCGCGCCCCGGAAGATCAGCCCGACCAGCATCAGCACCAGCGGCAGGTAGTTGGCCGGCAGCAGCGTCGAATACACGACCGGAAACGCGCCGTAGAGGCCCGCGCCGCCGAGCACGAGGAACGTCTCGTTGCCGTCCCACACCGGCGCGACGGTGTCGAGCATCACCTGGCGCTCGGCCTTCGCATCGAAGAACGGAAACAGCAGACCGATGCCGAGATCGAAGCCGTCCAGCATCACGTAGATGAATACGCCGAGGCCGATGATCGCGGCCCAGACGACAGGAAGATCGATGTGCATGGTTACTCCGCCTCGGTGACGTTCAGCGGCGTGGACAGCGCGCTCTTGCGCAGCCCCGGATGCCGGTGCAGTTCGATGTAGCCGGCCTGGGCCGCCGGCCCGCGCTTCATCAGCTTCATCATGTAGTAGATACCCGTTCCGAATACCAGGAAATACACGACCACGAAGACCAGCAGCGACACGCCGACCTGCTGAGCGTCGAGCGGGGAGACCGAATCGATGGTGCGCAGCACGCCGTATACGGTCCACGGCTGCCGCCCGACCTCGGTCGTGATCCAGCCGGCCAGCAGCGCGACGATGCCCGACGGCCCCATCGCCACCACGAACCACTGGAACCAGCGCGTTTCATACAGGCGCCCGCCCTTTCTCAGCAGCAGCCCGAGCAGCGCGGTCAGCAGCATCAGCATCCCGAGGCCGGCCATGATCCGGAACGTCCAGAAGATGATCGGCGAATACGGACGGTCCTGCGGCGGGAATTCCTTCAGCCCGCGGATCTCGCCGTCCCAGCTGTGCGTGAGGATCAGGCTGCCGAGGTGCGGCACCTGGATCGCATAGCGGGTGGTTTCGGCCTGCATGTCGGGCAGCCCGACGAGGTTCAGCGCGGTGCCGCCCTTCTCGGTTTCCCACAGCCCTTCGATCGCCGCGATCTTCGCCGGCTGGTATTCGCGCGTGTTCAGCCCGTGCGCGTCGCCGACGACGATCTGGATCGGCGCGAGCACCAGCAGCATCCACAGCGCCATCGAGAAGCTGCGCTTCACCGGCTCGTCGCGACGCCCCTTCAGCAGGTGCCACGCGCCGCACGCGGCGACGATGAAGCCCGCGACGATGAACGCCGCGATCGTCATGTGCACGAGACGGTACGGAAACGACGGGTTGAAGACGACCTTGAACCAGTCGACCGGCACGACGAGGCCGTTCTCGATCTTGTAGCCTTGCGGCGTCTGCATGAAGCTGTTCGACGCGAGAATCCAGAACGTCGAGATCAGCGTGCCGACCGCGACCATCAGCGTCGCGAAGAAGTGCGCGCGCGGGCTGACGCGCTGCCAGCCGAACAGCATCACGCCGAGGAAGCCGGCTTCGAGGAAGAACGCCGTCAGGACTTCATACGTGAGCAGCGGCCCCGTGATGTTGCCCGCGACGCGCGAGAAGCCGGCCCAGTTGGTGCCGAACTCGTACGCCATCACGACGCCGGAGACCACGCCCATGCCGAAACCGATCGCGAAGATCTTCGACCAGAACTGAAACATGGATTTGTAGGCGGCGTCGCCGGTGACGAGATAGCGCCATTCCAGCACCGCCAGGAAGCTCGCCATGCCGATGCTGATCGCGGGGAACACGATGTGGAACGACACCGTGAATGCGAATTGCAATCGGGCGAGATGGAACGCATCGAAGATTTCCATGACCGTAATTTGCTCGTGGTTGTGAGGACGTACGCCCGAAGCAGGAAATCGCGCGACGGCTTGGCGATGACACATGCGAACACAACGGGTCACTCGCATGGCATCGAAGCGTGAATGACGATATCGCGTTTGCAACGATACTCGCAATCACTCGAACGTGCGCTGAAACTGTGCTGCTTGCGCCGCCAAAGATGTGTGCACGGAAAATAGTTTCCGTGCCGGCGGGACGCTCAGCTGTACTGCTTTCCGCGTGGCGGCGCTGTGTCTGCGGCGCACTGTTCACTCCACTTAACATGTTATGCAACGCCTGCCCGCGGCGGTCGTGCGCCCTGCGGCGCCCGCCCGGCGGCATCGAATCCCGTCGTTCGGCGCCCGCGCCGAGCCCGGCCGGCCCGCCGGCCGTCCCGTCTGGAGAAACCCGCATGGAGTCCTGCACCCGCCGCGACGATCCGACCGGCAGCACCGCATGTCAGGTGACGCGCCACCGCGCCGGCGCCGCGTGCGACACCGTCGATCGCGTCGTCGACGAAACCCCGGTTGCACTCGTGTTCAACGGCATCGCGCACACGGTCATGATGGCGACGCCGATCGACCTCGACGCGTTCGG
Source organism: Burkholderia sp. 9777_1386 (assembly GCF_015712265.1). Lineage (NCBI taxonomy): Bacteria > Pseudomonadati > Pseudomonadota > Betaproteobacteria > Burkholderiales > Burkholderiaceae > Burkholderia > Burkholderia sp. 9777_1386. The sequence goes on along the minus strand of NZ_JACCQB010000009.1, from coordinate 96,130 downwards.
CCTCGGCTTCGCGCTGAGCGAAGGCATCGTCGAGCGCGCGTCGGACGTCTTCGACATCGAAAGCGAATGCCGGCCCGGCAGCGCCGAAGTCCGGCTCACCGTGTCGCAGCAGGCGTTCATGGCGCTGAAGGCGCACCGCCGCGCGCTGGCCGGCCGCACGGGCTGCGGCGTGTGCGGCATCGAAAGCATCGCGCAGCTCGACCTGCACCCGCCGCGGATCGCGGCCGCCGGCACGGCCGCGGGCATCGGCGCCGATGCGATCGCGCGCGCCGCGCGTGCGCTGCCGGCCCGGCAGACGCTGATGCGCGAAACGGGCGGCATCCACGCGGCCGCGTGGTGCGACCGCGACGGCGCCGTGCTCGACGTGTTCGAGGACGTCGGCCGCCACAACGCGCTCGACAAGCTGATCGGCCAGCTCGCGCGCCGCCGCGCCGACCTGCGCGCGGGCTTCGTGTTCCTGTCGAGCCGCGCGAGCTACGAACTGGTGCGCAAGGCCGCGCGGGTCGGCATCCCGATGCTCGCGACGATCTCGGCGCCGACGTCGCTCGCGATCGACGTCGCCCGCGAAGCCGGCGTGCGGCTGGTCGGTTTCTGCCGCGACGACGGCTTCGTCGAATACGTGTCGCCCGCCGCCGTTCACCTCGACCCACTGCCTGCACCGGTGCACCCGGTCCATTCGTCATGAAACACCTGTTCGATTTCGATACCGCACAGCAGCAATTCGCCGGTGCGTTCGCGCCGCTCGCGGCCGCCGCGTCCCTGCCGGTCGCCGACGCGGCCGGCCACGTGCTGGCCGCGCCGCTGACCGCGGTGCTCGACCAGCCGCCGGCCGATCAGAGCGCGATGGACGGCTATGCCGTGCGGCACGCCGACCTCGCGCACGGCGAGCCGCTGCGCGTCGCGCAGCGCTGCTATGCAGGCGACACGCCCGCGCCGCTCGCGCCGCGCACCGCCGCACGCCTGTTCACCGGCAGCCTGATTCCGCCCGGCGCCGACACCGTCGTGATGCAGGAGCATGCGCACGAACAGGACGGCGGCGTCACGTTCGACGCGCCGCAACGCATCGGTTCGCACATCCGCCGCCGCGGCGAGGAAGTGCGCGCCGGCGACCTGCTCGTGCCGGCCGGCGTGCGGATGGGCGCGATGCACGTCGGGGTGGCCGCCGCGCAAGGGTTCGCGCGGATCGACGTGCGGGCGGCGTTGCGCGTCGGCATCCTGACGACCGGCGATGAACTGGTCGCGTGCGGCCAGCCGCGTGCGCCGCAGCAGATCTACAACAGCAACGCACCGATGCTCGCCGCGCTGGCCGCGGGAACCGGCGCCGACGTCGCGATGAGCCTGCATGCGGCCGATACGCCGGCCGCCGTCGAGCGGGCGCTGCGCGACCTGCACGCGCGGTGCGACCTCGTGATCTGCGTCGGCGGCGCGTCGGTCGGCGACAAGGACCTGCTGCGCCCCGCGCTGACCGCGCTCGGTGCGTCGTTCCTCGTCACCGGTGTGCGCATGAAGCCCGGCAAGCCGGTCGCGCTCGCGCGGCTCGATGCGCGGCCCGTGGTACTGCTGCCCGGCAATCCGGGCGCCGCGATGACGGCGTTCGCGCTGTTCGTCGCGCCGCTGATCCGCCGCCTGCAGGGGCGCGACGCTTGCCTGCCGGTCGTGCCGTCGCTGCCGATCGATACCGGCTTCGAGCCGGATGCGCAGCGCGAACGCTTCGTGCGCGTGCGGCGCATCGTCGGCGCCGACGGCGCGCCCATGCTCGACACGTTGCGCCAGCAAGGCGCCGGCACGCTGCAGTCGCTCGTGCAGGCAACCGGGCTCGCGCGGCTGCCGGCCGGGCGCACGCTCGCGCGCGGCGACGCGGTTCCGTACTACGAATTCGCTCCCTGGCTCGCATGAACACGACGCCGACTACCCGCCCGGCGCGACGCATTCGCGCCATTCGCCGCGCCTGTCGCGCGTCCGGCGCGGCGAACTGTATTCCTGCAATTCGGGCGCGATTGTGTCTCTGCCGGAAAAATCCGGCGGACTATGCTCACGATGAGGCTCGTCACGACCTGTGCGCCGACACGTCGGCACCCGCACGGCCGAACGGCGACGCCCCTCCGCTTACTTCATGCAGGCCGACGACCCGATCGTGAATGCCATCGTTTCCGCCACGCCGGCCGTCGCCGCTTCATCCGGCGGCGCATCGCCCGGCGCCTTCCCCCGCCCGTCCGACACGCTCGGCCGCCCGCTGCGCGACCTGCGCCTGTCCGTGATCGACCAGTGCAATTTCCGCTGCGGCTACTGCATGCCACGCGAAAGCTTCGGCGCCGACTACGCGTTCATGCCGTCGTCCGAACGCTTGTCGTTCGCGCAACTGGAAAAGATCGCGCACGCCTTCACGTCGCTCGGCGTCGAAAAAATCCGCATCACGGGCGGCGAACCGCTGCTGCGCCGCCACCTCGAAGCGCTGATCGAACGGCTGGCCGCGCTGACCACCATCGACGGCAAGCCGGTCGAAATCGCGCTGACGACCAACGGCTCGCTGCTCGCCGCGAAGGCACGCGCATTGCGCGATGCGGGGCTGTCGCGCGTGACCGTGAGCCTCGATGCGCTCGACGACGCGGTATTCCGCCGGATGAGCGACGCGGACGTGCCCGTGGCGCGCGTGCTGGCCGGCATCGAGGCCGCGCATGCGGCCGGGCTCGCGCCGGTCAAGGTCAACGCGGTGATCGAGCGCGGCGTGAACGATGACCAGATCCTGCCGCTCGTGCGGCACTTCCGGCATACGGGCGTGGCCGTGCGTTTCATCGAATACATGGACGTCGGCGGCGCCAGCTACTGGTCCGGCGACAAGGTCGTGCCGGCCGGGCGGATGCGCGAGCTGATCGACGCCCACTATCCGCTCGTGCTCGTCGGCGAGCCGGGGCACGACGCCACCGCGATCCGTTGCGCGCACATCGACGGCGCGGGCGAAGTCGGCTTCATCGCCAGCGTGTCGCATCCGTTCTGCGGCACCTGCTCGCGCGCCCGCGTGTCGGCCGACGGCCAGCTTTATACGTGCCTGTTCGCGACGCAAGGCACCGACCTGCGGCCGTGGCTCGACGACGCGGCGTCGAGCGCCGACCTCGCCGCCGCCGTGCGCGGACGCTGGACGCAGCGCGACGACCGCTATTCCGAGCGCCGGGCCGCACGGCCGGCCCGCGCGCCGGGCAAGACCTATCCGACCGTGCGCATGTCGCTCGTCGGCGGCTGACGGGCCGCCGCGCGACACCGGATGCGCCGCCCACTGGAGAACCTGTCATGACGACCTTCACCGAATCCCGCGCCGGGCTGCCGGACGATCCGCTGCGTGCCGCCAGCCCGCCGCCGCCCGTCGACGCGACCGACCCGCACCCCGAATCGGCGCCCGCGATTGCCGCGGGCTTCGAAGTACGCGTGCAGCATGCGCCGATCGACGCGGGCGCGGAGCTGGCGCCGATCGTTCGCAATCCGAATGTCGGCGCGGTCGTGAATTTTCTCGGGGTCGTGCGCAAGGAAGGCGACGTCGACGACGTCGTCGCGCTGGAAGTCGAGCACTACCCGACGATGACCGAACAGGCACTGTGGAGCATCGTCGAGGAGGCCACCGCGCGCTGGCGGCTCGAAGCGGTCAGGATCGTGCACCGCGTCGGCCGCATTCCGCTCGGCCAGCCGGTCGTGCTGGTCGTGGTGGCCGCCGCGCATCGCGCGTCCGCGTTCGATGCATGCGAATTCCTGATGGATTTCCTGAAGACCCATGCGCCGTTCTGGAAGAAGGAAATCCGGCACGACGGCGAATCCGGCTGGGTCGAGGCGAAAGCGCACGACGACCTGGCGATGCGGCGCTGGGGCTGACCGCACCCGCTTCGCGTTTTCCGATTCCGCCGCTCCTGCCCGAGACAACCCGATGAAACTGACGATCAAATACTTCGCGAGCATTCGCGAACAACTGGCGCTCGACGAGGAAACCGTCGAGATCGATGCGCGCGAACTCACCGTCGACGCGCTGCGCGGCACGCTGGCCGCACGCGACGCGCGCAGTGCGGACGCGCTGCGGATGGACCGCCCGGTGCGGGCGGCCGTGAACCTCGAAATGGTGACCGGGGAATTCGTCGTGCGCGAGGACAGCGAAGTTGCGTTCTTTCCACCGGTGACGGGCGGATGACGTTACACCGCGCCCCGCCCGTTCCGATGTCGATCCGTCATGCCGTGCCCTGACCGGCCAGCGCCTGCAAGGCTGCAAGCGCCGCCGGGTTCTCGAGGGCGCTCACGTCGCCCGGCGGCAAGCCCCGCAACACGTTTCGCACCACGCGGCGCATGACCTTGCCGTTGCGCGTGCGCGGCAGATCGGGCACGAGATGTACGATGCCCGGACGGAACGGCTTGCCCAGCGCCGCCTCGATCCGGTCGGCCAGCGAGGTCGCCAGCGCGCCCGGCGGTTCGCCTTGGGTACTGACGCAAACCACCAGCCGCTCCCCTTTCACCGGATCGGGCAGCGAAACGGCCGCCACGTCGCGCACGAGCGGCGACCCGAGCACGACCGACTCGACCTCGGCCGGCCCCAGCCGCTTGCCGGCAATCTTCAGCGTGTCGTCCGCACGGCCGAGGATGAAGAATTGTCCGTCATCGTCTTCGAGCAGCAGGTCGCCATGCGTCCACAGGCCCGGCCGCTGGCGCCAGTACGTTTCCTCGTAGCGGTCGGCCGCGTTCCAGAACCCCGACGTCATCCCGACGAACGGCGCGGCGATCACCAGTTCACCGGGAACGCCGCGCACGCGCCGCCCTTGCTCGTCGGCCGCGAACGCGTCGACGCCCGGCGATACGGCGTTGAAAGCGCACGCACGGATCGGGCGCACGGGAACATTGCCCAACAGCGCGCCCGACGCCTCCGTGCCGCCGCTGTAGTTGATCACCGGCAACCGCGACCGGCCGAACGCATGGAAGAACCACGCGAAGTGATCCGGGTCGATCACCTCGCCGGCCACCATCAGCACGCGCAGGCTGTCCAGCACCGCGCCGTCGACCGCCCGCGGCGACGCCGCCAGACTGCGGATCAGCGTGGGCGACGCACCGAAGTGCGTGACCTGGTGGCGGTCGACGACTTCGGCCAGACGCCCGGCGTCCGGATAGTCGGGCGCGCCGTCGTAGCACACCAGGGTCGCGCCGCGGACAAGCGCGCCGATCGTCGTGAGCGGGCCGACGATCCAGCCCATGTCGCTCGGCCACAGCCAGCGGTCGCCGGGGCGCAACTCGAAGTGGTATGCGCAATCGTGCAGGATCTTCAACGGGAAGCCGGCATGCGTATGCACCGTGCCCTTTGGCGACCCTGTCGTTCCCGATGTGAAAACGATCATGAACGGCTGGTCGGGGTCCTGCGCGGGGAACGCATGGGGCGCCGCCGCGTGCAGCGAAGATCGGGCGTCTGGCGTGACGGGGCTCGCCGGCTCGTCGCCCTGGATAACGATGCGCAAACCCGGCATCCGTTCCTGCAATGCGTCGAATACCGGTTTCAGGTCGACAGCGCGTCCGCGGCGCAGGTAGCCGCCGCTCGCCAGCAACACACGCGCGTCGGCCAGCGTCAGTCGCGCGGCGACGGCGTCCGCCCCGAAGCCGGTGAACAGCGGCACGGCGATCGCGCCGAGCGCCGATACGGCAATCAGGCTGGCCGCGGCCTGCGCCCCCATCGTCATCATGATGCCGACCCGATCGCCCGCGCCGACGCCGAGCGCGCCCAGCCGCGACGCCCGTTGCCGTACATCCCGAGCCAGCGCGGCATAACTGGTCGTGCTGACGCGCCCGTCCTCCGTCTCCGTGACGACCGCCGCCTGCAGCGCACGCGGGCCGTCCGCGTGCGCAAGCACATGATCGACCCAGTTCAGCCGACCGCCGGGGAACCATCGCGGAAACGCGGGCCCGCTCGCAAGATCGACATGCCGCCGCGGCAGCATCCGCCACTGGAACTGCAGGTGCGCCATCACCGCGGCCCAGTAGCGTTGCGGCTCATGCAGCGACATCCCGATCAGATCTTCGAACGACGAGGCGCCCACGCGCGCGCAGAGTTCACCCAGCAGCGTGCTGGTCCGCCAGTCGGCCGGTGGTTGCCAAAGTACGTCAGTGGTGCTCATCAAAGTGCTCCGTCCGAATCGTCTGTCGCACGATGCCGCCCTGCCGGATCGCGTCGAGCAGGCAGGGCGACCGTTCAGGGTTGAGGATCATGGCGTGCCTTTGCGCGCCGGAAAGCGGGCTTGCGCCGTTCGCGGAAGGCGCGTGTGCCCTCTTTCGACTCGTCGGTGGCGTAGTACAGCGACAGCGCCTCGAATCCCAGCGCACCGATCGCGCGGATATGCTCGGAGTCCGCATTGAACGACCGCTTGGCGATCGCGAGCGCCGTGGGGCTCAGTGCAAGGATTTCGTCGCACCATCGCGCGACTTCCCCGTCGAGCCGATCGGCAGGCACGACCGCATTGAGCCACCCCATCGCAAGCGCGTCGCGCGCCGTGTAGCGCCGGCACAGGAACCACACTTCCCGCGCGCGTTTTTCGCCGAGGACGCGGGCGAGCAACGCCGTGCCGAAGCCGGGATCCACCGACCCCACCCTGGGCCCCACCTGCCCGAGCTGCGCCGCTTCGCTCGCGATCGCCAGGTCGCACACCGTCACGAGCACGTTGCCGCCGCCGATCGCATAGCCGTTGACGCGCGCGATCACCGGCTTCGGCACGTCGCGGATCAGGCTCTGCAACGCGTCCACGGGCAAGCCGATCGTGCCGCGCCCGCCGTAGCCGCCATCGCCGTGGCTCGTCTGGTCGCCGCCGGTGCAAAAGGCCTGGTCGCCGGCGCCGGTCAGCACGATCACGCCGATCTCCGGATTCCAGCCCGCCTGCTGAAACGCGTGCAGCAGTTCGTCGACCGTCCTCGCGCGGAACGCGTTGTACACCGACGGACGGTTGATCGTGATCGTCGCCACGCCGCCTGCTTCGCGATACAGGATGTCCTCGTAGTTCATCGCGCGGCCTCCAACACCGTCAGCGCCGCGTCGAGCGCGTCGAGCCCCTCGTCCAGCTCCGTGCGCGAGATGACGAGCGGCGGCGTCACGATCACCACGTTGTAGCGCCCGTACGCGTGAACGCCGCGCTTCAGCAGTTCGCCATAGAACGCGCGCATCGGCGCCGATCCCGCCGGGTGGTGCCACTCGACGAGCGGCTCGCGCGTTTCCCGGTCGCGCACCAGCTCGATGCCGAACTGGGCGCCCATGCCCCGCACGTCGCCGATCGACGGATGACGCTCCGCCAGCTCGCCGAGACCGTCGCGCAGCCAGCCTTCGATCTCGCGCGCCCGCTCGAACAAGCCCTCTTCCAGATAGACCTTCAGTGCCGCGAGGCCGCCGGCGACCGCCAGTACATGGCCCGCATGCGTGTGGCCCACGTCGAAGAGTTCCGTATCGAAGTGGCGGGCCACGCCTTCGCGCACCAGGACGCCGCCAAGGGGCGTATACGAAGAGCTGGCCCCCTTGGCGAACGAAATCAGGTCCGGCAACACGCCGACCCGCTCGGCGCAGAACAATGCCCCCGTGCGCCCGAAGCCCGTCATGATCTCGTCGAAGACCAGCAGGATGCCGTGCCGGTCGCACAGGTCGCGAACGCCTGCGAGATACCCCGGCGGGTAGACGACGACCCCGCTCGATCCCGTCATCGGCTCCATCAGGATCGCGGCCACGTTCTGTGCGCCTTCGTGCGAAAGGACGCGCGCCAGGTGATCGAGGGCGCGCCGGGTTTCCTCGGCCGGCTCCGACGTATGGAACGGGCTGCGATACGGATACGGCGCAAAGAACTTCACCATGCCCGACAGCGCCGGGAACGGATCGCGCCAGCGGTCCACGCCCGTCATCGCGCTCGCGCCGAGCGTGCTGCCGTGATACGACCGGTAGGCGGTCAGCACCTTGGGCCGGCGTGTCACCAACCGCGCGATCTTCACCGCATCGTCGTTCGCCTCGGCACCGCCGCAGGTGAAGTGCACGCGCAGCCCTTCCGGCCACGGCGAAACGCTGTTCAGACGTTCCGCGTATTCGGCGCGCACGTCGTTGAAGTAGCTGGACGCGACCCAGCACATGCGCGCGGCCTGCGCCTGGATCGCCTCAACCACCTTCGGATGGCCATGTCCCAACGACACCGCGACATAGCCGCTGGTGAGGTCCAGGTAGCGCTTGCCGTTCGCATCGTAGAAGTAGCATCCGTGCGCATGCGTGATGACCGGCGGATTGAGCCCGCCCTGGACCGCCCAGGGCACGAGCACCTTTCGAAACGACGACGCGAGCGCGGGATTCGACTCGCCGTGAATGCTGAGATCCATGTTGACTCCGGAAATGGCATGGCTCACTATTTCTGAGCCTCGTGACAGGAGGCTTGTAGATTAGGCATGCCTTTCCCGCGCAACAAATCAAACGTTTCCGCACTGAGCCTCAATTCAATTCAGTCATGTCGCGACAACTTCCACCGCTGCTCTCCGTCCGCGCATTCGAGGCGGCCGCGCGCCATGGCGGCTTCGCCCGGGCAGGTGACGAGCTGTGCGTCACGTCCGGTGCGGTGGGTCATCAGGTGCGGCTGCTGGAGGAATGGCTGGGCACGCCGTTGTTCATGCGTGGCGCCCGGTCGGTCCAGTTGACGGAGATCGGGCGGCGCTACTTCCTGGAAATCGAGCGCTTGATGGACGAGCTCGAGCGCGCGTCGCTCGACATCCGGCAGGCCGCGGATTCGCCGGAAGTAACGGTCACCGCGATGCCGTCGTTCGTCACGCGTTGGCTGATGCCGCGCCTGGGCGAGTTCCGGCGGCTGCATCCCGACATCGAGGTGCGCCTGCTGGCTTCGGTGCCCGCCGTCGACTTCAGCCGCGAGCGCGTGGACGTGGCGATCCGCCTGGGTGGGGGCCCCTATCCGGGGCTCGTCGCGGAAAAGCTGATGTCGGAAACGTTCCTCGCGGTCGGCCAACCGTCGCTATGCAAGCCGCTGCGCACCGTGGACGACGTGTTGCGTGCAACCCTGCTGCACGACGAATACGAGGCGCGCATTCCGGAGCAGGTGGACTGGGTGCGCTGGTGCCGGATGCAGGACGGGCACGCGAGCGCGGCGCGTTTGCGACAGGGGCCGAGCTTCTCGCATACCTATCTGACGCTCGATGCCGCGATCGCGGGTCAGGGCGTGGCCGTGGCGTCGGACGTCCTCGCCGCCGATGCGGTCAGGCAAGGGCTGCTGGCCATTGCGCCGGGCAAGCCGGTGCAAGGCCCCTACAGCTACCATCTGTTGACGACGCGCGCGGCCGCCGCGCGGCCGCAAATCGATGCGTTCTGCAGTTGGCTGCGATCGGCCGCACGGTCGTTTTCGGCGGCCGGCTGGGCTTGAACGACATGAATCGCACGCGGCAGGTCCCGCCGCCCGCGATCCACGTCACCCGCCCGTTCACCGCATGCACGCCGCGGCCAGCTTCCCGACCGTGATCACCGCCTGCTCGATCTCCGGCGACCACGGGCTGCTGTAGTTCAGGCGGATGAAGTTCCGGTAGTTGTCGGTGATCGAGAACATGTAGCCCGGCCCGATCGTGATCCCCTGCTCCAGCGCGAGCTGGTACAGCCGCATCGCATCGACCTGCGCGGGCAACTCGACCCACAGCACGTAGCCGCCCGCCGGGCTCGAAATGCGCGTGCCTTCCGGAAAGAACCGCGACACCATCGCGCGCATCAGGTTCGCCTGCTGCGCATACGCCTTGCGCAAGCGCCGCAGGTGATGCTCGTAGCCGTCGCGTTCGAGAAACTCCGCAATCGCCAGTTGCGGCAACGACGGCGTCGCGAGCGTATTCAGGAACTTCAGCTTCTCGACCTGATCGCGATAGCGGCCCGGTAGCGCCCAGCCGATCCGGTATGCAGCCGTCAGGCTCTTCGAGAACGACGAACAATGCAGCACGATCCCGGTCCGGTCGTAGGACTTCAGCGAACTCGGATGCGTATCGCCGAAATACAGTTCGTTATACACACCGTTCTCGATGATCGGCATCCCTGACTTGGTTGCGAACTCAACCAGTTCGCGCTTGCGCTCGTCCGGCATCTGGAAACCCAGCGGGTTCTGGAAGTTCGGCATCACCATGCACGCGGCGATCGGCTGCGACTTCGCGATCGCGGCCAGCGCAGCGATGTCGATCCCGTATTCCGGATGCGTGGCCACCTCGATCGCCTTCATCCCCATCCGTTCGATCGCGTGCAGCATCGCGTAGAACGTCGGCGATTCCACCGCGATCGTGTCCCCCGGCTTCGCGACCGCCTGCAGGCACAGGTTGATCGCCTCCGTCGCGCCGACCGTCACGATGATCTCGTTCGGGTCCACCGACATCCCGTTTTCCAGGTAGCGGCGCGCGATCTGCCGGATCAGCCTCGGATGGCCCGGCGGCAGCCCGTCGGTCACGCCCCACAGCGACTTGTCGCGGCCGGCCGCGTACGCGTAGCGGTTCAGCTTCTCGAACGGAAACAGGCTCGGGTCCGGATACGGCGAGCCGAGCGGCACCGCGTCGTCCGTGCCGATCGAGCGCAGCGTCGACAGCACGAGCCGGCTCACGTCCACCGACGACGAGATCGCGATCGGCTTCGACGGCCGCAGCTCGCGCACCGGCGCGTGGCTGTCGTCGCGCCGCAGGTTCACGAAATAGCCCGACTGCGGCCGGCTTTCCAGCAGCCCGCGGCTTTCCAGCAGCAGATACGCATGCAGCACCGTCGTGATGCTGATCCGGTGCTGCTGGCTCGCCTGCCGCACCGACGGAATCCGGTCGCCGTGCCGGTACACGCCCTGGCGGATCAGGCGCTCGATATCGTCCGCGAGCTTTTCATAGAGTTTCATCGTGCGTCTCCCGCCGGCGCACGCCGCCCCGTCGCCCCACCGTGTGCGCCCGATACGCACGCGTTGCACGTGTTTCGCCCGCCGACCGGGCCGTCGTGATTCCTGATCTTTCCCTCCGGTTTTGCCTTTTCCATCGCACTGGCTCTCTCTTGAAGATGCGCCGCCAGGGGTCCGGACCAACTGGATCTGCGGCACTGTGCACTTGATGATCGGATCTTAAGAGAAGAACAGTTGGTGACGAGTACACACATCGAGCACGCGAACAAGAGTACAGTTCGGCGCGAATCGCGCATCGCGGGAAAACTGTACGTCTTATGAAATGGCCGGACGGTCGGTCGGCTGGCACGGCGCGGGTGAATCGGCCCGGGAGGCCCGCCGCACGGGCCTCCGCGCGCGCGGATCAATGGGGGTGCAATACTGTGCGCCCGCACGGTTTTTCACGATGAGAGCCAGACCATGCAGCACACGATCGAACCCGTAGCCGGCCTCGGCGGCGCGAGACGCGTCGCGCGACCGGCACAGAAGAAATCGCGCCAGAACGGTGCGGCCGACCGGGCACGTACGCATGGCTGATCGCGCCCTCGTAGCGCTACTCGTCGCGCGGCTGACCGACCCTGCCCCCCACGCGGGCGCCATCGACGAGCCGATCGACCTGTCGGCGCTCGACGCGCCTGCGCTAGGCACCGTGTGGCCGGCGCTGCGGCGCGTCGAGCACGAGATCCTCGTGCGCGACCAGGCGTTCGGCGACCCGCGCGCCGAATTCGCGCGCACGGTGCACCGGCAGATCGATGCGCTCGGCCTCGTGCCGCTCATCGACGCCGATGCGGCGCTCGAACTGTTCCGCGCCATTCCGGCCGGCGGGTGGAAACGCGCGCTCGAGGATCTGCCGTGCCTCGACGCGCTGCCGTCGCCCGCGCTGCAAGCCGAACTCGCGCGGATCGCCAGCGAACCGGAAGAAGGCGGATTGCGCGCGGCGTCGGCCTATGCCGCGTATGCGCTCGACTGGTTCGCGGGCCGCCGCGACTTCTCGGCGCGGCGCGCAGCCTGTGCGCAGGCGCTGGCCGATTCGCCGTTTCGCGTGCGCGAACTCGACGTGTTGCCCGAACTCGGAGCGGCCGCGCTACTCGCACTGGCTGCGACGAACGACGGCTATTTCGCGCCGAAGCGGCTGTGGCTCGACCTCAGCGATCCGGCCGTGACGCTCGCGGAAGAAGCCGCGTACGTCGCGTTCGCGCGCGACGCGCTGACCGAAGCGGCGCGACAGGTCGCCGCGCTGCATGCCGGCGCCGTGCCATACGAAGCCGATCGCGCGTTCACGACCGACGACGCGCAAGTGCTGTCCCGCGCCGCGCGCGTGGCCGCCTATCGCGACGAAGCATGGCTGCGCCCGCTGATCGGGCCGCTGCTGACGGGGGTATGCGTCGCGCCGACGGTCGCGAAAACCGCGCCGTCGCAATCGCTCGCCATCGCGCTCGGCCATGCGATCGAGACGATCCCGACGCCCGAGGGCGTGCGCGCGCTGCGCGACGCGCTGGCCGTCGTCCGTCACGCGGGCGTGCAGAAGAAACTCGCGCGCAACCTGAAGCCGGCCGAACGCGCACTCGGCGAGCGGCCGCGTACCGCGCTGCGGATGACGCTCGACGCGCAGCCCGACAAGAAGTCCCTCGCGATGCTCGCCACGTGCATGGAGACCGGCTTCTGGCAGCCGCTGACGCTCGGCCACGCCGAATGGCGCGAGCGGCTCGTCGATGCGCCGGCCGGCGCCGCGTTCTCGGCGCGGATGATCTGGCAGGCACGCCGTGGCGACGGCTCGACGCAATCGTTCACGCCCGATATCGCCAAGGGCAAGGTCGTACTGCGCGACGCGGCCGGCCGCGCATGCGAGATCGCCGACGACTGCGAGATCCGGCTATGGCACCCGTTGCTGGCCGACGCGGACGAGCGGCTCGCGTGGCAGCGCGCGATCGTCGGCCGGTCGCTGCGGCAACCGGTCAGGCAGGCGTTCCGCGAGTACTACGTGCCGAGCGACGACGACGCGTCGGCCAGCGATTCCGCGATGTTCGAAGGCCACGTGCTGTCGAGCCGGCCGCTGCTCGGCGTCGCACGCCGCGAAGGCTGGTCGATCCGTGCCTATGACGACGCGCTCGTCCGCGAATTCGGCGACGTGCGCGCGACCTTCCGCGTCGATGCGCGCCTCTATCCGGGTTCGGAAAGCCACGGTACGTCGCGCCGGCTGCACTTCGAACGCCGGCACGGCGCCCGCTGGCTGCCGCTGCCGATCGGCGAGATCGATCGGGTGGTGTTCTCGGAAGCGGCGCGCGCGGTCGACCTGCTCGTCAGCGTGTCCGCGTTCGCGCTCGACGACGATGCGACACGTGCGGCGACCGCTTCGCTCGCGGCGGACCCGGTCCGCCTGCGTGAGCTCGAAGCCGAACGCTGGCAGCGCCTGAACCGGTTGTCCGATCTGCCGCTGGGCGTGATGGCGCAGCATCGCAAACACGTGCTGTCGCTCGTGTTCGCCGAGCCGGTTGCGCAAGGAAAGATCACGATCGACGAACGCCACGTGCGCGTCGGCGCATGGTCGGTGCATTGCGCGACCGGCCGCGTGACGCGCGATGGCGAGCCGGTCGAACCGGCGATCGCGCCACCGCCGTCGCCGCTGCGCTCGGTGCCGTGGCTGCCTTACGACGAAGCGCTGCTGCAGCGGATCGTCGACGTCGTCGCGGGGTTGCTCGATTGACGGCGATGCAGGCGCCTACCGCGCCGTCTGCTGCCGCTGCACCTCCTGCGCTTTCATCTGCAGATACGCGCCGCGCTCCACCTCGTGCAGTTGCTGCGGATACTGCTCGGTCGCGTCGAACCAGCGCGCGAGGCGCTGGTCGAGCGGCTTGTCGAGCGTCGCGAGATAGGTGTCGATCGCGAGGTAGTAACGCATCGTGTTGCGCTCCAGCAGCCCGCGCACGCCGCCGATGTACTGCGGCTGCGCGGCCGACGCGGCGCCGACGGTCGTGAACCCGACCTTGTCGCTGCCGACCGTCGCGAGGTAGGTCTTCATCGCCATCCGGCCGACCGTGCCGAACCCGTATGAATACGTGAGGTGCAGGAACGTGCGCGACGCGCCGACCGGCACGGCTTCGAGCGCGATCCGGTAATCTTTCGTGCCCATCGGGCCGCTGTCGGCGGTCAGGTCGACCTGGAAATAGTCGGGCGTCGCGGCCGCCACGCGATAGCGGAACTGCACGCGATAGGTATCCGGCAACTTTTGCTGGATCTTGCGGCCGAGGTTCACGTCGAGCACCGGGCCGTTGGCGCCGCTCGATGCGTGACAGTACTTGGTGTTCAGGTGCAGGATCAGCACCGCGCACCAGTTCGCGGGGCCTTGCGCGGGATCGTTGAGCTGGCCGTTCACGACCGCGAACGGATAATCGACGACCGCGTAGATGTCGCCCTTCAGCGACGACGACGCTTCCGACGATTCGAGGACCACGGGCCGGTGAAACGCGTTGTCCTTCAGTTGTGCGCCGAGGCTGCGGTAGCGGTCGAGCAGCGCGGCCGCGCCGTTCGCGCCCTCCGCGCCGAACGACAGCGCGCTCCAGCCTGCACACAGGGCTGCGACGAGCGCGCGCCAGGCACGGCGCGTGCCGCGCGAAGCTGCGGATGTCTCCATGTTGATACTCCCGGGCGCACGGTGGCCGCGCGCATGTGTCACAGAATACGCCTGCCGGCCGCGCGGCGTGGCAGGCGGCGCGATCGTCATCGGCTGCGCTTCACCGGCAGCGGCACTTGCGCGGCGGTGATCCGGATCAGCGTCGACAGCCATTCGCGATCGTCCCAGCGATCGCCAGCAATGACGAGATGCGGCTTCGCGCTCGGATACGGCGGGGCTTCGTCGCACACGCCGAGATACGCGCGGCCTTCAGGCGTCGGCTTGACGAACAGCCGATCGTCGCAGACGAGCGCGACCATCCTGCCGTCGCAATAGATGCCGTATTCGCCGAACATCTTGCGCGCCGAGACCGTACCGGCCGCCGCGATCTGCTCGACGATGAAATCGACCGTGCTCTGGCTCGATGCCATCCGAATCTCCAGGACCGAAAAATCGTCTGACCTGCGTCGACGCCGCGCCGTTCAACTCATTTGTCGATACCGAACGCGCTCGACATCTGCCGCGCCCGCTTCACGTCGTCCCCATGCAGGTAGATCGACGTCGTCGAGATCGACGCATGCCGCAGGTTGTCGCGCACCGTCGTCAGCTCCGCGCCGCGCGCCAGCGCGTGCGTCGCATGCGTATGCCGCATCCAGTGCGGGCTTGCCTGGCGCAGCTTGTGCGCGAGCGCCGGGTGGTCGGCCTCGACGCGCTCGGCCGTCTGCGCGAAGAAACGCTGCATCACCTTCCACAGCCGCACGCTCGTGATCGCGGCCGCGTCGTCTTCCGCGAGGCTCGGAATCAGCGGCGTATCGGGCCGCCAGCGCGCCGGCGTGACCGGCAGACGGCGCGCGACCAGATAGCGATCGAGCGCCGTGCGCGCGAGCGGCGGCAGCGCGACGCGGGCGGCCTTGCTGCCCTTGCCGATCACCTTCAGCCACGCGTCGCCGTGCGCGTCCGTCTCGATGTCGCCGAGCGTCGCGCCGACCAGTTCGCTCGCGCGCAGCCCCGTCGCGTAGCCGAAATCGAGAATGAAGCGCAGCCGTTGCGCGGCGGCCGGCGTCCAGCCCGACTGCGGCGCGCCCTTGAGCGGGCGCGTCTGGAACTCGAGCCCGTCGGCGATCGTGCGGACCAGCAGCCACTCGCCTTCGGTGAACGCGTGCGACGTATCGAGTGCGGTCGCGCCGCGCGTGTCGCGCACCTTCACGCCGGCGAACGGATTCGCGAGCAGGTAGCGCTGTTCGATCAGCCAGCGGAACAGCGCGCCGAGCACCGACAGCGTGTACGCGGCCGAGCGCGCGGACAGCGCGCCCGAGAACGGCCGCCAGTCGGGCGCGCCGCGCGGCCGCACGGGCCCGACCCAGCGTTCGTGCGGCGTCGGCCGCCGGATGAACGCGCGATACGCGAGCGCGTCCTCGGTCGTCAGCGACGACAGCGCGCGGCCGCGTTCGACGATCGCCCACAGGATCAGCCGCTCGGCCTCCTTCCGGTACGCGCGCCGCGTCGCGGCCGATTCGTGCAGCGACAGCCACGCGTGCACGGCCGCGTAATCGTTGTCCGCGTCGAGCGTGCTGGTCGCGCGCGGCGCGCGGAACGTGCCGGCCGAGCCGTCGACTTCGTGCGGCAGCTTCAGATGCTCCCACGGCACGATGCTGCCGCGCGGCGTCGCGGCGATCAGCGCACGCGCGCGTTCGGTCAGGTCCGGATGCGCGGCGAAGAACGCCTCGACGCGCCGCGCGCTGGCCATGCCGAGGCCCGCGATCGCCCGCCACCACTGGCGCCGGCGCGGAATCCGCACCGTCAGGTCGGCGAGCGTCGCGATCCCGTGCGCACGCAATGCAACGACCGCGCGCGTCGGCAGCCACAGGCCGACGTTGTCGCTGATCTGCGGGACCGGCGCGCGCGCATGACGCAGCACGCCGATCGCGTCGGTTGCGGCTTTCGCCTCCCGTAAACGCTCACCGTCCGGATGGCCGAGCCGTGCCGCGAGATCGGCGCGGCCCACCTGCCGCGCGACGCGCACGAGGCGGCGGCGAATGGCGCCGATCACGCCGCGCGCCGACCGCCCGTCGCCGAGCCGGTCGGGCAGGTAGCGCTCGACGGCCTGGCGCACGGTCATGCCCGCGTACCACGCACGCAGGGCAGCCAGTTCGTCGGCATCGGGAAAGCCTGCGGGCGCAGGCGCGGAATCGGGGGAAAGCGGTGACGTGAGGCGCGGTTTCATGGGCGCCAGTTTGACAGAAGCGTGCGCGGCCGGATACGTCGCGCGCGCCATCCCGGACGGGACACTGCGCCAGCGCGCCCCGGCCCCTCCCGGCATCGCGCCAGCGCATCGGATCGGTCGAACCGACCTCAGCCCTTGACGACGGGCGTGCGTCGCACTTCCGACAGGTAGATCAGGATCAGCGACACCCACACGATCCCGTACAGGAACATGAAGCACGTCGTGCGCACGCGCAGCAGGTCGAGCAGCATGCCGAACAGGATCGGCAGCAGGAAGCCGCCGAGCCCGCCCGCGAGCCCGACGATGCCCGTGACGACGCCCATGTTGTCCGCGAAGTCGTCGGCGACGTACTTGAAGGTCGACGCCATCCCGAGCGCGAACACCGCGCCGAGCACGAAAGTCAGCGCGACGAAGCCCGCCGCCGGCATCGCGACGTTCAGCGTCGCGGTGCCGTCGATCGTGTGGATCACGAAGTCGGTCGCCGGATACGACAGCAGGAACAGCGCGATCCACGCGACCCACAGCCCCCACCACGTGACCGCATGCGCGCCGAAGCGGTCGGACAGCGCGCCGCCGAGCGCGCGCAGCACGGAGCCCGGCAGCGAGAAGCCGGCCGCGAACGCGGACGCCATCACGAGCGACATCCCGTATTCGCTCTTCAGGTACTGCGGGATCCACAGCGACAGCGCGGTGAAACCGCCGAACGTGATCGAGTAGTACTGGCAGAGCCGCCATACGCGCGGGTCGCGCAGCACCTTGAACGAATCGAGCATCGACCCGCCGCGCTTGCCCGCCCCCGGATCGGGCGCCGACGCGAACCAGAAGATCAGCGCGGTGACGAGCAGCGCGACCGCATAGATGCGCGGCACGACGCGCCAGCCGTACGCGTCGAGCAGCAGCGGCGTGACGAACAGGTTGACGGCCGCGCCGCATGTGCCCGCGCCGAACACGCCCATTGCGAGCCCGCGCCGCTGCGGCGGGAAAAAGCGCGCGACATACGGCGTGCCGACCGCGAACGACGCACCGACGCAGCCGAGAAACAGCTCGATCAGCAGGAACTGCCACAGCTGCGTCGCGTAGCTGACCACATAGACGGGCACCGCGCACACGACCAGCAGCACCGTCATCACGATGCGGCCGCCGAAGCGGTCGGTCCACGTGCCGAGCGGCAAGCGCATCAGCGCGCCGGTCAGCACCAGCGTCGACGTGAGCAGCCCGAACTCCGTGCTGTTCAGTCCGAGATCGGTGCGCAACTGCACGCCGAGCACGCCGAACATCATCCACACGACGAAACACACCATGAACGCGAGCGTGCTCGCGGCCAGCACCGACCACGCACGCAGCGGCACGGCCGGCGCGTTCACGACCGGCCCCGCATTACCTTGTTGAGTTGCCATATGCAAAACCCCGTTTCATTGGACCAGCGGCCCGTTCGCACCGTCGAATTCGATGCCTTCGACGCATGCGCCGCCCGCGAGAATCGCCACGTACTGCCGCATCGCCTGCCGCCGCACGCGCGCCGCCAGGTATGCGGCAATCTGGTCGGCGGCCGCTTCGAACGGCACCGCGTCGCCCGGCACGCGGCGCTCGATGCGCACGATGTGGAAGCCGAAGCGCGTGTTGACGAGTGTCGGCAGCACGCCGATGCCGTCGGTGTCGAACAGCGCCGCCTCGAGTTCCGGCACCGTGTCGCCGCGCAGCAGTTGCCCGAGGCTGCCGCCCATTTCCGCCGACGGGCAATTCGACGACGCGCGCGCGACCGCTTCGAACGTATCGGGAGCGGCCACCACGTCGGCGAGCGCCTGTTCCGCGCGCTGCCGCAGCGGCGCGAGCGGCATGCGATCCGTCATCGCGAACAGCACGTGGCTCGCATGGACGACGTCGTTGCGCCGAAAGCGCACCGGATGCCGCGCGTAATAGCGCTCGCACGCCGCGCGATCGGGATCGGGCACGTGCGTGAGCTCGCGTTCGAGCAATGCGTCGACGGCCGCATCGTCGAGCGGCGCACGTTCGTCGAGCAACGCGAGCGCCACCGCGCGCTGCCGCAGCAGTTCGCGTACCGCAAGCGCACGCCTCGCCGCATCGAGCGGATCGCGCGCGGCGCCGCGGTGCTCGGCTTCGGCAGCGATCGCCGCGGCGTCGATCCCGACGCCGTTGATCGTCAGCGGCGCCGTTGCGACTTCGGAGAGAACGTCGTTCATGCGGCCTCCTCAGCGCTTGCGCACGAGCTGGTAAGGACGGATCAGGTACGCGACCGACGCGATCCCGCTCCAGACGTGCACCATCCGTGTGAACGGCGACACGAGGAAGATCGTGAAGCCGAGCAGGATGTGCAGCCGGTACGTGAGCGGCACGCCGACGAGCAGGCTCGCGATGTCCGGGCGGAACGTGACGACGCCCTTCACGTAGTCGGTCAGCTGTTCGAACATCACGCCGTCCATGTGGCGCGTCGACAGCACGACCGTGCCGAGCCCGAGCGCGAGCTGCACCCACAGCATCAGCACGATCACGATGTCGGACGTGCGGCTGTTCCCGCGGACGCGCGGGTCGCCGAGGCGGCGCCCGATCAGGATCGTCAGCCCGATGATCGCCGCGACGCCGGCCGCGCCGCCCGCCACCATCGCGACCAACTGGTGCCCGGATGCCGACAGGAACGGCGACACGAGCCAGTGCGGCGCGAGGAAGCCGCCGAAGTGCCCGAGCACGACGACCAGCACGCCCCAGTGGAACAGGTTGCTGCCGAGCCGCAGCATGCCGTGGCGCAGCAGCTGCGACGAATCGCTTTTCCACGTGTACTGCTCGCGGTCGAAGCGGATCAGGCTGCCGACCAGCAGTACGGCGAGGCAGATGTACGGGTAGATCCCGAACAGGAACTGATGCAGGTAAGCGTTCATGTCTTTCCCCAGTTGGGCCCGCGCTTACGCGCCGCGGGCCGGCCGCTTGTCATGGAAGCGCACCGTCTGCTCCGCGCGCGCCGGTGTTGCCGCGCCGACGAAGCGCACGGCCTCGTCCGCATACGACGCGTCGAGCGCGCGGTAGTCGTCGGCGCTCGGCCGCTCGGCGGCCACGTCGTCGTCGGCCGCCTCCGGCGCGTCGGCGGGTGCGAGGCCGGCCATCGGCAGCAACGCCCCGACGACGAAGCTGTAGTGGCTGCCGCGCTGCGAAAGCTGCCCGGCCAGCGCACGCAGAATCTCGCCGGTTTCGGCGAGCAGCTTGCAGGCATCGGGTGCCGGCAGCCGCGACAGGTATTCGAGAAACACGGGCAGGTAGTCGGGCAGCTCGCCCGGGTTCAGGAACAGCCCGTGCCGCTCGTACATCTGCAGCAGGTCGACCATCGCCTGCCCGCGGTCGCGCGATTCGCCGTGCACGTGCTCGAACAGGTACAGCGACGTCGCGCGGCCGCGATCGAACAGCCCGACGTAGTTCTCCTGCAGCGTCAGCAGATCGCGCTCGCGCACGTACGCAAAAAACCGGTCGAGGCCCGCGCGCACCGCTTTCGGCAAACGCGAGCGCTCGCGCAGGTGCGTGTCGATCGAATCGAGCGCGGCGACCAGCGATTCGTCGGGATAGTCGAGCAGCGCGGCGAGCGCCGCATAGGTCGGATCGGATGCGGTGCTCGTCATCGGGAAGCCTCGTGAATCGGAATCGTCTTGTTGCCCTTCCTCGGGCCGAACAGGCTCGCGCCGGAACGGCCGTCCGAGCAGCCGTTGCCGAACGAGAAGCCGCACGACGCGCGCAGGTCGTACGCGTTCTCCGCGTATTCGCGGTGCGTGGTCGGGATCACGAAGCGATCCTCGTGGTTCGCGATCGCGAGATAGCGGTACATCTCCTCGACCTGCGCGAGCGACAGCCCAACCTGGTCGAGCACGCCGCGTGCGTCGACGCCGTCCACGTGGCGCGCGCGCATGAACGCGCGCATCGCGAGCAGCCGTTCGAGCGCGAGCTTCACGGGCGCCTCGTCGCCGGCCGTCAGCAGGTTCGCGAGATAACGCAGCGGAATGCGCAGCGATTCGACGTCCGGCAGGTAACCGTTCATGCCGAGATCGCCGCTGTTGGCCGCCGCGTTGATCGGCGACAGCGGCGGCACGTACCACACCATCGGCAGCGTCCGGTATTCCGGATGCAGCGGGAACGCGATCTTCCAGTCGATCGCCATCTTGTAGGTCGGCGAACGCCGCGCGGCCTCGATCCACGCGGCCGGCACGCCGTCGCGCTCGGCCTGCGCGATCACGGCCGGATCGTCCGGGTCGAGGAACAGCGACAGTTGCGCCTCGTACAGGTCCTTCTCGTTCTCCGCGCCGGCCGCGTCGCCGATCCGGTCCGCGTCGTACAGCAGCACGCCGAGATAGCGGATGCGGCCCACGCAGGTTTCCGAGCACACGGTCGGCTGGCCGGCCTCGATACGCGGATAGCAGAAGATGCACTTCTCGGCCTTGCCGCTCTGCCAGTTGTAGTAGATCTTCTTGTACGGGCAGCCCGACACGCACATGCGCCAGCCGCGGCACTTGTCCTGGTCGATCAGCACGATGCCGTCTTCCTCGCGCTTGTAGATCGAGCCCGACGGGCACGACGCGACGCACGCCGGGTTCAGGCAGTGCTCGCACAGGCGCGGCAGGTACATCATGAAGGTGTGCTCGAACTGCCCGTAGATGTCCTTCTGCACGTTCTCGAAGTTGGTGTCCTTCGCGCGCTTTTCGAACTCGCCGCCGAGGATTTCCTCCCAGTTCGGGCCCCACTCGATCTTCTCGAGCCGCTGGCCGCTGATCACGGAACGCGGCCGGGCAACCGGCATCGCACGCGTGTTGCCGGCTTCCTGCAGATGCGCGTAGTCGAACGTGAACGGCTCGTAGTAGTCGTCGATCTCGGGCAGATGCGGGTTCGCGAAGATCTGCGCGAGCAGCCGCCACTTGCTGCCCAGACGCGGCTCGATCTTGCCGTCGGCACGCCGCTGCCAGCCGCCGCGCCAGCGGTCCTGGTTCTCCCAGTCCTTCGGATAGCCGATGCCCGGCTTCGTTTCGACGTTGTTGAACCACGCGTATTCCATCCCTTCGCGGCTCGTCCATACGTTCTTGCAGGTCACCGAGCAGGTATGGCACCCGATGCACTTGTCGAGGTTCAGCACCATCGCGATCTGTGCGCGTATTTTCATGACGTTTCTCCGGCCCGTACTGCGTGCGTGGTGGGGTCGACCGCGGTCTCTTCGCCATCGAGCCAGTCGATCTTGCTCATCTTGCGCACGATCAGGAACTCGTCGCGATTCGAGCCGACCGTGCCGTAGTAGTTGAAGCCGTACGCGAGTTGCGCGTAGCCGCCGATCATGTGCGTCGGCTTCAACGCGATGCGCGTGACCGAGTTGTGGATGCCGCCGCGCGTGCCGGTGATCTCCGAGCCCGGCGCGTTCACGATCTTCTCCTGCGCGTGATACATCATCACCATCCCGGACGGAATCCGCTGGCTGACGACGGCCCGCGCGCACAACGCGCCGTTCGAGTTGTAGCACTCGATCCAGTCGTTATCGACCACGCCGATCGCTTTCGCGTCGTCCTCCGATATCCACACGATCGGGCCGCCGCGCGACAGCGTCAGCATCAACAGGTTATCGGTGTACGTGCTGTGAATGCCCCACTTCTGGTGCGGCGTCAGGAAATTCAGTACACGCTCGGGGTTGCCGTTCGAGCGCTTGCCGACCATGTGTTCGTAGCTGCCCGTATCGATCGGCGGCTTGTACGCACACAGCGATTCGCCGAACGCGCGCATCCACGCGTGATCCTGATAGAGCTGCTGGCGGCCGGTCATCGTGCGCCACGGCACGAGTTCGTGCACGTTCACGTAGCCGGCGTTGTACGACACATGCTCCGATTCGATCCCGCTCCACGTCGGCGACGAGATGATCTTGCGCGGCTGCGCCTGAATGTCGCGAAAGCGGATCTTCTCGTCCGCGCGCGCGGCGGCCAGGTGCGTGTGATCGATGCCGGTGATGCCGGACAGCGCACGCCATGCCTTCACCGCCACTTCGCCGTTGGTCTCGGGCGCGAGCGCGAGGATCACCTCGGCCGCATCGAGCGCCGTGTCGATGCGCGGACGCCCTTGCGCGGCGCCGTCGGCGACCGTGTAGTTGAGCTCGCCGAGCAGCTTCACTTCGTCCTGCGTGTTCCAGCCGATGCCCTTGCCGCCGTTGCCGAGCATGTCCATCAACGGCCCGAGCGACGTGAAGCGTGCATACGTATTCGGATAGTCGCGCTCGACGACGGTCACGTTCGGCATCGTGCGGCCCGGCACCGGTTCGCATTCGCCGCGCTTCCAGTCCTGCACGTCGAACGGCTGCGCGAGTTCGCCCGGCGTATCGTGCGCGATCGGCGCGAGCACGACGTCGCGCTCGACGCCCAGATGCCCGTCGCACAGCTCGGAGAAGCGCTTCGCGATCCCCTTGAAGATCTCCCAGTCGCTCTTCGATTCCCATGCGGGGTCAACCGCCGCCGACAGCGGATGGATGAACGGGTGCATGTCGGACGTGTTCATGTCGTCCTTCTCGTACCAGGTCGCGGTCGGGAGCACGACGTCCGAATACATGCAGGTCGTCGACATCCGGAAGTCGAGCGTCACGAGCAGGTCGAGCTTGCCGCGCGGCGCTTCGTCGTGCCAAGTCACTTCCTCGGGGCGCCGGCCGCCGGTCGCACCGAGATCCTCGCCCTGCACGCCGTGGGTCGTGCCGAGCAGGTGCTTCAGGAAATACTCGTGACCCTTGCCCGACGAGCCGAGCAGGTTCGAGCGCCACACGAACAGGTTGCGCGGGAAATTGCCGGGCGCGTCGGGATCCTCGCTCGCCAGCTTCAGCGTGCCGGCCTTCAATTGCTGCGCGACGTCCGCGCCGGCGTGTGCGGGATCGGCAAGCGCCGCGCCGACCTTCAGCGGGTTCGTCGCGAGCTGCGGCGCGGACGGCAGCCAGCCCATCCGCTCCGCGCGCACGTTGTAGTCGATCGGCGCGCCGTGGAATTGCGACTTGTCCGCGAGCGGCGACAGCAGCGTGGCCGGGTCCATCGGGTCGTAGCGCCACTGGTCGGTATGCGCGTAGAAGAACGACGTCGCATTCATCTGGCGTGGCGGGCGGCTCCAGTCGAGCGCGCCCGACAACGCGGTCCAGCCCGTCTGCGGCCGCAGCTTTTCCTGGCCCACGTAGTGCGACCAGCCACCGCCCGGCTTGCCGATGCAGCCGCACATGATCAGCATGTTCATGATCGCGCGGTACGACATGTCCATGTGGAACCAGTGGTTGATCCCCGCGCCGATGATCACCATCGACTTGCCCTGCGTCTTGTGCGCGTTCTCCGCGAACTGCCGCGCGACCGAGATCACGTCCGCGCGCTTCACGCCGGTGATCGCTTCCTGCCAGGCCGGCGTGTACGGCAGGTCGTCGTCGTAGCTCGCGGCCACGTCGCGGCCGCCGAGCCCCTGGTCCAGCCCGTAGTTCGCGACGAACAGGTCGTAGACGGTCGCGACCAGCATCTCGCCGTTGCGTGTCGCGATGCGCCGCACGCCGATCCGGCGCGATAGCTCGGACGCGTGCTGCGTCCCGTTGAAGTGCGCGTGCGGCTGGTTGCCGAAATACGGGAACAGCACGTCGACCACGTCGTCGTGCGCGGCCGTGCACGACAGCCGCGGCGACAGCGCCGCGCCCTTCGACGTCTCGCCGCGCAGGTTCCACTTGCCCTTGTCGGCGTCGTCCTGCTGGCCCCAGCGGAAGCCGACCGAGCCAACCGGCACGACGAATTCGCCGTTCGCGTCGTCGATCATCACGGTCTTCCACTCCGGATGCGTGGCTTCGTCGAGGGCGTCGTCGAAGTCGGATGCGCGCACGAGGCGCTCCGGCACGTAGCCGCCGCCGTGCGGCACGAGGCGCACGAGGCACGGCATGTCGGTGTAGCGCTTGCAGTAGTCGGCGAAGTAGTCGCTCTTTCCTGCCAGATGAAATTCTTTCAGGATCACATGCCCCATCGCGAGCGCCAGCGCCGCATCGGTGCCCTGCTTCGGGTGCAGCCACAGGTCGCCGAACTTCGCGCCTTCCGAGTAATCGGGGAACACCGACACGATCTTGGTGCCGCGATAGCGCGCCTCGACGAGGAAATGCGCGTCGGGCGTGCGCGTCTGCGGGACATTGGAGCCCCACATCATGATGAACGTCGAGTTGTACCAGTCGGCCGATTCCGGCACGTCGGTCTGCTCGCCCCAGGTCTGCGGCGACGCGGGCGGCAGGTCGCAGTACCAGTCGTAGAAGCTCAGGCACACGCCGCCGATCAGCGACAGGTAGCGCGAGCCGGCCGCGTACGACACCATCGACATCGCCGGGATCGGCGAGAAGCCGACCACGCGATCGGGGCCGTGCCGCTCGACCGTGTGCACGTTTGCGGCCGCAACGATCTCGTTGACCTCGCTCCAGCTGGAACGCACGAAGCCGCCGAGCCCGCGCCGGCGCTGGTACGAGCGGCGTGCATCGTCGTCCTCGACGATCGATCGCCATGCTTCGACGGGGCCGAGCGTGCGGCGGCGTTCGCGCCACAGCTTCACGAGCGCGCTGCGCACCATCGGATGCTTGAGACGGTTCGCGCTGTACAGATACCACGAGTACGACGCGCCGCGCGAGCAGCCGCGCGGCTCATGGTTCGGCATGTCGGGACGCGTGCGCGGGTAGTCGGTCTGCTGGGTTTCCCAGGTGACGATCCCGCCTTTCACATAGACCTTCCACGAGCACGAACCCGTGCAGTTCACGCCGTGGGTCGAGCGGACGATCTTGTCGTGTTGCCAGCGCATCCGGTAACCGTCTTCCCATTTGCGGTCTTCGTCGGTGACGGCGCCATGGCCGTCGGAAAAGCGTGGCCTCGTGGTGGAGAAATAACGCAATCTATCCAGGAAATGGCTCATGGGGATCTCGTTTTTCCGGTCTTTCGGCAGACCCTGATTGTTTAAGGACGTGAAATACCGGTTGCAAAGGACGACCGAATGTCGATCGTTTCGCCCTGCTCACCGTGTCGAACCCATTGTCAGACGGATGGACATATCACGACTTGATACAAATCACGAAATCATTCACCCACCCGCAACAACGAAACCCACCGGGGATCGGATCGAGCCGCAGCAGCCTGCTATGCTGCGCACTGCATTCCCGCACCACCCGCCCGGCGCTTCAATGCACCGACGCACGCGGGATTCGCATTGATTTGCACGGGACGATTCGACCCAATCGATTGGAATTCGCCCGCCGTCGCCCGTCGTTTTTCTGGGACGGTGCGGGTCGTTCCGTGCATTTCCGGCCGTCGCACGATAAAACCACGACCTACAAGAAAGAACTGCAATTCCATGACACCCCGACTTCTCGCCGCGCTCATCGTCGCGACCTTGAATTGCGCCGCGCTGCCGGCCGCCCACGCCCGCACCTATGTCCCGCCGACGGCGTCGCTCGGCAAAGGGGCTTACGTTCACCAGTTCGTGCTGCGCGATCCAGCCACGCATCAGCCGCTGCCGAATGCGCGCTATCGGCTGTTCCTGCCGGGCCAGGTGATCGCGGGGCTGCCCGCCAAGCCGGATCAGCACGACAGCGTGATTTTCGGCACGACGGATGTGGCCGGGCGCACGGCCAAGGTCCGCCTGCCGACACGCCATCCTCAGAAGCAGTGGGTGTTCAACGCGGTCGTCGGCGACGGCGAGCTGGGCGAATCGTTCCGGCTGGTCGACCCGGGCGGCAAGGCGATGCTCGGCCACGTCCCGTACATACTGGACGTCGACAGTGAATATCTGGCGTGCGGGTATTCGGATGCGAACGGCTACACCTACTACGCGCAGTCGCGCACGCCGAGGAACGTCGATCTTTACGTCGGCACGCTGGCCGGCTCGGCCGATATCGACTGGTGCGCGGGCCCGGGCCTGGCCATCGCGAACAGCGCGAACACCCCCGGCGCACCGGACCTGTATACGCAGTACCTCGGCACCCTGGTCGCCAACGGCGAGCGGATCAGCAATGGCTTGCGGCGGCAGATCGTCGCGAAGCTGCTGTCGCTCGCGATCGCCGAACGCGACGCGAGCCGCGTGACCGCCGTGCTCGACCTGGACAGGATTCCCGACGACCGCCTGAACGACATCGGCTATCGGCTCGCCGATGCGGGCGTCGCGGTCGAGCGCGGGCTCGCGATGATCGACGCGCATCTCGCGCAAGCGCCGAACGATGCGTATGCGCTCGACAGCAAGGGCTGGGCGCTGTATCGCCTCGGCCGCCACGACGACGCGCTCGTGTGGTTCGACCGCTCGATCGCGATCTTCGCGAAGGACGACGACAGCGACGCACGCGAAGCCCGTGCGACCGGGTTGGCGCACAAGGGCGAAGTGCTGTGGAAGCTGGGACGCCAGGATGAAGCGCGCGATGCGTTCGCGCAGGCAGGGAAGCTTCAGCCGAACAACACCGCGCTGGCGGAAACGTTGAAGCGGCTGATGATTCAGATCGTGCAGGACGGCGTGCAGGCGCCGGCGACGACGAGCGACTAGGCGACATCGCCGGCGAGGCAACGGCTACCGCGGGCCGTCGTCAAACCATGGCCGGACGTGCGCCGCCCCTTCGCCCGTGGCGGTCACTCCTCGCCTTTCGGCCCCGGGTTCAGCATCACGACGAAGCCCGCCACGCCGACGATCAACGCGATGGCGCCGCCGCGCAGCGCCGACGTGGCATCGAACAGCAGGCCCGTCACGACGGCCATCATCCCGGCGAGCGACACGAACACGGCGATCGCCGCGACGACGATGCGGTACTGGCGACGTATCATCGCGCGCGCCGCGTCATGCCGCGGCCGCGGCGGCCGGCTCGCCGGCGTCGTCGCCGCGAATCAGCAGCACCGGGCACTTCGAGCCGCGCACGAAACGCTCGGCGACGCTGCCGAGCAGCACGCGCCGGATGCCGCGCCGCCCGTGCGTGCCGACCACTGCGAGGTCGATCCCGTGCTCCTTCACGTAGCGTTGCAGGCGTTCCGCGATGTCCTCGCCGATGCTCTCGGTCTCGACGAGTTCGCCTTCGCCCTTCGCGCCGGCCAACGCGATGATCTGTTCGGCTTCGCGCAGCACCTTGCGCCCGTCGTCGCGGATTTCCTCGACGAGCGCGTGCGGATCGACACGGCCCGCGTACGTGAACAGCACCGACTTGTCGACCACATACACGACGCTGACGTGCGCATCGCCCGCCAGCGCCACCTTCACGGCTTCGGCAAGCGCCTGTTTCGACGAAGCGCTGCCGTCGACGGCCACCATGATTTTCTCGTACATGCGAACCTCGCTGGGGTGAGCTGCCGCGCACCCTGTCGCGCGCGGCCATGTCACCATCATCGGCCGACGGCAGGTTCGGATGTTGACGGTGGTCAAGCCGCGGCGGCGATCACGCATGCGACAAAACGGCACGACGGGAAGCGGGAAGCCTGCGTTCTCGGCCAACCGAAACCGGACCGGCAACGCATGAGCCGACGGGCTTTCGAGCGGCCATCGCGCCGAAGGCGCTATCATCGACGATGCGACTTTCGTCCGGCCCTTTTTTGCCGGCCCCACTTTCAACTCGCTCAACCGACATGACAACGACTATCGAACGCGTGGACGGCGCCGCCCAGCATCTCGTCGCCGCCCGCCATGCCGGCTCGCCCGGCCCGCTGTTGCCCGATGCACTGCGCCCCGACGACATCGACACCGCGCTCGCGATCCAGCAGCGCGTCGCCGACCTGCTCGGCGAACCCGTCGGCGGCTGGAAATGCGCACTGCCGCCGCCCGATCGCGTGATCCTCGCGCCGATCTTCGCGTCGACGATCCGCGAAGCCGATGCGCCGTACCGCGTCGTCGGCGGGCCGATCGTGCGGATCGAACCGGAAATCGCGTTCGTGCTCGATCGCGATCTGCCCGAGCGCGAGCAGCCGTACGACGAAAGCGACGTGCGCGCCGCGATCCGCGAAGTGCGCATCGTGCTCGAAGTGCTCGGCTGCCGCTATGCGGAGCCGACGCGCGCGTCGAAGTTCGAGCTGCTGGCCGACGGGCAATTCAACCAGGGGCTGTGCGTCGGCCCGGTCGTGCCCGACGGGCTGAACGTGCCGCTCGCGACGCTGGCGCTGTCGTTCGACGGCGCGCTGAACCGCACGATCGACGGCCGCCATCCGGACGGCGATCCGCTCAAGCCGCTGGTGTGGCTCGTCAATTTCCTCGCGTCGCGCGGCGACGCGGTGCGCGCCGGCCAGATCGTGACGACGGGTTCGTACGCGGGTGCGATCGAGGTGCCGCTCGGCGACGCGCTGACGGTCCGCTTCGGCGAGCTCGGCAGCCTGTCGGTGACGTTGACGGCGTGACGGGTCACGTCTCTTTCACGCCCAACCCGCCATGTCGCTGACACCGCTTCCCGCCCTGCTCGACGCCACCCTGCGCACCGTCGCGCGCCGTTACCGGCTGCCGCCGCTCGAACGCGCGTCGTCGCTGACCGACGCGACGAACCCGGCCACCGCGCTGGCGATCGTGATCGAGGAAGCGCGCAGGGTGCGGGCGGATGGCCACGCGCCCGGCGCGGACTTGCGGCAGCGCTTCATCGATGCGCTCGCGCGGATGATCCGCGACGCGATGGACCCGTCATCCGGCGATCCGTCGTTTCAGGCGTCGGTGCTGCGTCACGATGCGCCGAACGTACGCGAATACGCGTCGTTGTCCGCGCACGCCGAGCAGGACCGGCGCGCGCTCCACTCCGCCGTCAATGCGATCGCGCATCCGGCCAAGCTCGAACGCAGCGCGCAGGCCTGGCAACGCGACGGCCTCGCGCGCCTGCATGCGGCCGCGACCGCGGCATCGTGGGCCGAACTGCATGCCGCGCTCGCGCAACTGCTCGCGCTGCCCGAGATGGCGACCGACGCGGCGTTCGAGCAGGACATCGTGAAGCTCAAGGACGGCCCCGCGCTCGAACGCATGCTGCGGCTCGACGCGCTGGCCGCGGACGAGGACGTCCGTCGATATCGCGCGCTGTGGGTCCGCCAGGGTCCGCTCGTCGGCAGCACGGTCGCCGTCGCGCAGGGCGCCGCGTCCCAGCAGCGCGGCGCCGCCGTCGAAGAACTGGCGGCGCAGGCGCTCGACGCACTGGCGCGCCGGCTCGACGCGGTGGACGCGCAGCGCACCTACCGCGTGGTCACGTCGATGCGCGTGCCTTCGTCGATCCCGGGCCGGCACGACCGCGCGAAAACCGAATGGGACGCGATTCTGCTCGAACGCGCGCGCGGCAGCGACCCGGCGTCCCCGTGGAACGTGCGCTTCCTCGTCGAAGCGAAGGCCTCCGCGGATGCCGCGACGACCGACCTGCCGCGGCTGCTGCGCGGCCTGACCCTGCTCGCGCAGGCAGCGCCCGACACGGTCTATGCATTCGAGACGCATCAGGGCACGGTGCACGTGCACGGCGCATCGCTGCACGCGTTGACGACCGACGAAACGACGCTGCCACGCGAAGTGCTGTATTGCTGCGACGCGTCCGCGGACGCGACGCCGCGTCTGCTGGGCGCCGCGAGCCGGATGCAGTTGCTGTCCGCGCAGGCGAGCCTCGAATACGCGAGTGCGCTCGCGCAGCAGCCGGATGCCGATCCGGATGGCCTCGGCGTCATCTGGCATGCGCTGCTGACCCTGCCGCAATGGCAGGCCGTGCTGCATCAGTACCCGTCGTTGCGGCAGGTCCGCGAATTGATGGTGGCGATCGACGACTTGCGCGCCGCGATCGAAGACATCGACGAAGGCGGCATCGCCAGCAGCGTGTGCGCGTGATGCGCGAGCAGGGCCGCCGCTCGACGGGCGTGTGCGCGCCGTGAGGTACGATACGCGCCGGGGCAAAGCGCCCCCCTGAGAGACCCGGCCGTCGCGGCCCCCTACCCAGCACAACAAAAATGCGAAGAAACCCGACGCTGCACCGCAACCTGTTCGCCGCGCTGGCGGCCAGCCTGCTCTGGATGCCGGCCGCCCACGCCAGCGGCGACGACGGCTGCTACGTACCGAACACGCTCCGGCAGACTTCCTACTCGTGCGGCAACATACCGATGCTGACGCCCGCCAACGACACGCGCATCAACGCGATGCTGATGATGGTCGACAGCGCCAAGGTCGCGCAGGTGTTTCCGGACCCGAGGACCATCCCCGCGAAAGAGCGGATCAACCAGATCGTCGTGCCGTTCCCGATGGATTTCTCCGGCTGGATCTACATCGGTCAGAAGGAGCCCGACAAGGCCGGCGGCGCAGCGGATGCCGATGCGTCGTCGAGCCGGTACGCCGACGGCGAAGGCAGCATCTGCCGCAGCATGAGCGCGGGCGCGGCAGCGTTCGACGACGCGTTGGGCGGCGCAGGCGGCCTGCCCGCGGACGAAGCCGCCCGCCTGCGCGCGGCACGCGCCGACATCGCGCAGAAGACCTGCACCGCGGGCGGCGCGGGCGCCGCGTGGAC
Organism: Burkholderia sp. 9777_1386; assembly: GCF_015712265.1. Taxonomy (NCBI): domain Bacteria; kingdom Pseudomonadati; phylum Pseudomonadota; class Betaproteobacteria; order Burkholderiales; family Burkholderiaceae; genus Burkholderia; species Burkholderia sp. 9777_1386. The sequence continues at coordinate 64,913 of NZ_JACCQB010000009.1, read as the reverse complement.
GAAGCCGCCGGTCAAGTCGCCGCTCGGCCAGCAGTTCGCCGCGTACCTCGACGGCACGAACGCGTTCTACCGCGCCGACTTCCTCACCGCGACGCGGGCCTTCGCGAACGCATCGCACAGCGCGGACCCGTGGCTGAAGGAAACCGGCCTCTACATGGCCGGCCGCGCGCAGCTGAACGCCGCGCAGGCCAACGTATTCGACAACGACGGCCCGACGCCGTCGCGCGCACGCGTGACGAAGGTCTCGCTCGACGCGGCGAACACGGTATTCCGGACCTACCTGAAGGTGTATCCGAAGGGGCGCTATGCGGTTTCCGCGACCGGGCTGCTGCGGCGTGTCGCGTGGCTCGGCGGGAACGTCACGCAGCAGGCCGACCTGTACGGCCACGCGCTCGCGCGCTGGTCGCCGGCCACGTCGAACGTGCCGCTGATGCAGTTGGCGAACGAACTCGACAGCAAGCTGCTGTTCGGATCGGAATTCGACGCGAGCCAGATCCAGTCGCCGACCGTGCTCGCCACCGTCGACCTGCTGCGCATGCGCGCGTCCGACAGCAGCGACGCGAGCCGCAAGCCGATGACGCTGGACGAGCTGCAGGCGCAGAAGCCGCGCTTCGCGAACGCGCCCGCGCTCTACGACTACCTGCTCGCGACCTGGTACGTCCAGATCGGGCACAAGCCGGATGCCGCCCTCGAGTTGCTGCCGCAAGCGCCCGCCGCGCCGCTCGACTACTTCGGCCTGAGCCAGCAGGCGCTGCGCGGGTTCGCGCTGGAAGACAGCGGCCAGAACGACAAGGCCCGCCAGCTGTGGCGCGACCTGATCCCGCTCGCGAAATTCCGCTTCCAGCGCGAAATGCTGGAACTCGCGCTCGCGATCAACCTGGAGCAGGCCGGGCTCGTCAACGACGCGTTTGCCGACGATTCGCTCGTGCAGAACGCGGCGATCCGCGCGGTGCTGCTGCAGCGCGCGGCCAATGCCGACCTGCTGCGCGCGCAGGCGCAAAACCAGGCGACCGGCGGCGCGCTGCGCGACACCGCGCTGTACACGCTGCTGTACAAGGAGCTCACGCGTTCGCACTACGCGGACTTCCTCGCCGATACCGCGCTGGTGTCCGGCACGCCCGCCGATCCGTTGAAGCCGTTCATCGCAGCCGGCGCGAAAAACGAAGACGGCTACACGTGCCTGTCGGCGCGCGACATCGCCGCGACGCTGCAGCAGAATCCCGCCGACCCGAAAGGGCTGAACTGCCTCGCGGATTTCGTGCGCCTGCATCCGCCCGCGGCCGGCATCGAAAGCGATCCGGTGCCGCCGTGGATCCGCAATGCGTCGAGCACGGCCGCCACGCGCGTGCCGCCGACGCTCGGTGCGGCGCCGTCGCAGTTCGCGGGCAAGCCGTACGAGCGGATGTCGAGCTACGTGGCGGTGATGGCCGATACGCAGGCGAACCCGAACGATCGCGCGTACGCGTTCTACCGCGCGATCAAGTGCTATGCGCCGGCCGGCGCGAACGAATGCGGCGGCAAGGAAGTGTCGAAGAGCACGCGCAAGCGCTGGTTCGACACGCTGAAGACCGCCTATCCGGGCAGCCCGTGGGCGCAGAAGCTCCGCTACTACTGGTAAGCGGCGCATGAAGCGCATCGCGGGCATCGCGCTGCTGCTGGCCGCGCGCGTCGCGCTGGCCGGCACCGTCGACGCCGCGCGGTACGACGCGTTCTGGCTGTGGGCGGGCGTGAAGCCGCAGGCGGTCGTGCACGGCGCGCGCGCCGTCTATGTGCTGCAAGGGCAGATCGAAGCGTCGCCGCGGGACGAGTCGCAGGTGCGCGTGATCGCGCAGGGCGTCGCGCTGCCGCCCGCGCCCGACGCGCGCGTGTGGCTCGTCTATCGTGCGCATACGCTGCGCTGGACGCCGCGCGTCACGCAGATCATGCTCGCGCAGCTCGCGCGCTGGCGTGCGTCGGGCCGCACGATCGCCGGCATCCAGATCGACTTCGATGCGGGCACGCGCCACCTCGAGGATTACCTCGCGTTCCTGCGCACGCTGCGCGACACCCTGCCCGCCGATTGCCGGCTGAGCATCACGGGGCTGCTCGACTGGAGCAGCCGCATCGATACCGACCAGGTCAACCAGCTCAAGGGCATCGTCGACGAGGTGGTCGTGCAGACGTACCAGGGCAGCCGCACGATTCCCGACTACGCGGCCTACCTGCCGCGCGTCGCGCGGCTGCAGCTGCCGTTTCGCATCGGCGTGATCCAGGGCGGCGAATGGGACGCGCCGCCGTACCTCGCAACGAATCCGTGGTTCCGCGGTTACGTCGTGTTCCTGCGCAACGGCTAGCGGCCGCACACGCGACGGCGTCGATCCCGCCCGCGTAGCGGATTCAGTCGGCGCGCGGCGAACGCGCGTCCACGTACACCCATGCGGCGACACCCGATTCGAGCACGACGCGCTCGCGCCGATACGCATCGACTTCGTAATCGTCCGCGTGCTGCAGTTCGTCGCGGGTGATCGCGAACACGGTGCCCGTGACGCGGTCGCCCGTCTGCCCCGTATAGGTCACCACCGGATGATGGGTCTTCCCGCTCGTCGCGACCACGTCCGGATCGTCGATCCGCAGCATCGTCATCGCATAGCCGGGCATCGCGTCCGCGTGACCGTCGAGCTTGCGGCCGAACGTGGCGAGCTGCACCTGATCGAGCTGCAGCGTGCCATATGAGAAAAGGTGCTCGGAGAAAGCCGGGGCGGAACGGGACATGATCGAACTCGATGAAAGAATCGGTGCCGACGAAGCGTAACGCAGATCGCCGATGCGCTACGCGGCGCCCGCGATCGTGCTGCCGAGCCCGGCGAGCGCAATCGCGAGCAGCGCAAGCGCCGACGAGGCCGAGATCCAGCGCTGCTTCCGATGAATCGCCGGATGGTTGATCGCGGCCATGTAGCCGGCGAGGATCGTGAAATCGACCGCGATCCACAACGCGGCGAGGATCGCGAGGCTCACGCGCGAATCGGGCGTGATGCCGACGAACTGCGGAAAGAACGCGACGAAGAACAGCAGGTCCTTCGGATTCGCGATGCCGACGAGGAAGCCGCGCACGACGCCGGGCAAACCGCGCGGCTGCGGTATCGGTTCGCCTGCCGCCGCGCCATCGCCATGCCGTGCGCGGTTGGCGCGCCATTCGCCGAGCAGCGTCCGGATCGCGAGCACCGCGATGAACAGGCACCCCGCGACATGCAGGCCGGCAAGCAGGCGAGCGCTGACCATCACGACGCCGAACACCATCAGCATCGCGCCCGCGATCATCACGAGGCTCGCGGCATTCGCGCCCACCGCGGTCAGCACGCCCTGGCGGAATCCGCGCCGCGCGACGGTGCCCGTCACGAGCATGACGACCGGGCCGGGCGTCGCGACGAGCAGCACGATCGCGGCCAGATAGGCGAACAGCAGCGGGTAATGGAGTGTCATGACAAAAAGTTGTTCGATGAGTCGAGAAGCACGCCCGTCACGATGGCATCATGGAGACCCGATGGATCGAAAAGCGCGGTTTCTGGCAGTATCACGCGCCCGGGCCGCCGACCGAAAACGGAAAATCCTGTCCGATGACATGAGTTTTATTCATACTCGAAACCCATGAAGGCCAAACCGCTTCCCCCCGTCTATGCGTTGCGCGCGTTCGAGAGCGCCGCGCGCACCGGCTCGTTCACGCTGGCCGCCGAGGAACTGAGCCTGACGCAAAGCGCGGTCAGCAAGCACGTGAAGACGCTGGAGGCCTACTTCGGCCGGAAGCTGTTCGTCCGGCGCGGGCCGAAAATGACCGTGACGGCGGAAGCCCACATCTTCGCGGCCGGCCTCAGGCGCGGCTTCCGGCAGGTCGAGGAAGCGTGCATGCTGTTCCGCACGCAACGCGACGTGCTGCGGCTCAAGGCGCCGTCCACGCTGACGATGCGCTGGCTGCTCGACGCGCTGGCCGCGTTTCGCGGCACGCGGCCGGCGTTCGAGGTGCAGATCGCGAGCGTGTGGATGGACGTCGATACCGTCGATTTCTTCAGCGAATCCTACGATTGCGCGATCCTGCTCGGCGCGGGCAGGTTCGGCGAGAGCACGCATTGCGTGAAGCTGTTCGACGAATGGCTGATTCCGGTGTGCTCGCGGGCCACCGCCACGGTCGCGCGCGCGAATCCCGCCGCGTGCGAGCTGATCCACCCGTCGCCCGACCGGCGCGACTGGCGCCGCTGGCTCAACGGCAGCGGTCACGATCTGGACCTGGACATCACGCGCGGGCAGGTGTTCGACATGCTCGAACAGGGCATCGCGGCGGCCATCGCCGGCCACGGCCTGTCGATCGGCGATCTCGCGCTGTGTGCGACGGCCATCGACGAGAAGCAGCTCGTGCTGCCGTTCAAGACGGCCGTCAGCACCGGCGATGCGTATTACCTCGTGTGGCCGGAAGATTCCGCCAAGGTCGCGCAGGTACGCGAACTGCACGCGTTCCTGGCCGGCCGGATGCCGCGTCTCGCGCATCCGGGCGTTCGTTTCGTCGGTCCGGGGTGAAGCAGATGGCGGGCGATCCGTCCTTTTCCACGCGCGTCCGGATCGCCCGCCTTCGATCGCGGCGCCGCCCGCCGCGGCGGGCCGGCGCCGCCGTCATTACGCCCGTACGAACGCGAGCAGGTCGGCGTTGAGCACGTCGGCGTTGACCGTCAGCATCCCGTGCGAATAACCCGGGTAGGTCTTCAGCGTGCCGTTCTTCAGCAGCTTGACCGACTTCAGCGCGGAATCCGCGATCGGCACGATCTGGTCGTCCTCGCCGTGCAGCACGAGCGTCGGGACGGAGATCGACTTCAGGTCTTCGGTCTGGTCCGTTTCCGAAAACGCCTTGATGCCGTCGTAATGCGCCTTCGCGCTGCCTTCCATCCCCTGCCGCCACCAGTTGCGGATCACGCCCTGGTGCACGGTCGCGCCTTCGCGGTTGAACCCGTAGAACGGGCCGCTCGGCACGTCGAGGAAGAACTGCGCGCGGTTGTCGGCGAGCGCTTTGCGAAAACCGTCGAACACGTCGAGCGGCAGGCCTTCGGGGTTCGAATCGGTTTTCAGCATCAGCGGCGGCACCGCGCTGACCAGCACCGCCTTCGCGACGCGGCCAGCCGGCTCGCCGTGCTTCGCGACGTAGCGCGCCACCTCGCCGCCGCCCGTCGAGTGACCGATATGCACCGCATTGCGCAGATCGAGCGCTTCGACGACCGCGAACGCGTCGGCGGCGTAATGATCCATGTCGTGGCCGTCCCAGACTTGCGCCGAGCGGCCATGGCCGCGGCGATCGTGCGCGACCACGCGATAGCCGTGCTGGACGAAGAACAGCAGCTGCGCATCCCAGTCGTCGCTGGACAGCGGCCAGCCGTGGTGGAACATGACGGGCTGCGCGTCTTTCGGACCCCAATCCTTGTAGAAAATCTCGACGTTGTCCTTCGTGGTGACGTATGGCATCGCGATGCTCCTGTGAGGTGGATGAACGTGGCGAACGGGCCGGTTGCCATTATCGGCCATTATTGTGAAACCACGATGCCATCGTGCAATGCAACGGCCGATCATCCACCGGCAGGAAACGAACGACACGGCGCGCGTCAGCCGTCAGCCGTCCGTCGACACCGTCACGGCTTCCCACGCGCGGATCTCGTCGTCCAGCGCCGCCAGCTTGTTGCGCACGAGCCGCAGCGCATCGCTGCCGAGCAGCAGATGCGCGGGCGGATGGTCCGCCGCGATCACGGCGAGCATCGCCCGCGCGGCCTTCGCCGGATCGCCCGGTTGTTTGCCGCTTTTTTCCTCGCGCGCGCGGCGGATCGGATCGAACAGCGCGTCGTAATCGGCAATCGAGCGCGGCGTGCGCGCCATCGAACGGCCGGCCCAGTCGGTGCGGAACGAACCCGGCGCGACGGCCGTCACCGCGATGCCGAACGGCGCCAGCTCCTTGCCGAGCGTCTCGGAAATGCCCTCCAGCGCGAACTTGCTGCCGCAGTAGTACGCGATGCCCGGCATCGTGATGTGGCCGCCCATCGACGTGATGTTCAGGATGCGGCCGCGCCGGCGTTCGCGCATGAACGGCACGACGGCCTTCATCATCGCGACCGCGCCGAACACGTTCACGTCGAACTGCCGGCGCAGCTCGTCGAGCGGCGCTTCCTCCAGGATCCCTTCGTGTCCGTAACCCGCATTGTTCACGAGCACGTCGACGGGCCCGACGTTCGCCTCGATGTCCGCGACGACGCCGTCGATGCGCGCGAAGTCGGTCACGTCGAGCACGCGCGCGACGGCCGCCTGCGCGGACAGCGCTTCGAAGTCGCGCGCCGCCTGCGCGCTGCGCACCGTGCCGACCACCGTGTGACCGGCGGCCAGTGCTTCCTGGGCCAGCGCACGGCCGAAACCGCTGCTGACGCCGGTGATGAGCATGATGTTGCCGGATGCCATCTGAGCTTCTCCCGAATGTCGATTGAAGCGTGCATACTAGTCTGACGAACCACGCCGAATAAGCCCGATTCCGCTGATTTTCTTGCACAAAACTATGAGCATCTCGCCCACCTCCGTTCGCTCTTCAGCGCTGCCGCCGCGCGACCGGAAGCGCCTGGTGACGCTGCTGCGCGCGCTGGCGCCCGACGAAGGCTACAACCTGACCGCGCTGCCGAGCGTGCGCATCCTGCGCGCGAACCGCGCGCTGTCGCGCACGCCGGTGCTGTACGACCCGGGCATCGTGATCGTGTGCCAGGGATCGAAGCGCGGCTACTTCGGCGGCGAGCGCTATCTGTACGACGAACATCATTACCTGGCCGTCTCCGTGCCCGTCCCGTTCAGCATGGAAACCGACGCCACGCCCGAGCGCCCGCTGCTCGCGCTTTACCTGCACCTCGATTTCACGCTGGCCGCCGAACTCGCCGCGCAGATCGACCGCGCTGGCCGCGCGGAAACCGTGCAGGCGCCGAAGAGCATGATGTCGACGCCGATGGATCAAGCGATGCACGCGTCGGTGCTGCGGTTCGTCGAGGCGCTGCAGCGGCCGCTCGACGCCGCGGTGCTCGGCCCGGCGCTGCTTCGCGAGTTGTATTTCCGCGTGCTGACCGGCGCGCAAGGTGACGCGATGCGCAGCGCACTGGCGATGCGCGGGCAATTCGGCCGGATCGGACGATCGTTACGCATGATCCACGCCGATTACGCGCGGCCGCTCGACGTGTCGCAACTGGCCAACGAAGCCGGCATGAGCGTGCCGAGCTTTCACAGTCACTTCAAGGCGGTCACGCAGGTGTCGCCGATGCAGTACCTGAAATCGACGCGCCTGCATCAGGCGCGGTTGTTGATGGTGCGCCAGGATCTGACGGCGGAGGCGGCCGGCTACGCGGTCGGCTATACGAGCCCGTCGCAGTTCAGCCGGGAATTCAAGCGCCTGTTCGGGTTGACGCCGGCGAAGGAAACACAGCGCATGCGCGCGAGCTTCGCGATTCCGCAAGCGTTCGACGATGCGGTGTTCGTGTCGTCGCATTGAGGTGGGCGCGAACATCCGGCCGATGACCGTCGCCGGTCCCGCACGCACTCAACCGGCGGACGTCGGTTCGCCCGAGGCATCGACGCTCACGCGTGCGGCCCCGACCCACCCGGCTGCCGCCAGGGCAATGGCCGCGACGAACATCATCGCACCCCACCCGATCCGTTCGACGAGCATGCCTGCCGCCACGGCGCCGCCCGCGCCGGCCGCGTAGTACAGCGTCAGGTACGCGGCGCTCAATGCACCGGCCCGCGCGGGCTGAATCGCCACGACCCGCGCCTGGTTCGCGACCTGGGCAGCGAAACAACCGGCATCGAACACGGCCAGCCCGACGCCCAGCCAGCCTGGATGTCCGAGGGCGACGCCAAGCAGCAACGTGGAAAGCGCGGCCACCGCGAGCCCCCAGCCGATCACCGCCCGATCGCCGAAGCGATCGGTGAGCTTGCCGGCCACGCGCGTCACGCCGAGGCCGAGCACGCCGGCGAGACTGTATGCGCCGATCGCGGCCGCCCCCATGCTGTACGGCGGCGCGGCCAGACGGATCGCCAATCCGACCCAGACCAGATTGAACGCGAAGAACCACAGCATGCCGGCGCCGGTGCGGCGCCTCAATGCGGCGCTGTCGCGCAACAGCCGCGGAATCGCGCCGATCGTGGCTGCGTGGCCGGAACGCCGTTCGGGCCGACCGCCGGGCAACAGCACGCCACTGCCGACGGCCGCCAGCGCCACGCAGCCGGCCAGCGCGAGCAGCGCGCCCCGCCATCCGCACCACTGCGACAACGCGCCGCCGACGAAACGGCTCAGCAGGATGCCGGCGGAAATGCCCGCGGAAACCACGCCCATCGCCGCGCCCCGCCGACGCGGCTCCGCATGCTTGCCGACCACCGCGCTGCATTGCGCCGCGACCGTGGTGGCGGCCCCCACCAGCACGAAGCAGGTGTCGAGCGCGAGCGGCGTCGACGACAGCGACGCGCACGCGAGCAACACCGCGAGCCCCCCCATTTGCGCCGGAATGAGCGTGCGCGGACCGAACCGGTCGACCAGCGGCACCAGCAGCGCCAGGCCGGCCAGATAGCCGAGCATCGTCACGGACGCGAGGGTCGCCATCCGCGCAGCCGACACGCCGAAATCGCCGGCAATGGCCGACAGCGACGGCTGCAGCGCATAGCCGTTGGCGATCGCGACGCCCGCCGCGAGCGCCAGCATCGCGATCGCGGTGCGGGACAGGTAGGCGGGCGGGCCGACGAGCGTCATGCGGCGGTCCGCACCGCGATCGCCTCGACCTCGACGCGAATCTCAGGATCGACGAACGGCAACGCATGGACCAGCGAGAATGCCGGCCGGATCTCGCCGTATATCTCGCCGTGCGCACGTGCGGCGTCTTCCCAATGGTCGAAATCCGCGACCACCAGCCGGCTCTGGACGACATCCGACAGTGCGAATCCGCTGTCCGCGAGGACCTTGCCGAGCGTCGCCAACGCATCGCGCGTCTGCGCATACACGTCGTCGCCTTTGCCGGCCGTCCCCGACACGTAGATCGTATTGTCGACGACCACGGCCCGCGAATAGCCCACCTTGGGCTCCCACGGGGAGCCGGTACTGATCCGTTGACGCATCTTGATGATCCTCCTTGGCAAGGTTTGGAAATCTCACTTACTACTTCGGTAGTAAGTGAGATCGATTCTATACTACTCCGGTAGTTAATCAAGCACCGCCGTGATGCTGATCACGGCCATCCGAGTCCATCCACATGAACGAAAACGCGGAACTGATCACGTCGTTGATCCGGCTTGGCTTTACGCAATACGAGGCGCAGGCGTACGCGGCGCTCGTCGGCCAAGCCGCGCTGACGGGGGCGGAAGTCGGCCGGCGCGCCGGCATGCCGCCATCGAAGGTCTACGAGACGCTCGGCCGCCTGGAGGCGCGCGGCGCGGTGCTCGTCAACCGCTCCGAACCGGTCCGCTATGCCGCCGTGCCGCACCGCTCGCTGCTGGAAGAATTGCGCACGCGCTTCAACGCGGATCTCGAGCTGGCGGCGGGCGCGCTCGACCGGCTGCCGGTGCAGCAAGAGCCGGGGCTGGTCTGGTCGTTGAGCGGGCGGGAGGCGATCGTCAGCGCCTTCGCGCGCGTGATCGACCACGCGAAAACGGAAATCTTCGCGGGCGTCTGGGACGAAGAGATCGACGATCTCGGGCCGCTGCTCGAAGCGGCCGCGGCGCGCGGCGTCGATACGCACGTGGCGATCTACGGCACGCGCACGCTCGACGGGCCGCGTCACTACGACATGGCCAAATGCGGCGCCAGCGCGAGACTTCGGCTGTCCGGACGACGGCTGGCCGTCGCGGTCGCGGACGACACCGAGGCAGTGGTCGCGGAATTCGGCGATCAGTCGCCCGACCAGGCGACGCTGACGACCAATCCGGTCATCGCACTGCTCGCGGTCGAGTACATCAAGGCCGACGTGAGCGGCCGCGTACTGATCGACGCAATGGGTCCGGCGGAATACCGGAAAGTGCTGAAGCATCCCGACATGCAGGCGATGCTCGCACCGCGCGACAAGCAGGGCTGACCTCGACGAGATATCGATGACCCAATACACCTTTCGCCTGCTGAACGTCTTCGCCGAATCGACGTTCGGCGGCAATCCGCTGTGCGTGTTCGACGATGCGCGCGGCATGGACGACGCGACCATGCAGGCGCTGGCCGTGCAATTCAATCTGTCGGAAACGACCTTCGTGCTGCCGTCCGATCGCGCGCATGCGCGCGTGCGGATCTTCACGCCCGGCTACGAGATGGCTTTCGCGGGCCATCCGACGCTCGGCACCGCGCACGTCGTGCGCGATCTGCTCAAGGCAGGCGATGCGCTGTCGCTCGAATTCAAGGCCGGCGTCGTCGACGTCACCGCGCGCGACGACGTGTGGACCTTCATCGCGCCGCACGCCGGCATGCCGAACACCGCGCCGTGCGCGTTGCCCGATGCGCAGGTCGCGGCGCTGCTCGGGCTCGCCGAGGACGATCTGCTCGCGCCGCCGCTGTGGGTCGACACCGGTGCCGACCAGTTGCTGGTCGCGCTCAAGGACCCGGCCGCCGTGCGGCGCGCGCGGCCCGACGGCGCGCGCGTCGACATCTGGCCGCCAAGCAGCCTCGGCCGCAGGACCGCGTACGTATTCGCGTTCGACGACGCGCGCCCGGGAACGGTCGTGTCCCGCTACTTCTTCGTGAAGCAAGGCGGCGGCGTGGCGGAAGATCCGGGCACCGGTTCGGCCTGTGCGAACCTGGGCGGCTGGCTGCTTGCGGCCAGTCACGATCTGCCGGCCGCGTTGCGGGTCGAACAGGGCGAAGCCGTCGGCCGGCCCTGCCTGCTGCACTTGTCGGTCGATGCAGCGGGCAAAATCGGCGTCGGCGGGCGCGTGATCGAACTCGGGCGTGGCGTGATCAACGTGTGATTGACGCGCGCCCGCCGACGCCGCCGCTCATCGCGCGCCCACCCGCCACACCGTCACTTCGTGCAGCGTCTCGCCCGGCTTGAGCGCCGTCGACGGGAAGGCCGGACGATTCGGCGAATCGGGAAAATGCTCGGCTTCCAGCGCGAACGCATCGGTTTGCCGGTAGATCGTCCCGCCCTTGCCCGCGACGCTGCCGTTCAACCCGTTGGCCGTATAGAACTGCAGCCCCGGCTGCGTCGTGTACAGCTCGAGGAAACGCCCCGACGCCGGGTCGTAGGCGCGCGCGGCAAACGCGGGGGCCGACTGGCCGCCCTGGTCGAGCACCCAGTTCTGGTCGTAGCCATGCGCGATCGCGAGCTGCGGATGTGCATCGCGCACATGCGCGCCGATCGGCGTCAACTGGCGCAAGTCCATCGGCGTGCCCGCGACGCTCGCCAGTTGCCCGGTCGGAATCGACGTATCGTCGGTCGGCGTGAAACGCGATGCGGCGATCTCGATCAGTTGCCGCTCGACGCTGCCGCCCGCCTGCCCGGCCAGATTGAAGTAGCTGTGGTTGGTCAGGTTGACGACCGTGTCCTTGTCCGTCGTGGCGCGGTAGTCGATGCGGATCTGGTTGTCGCGGGTCAGCGTGTAGGTCACGTCGGTCGTCAACGTGCCGGGGAAGCCGTTCTCGCCGTCGGGGCTCACGTAGCGCAGCGTGACGCTCGAACCGGTCGCGTCGCTGTGCGTGCCGGTAACCGTCCAGACCTTCGCATCGAAACTGTCGGGGCCGCCGTGCAGCGTGTTCGGCCCGTCGTTGACCGGCAGCTTCCACGTCTTGCCGCCGAGCGTGAAACGCCCGCCCGCGATGCGGTTCGCATACCGGCCGATCAGCGCGCCGAAATGGATGTTGCCGTTGTGTGCCTCGTAGTCGCGCAGCGAATCGAAGCCGAGCACGATGTCGGCCGCGTGGCCGGTTCGGTCGGGCACGTCGAGGGCGGTCACGATGCCGCCGTACGTGATGACTTTCAGCGTCACGCCGTGCCGGTTCGCGAGCGTGTACTGGCTCACCGCCTGCCCGGTCGCGGTCGTGCCGTAATCCGCGCGGCTGATCGAGACGTCGGGCGCCGCCGATGCAACGGCTGCGTGCAGCACGAATGTTGCGAACACACCCATCGCGAGCATCGGTTGTCGCGGCCAGCGTCGTTTCATGGAAATCTCTCCAAAGTAGTGCGGCCCGTGCGGCCGCGCAAGTTGCATGCCTGCACGTCGCCGCGCTTGCCATGCCGCGCCCCGCATCCGCGTCGCGACGATCACGTATGGTCCGCGCGCCACCGGCGAGGCGTGACACCGGTCAAGCGCGTGAAGGTGCGCGAAAAATGGCTCTGATCGGCGAAGCCGCATGCAACGGCGATCATGCTCAACGGCATGTTCGGGTCACGCATCCATTCCTTCGCCCGTTCGACGCGCTGCACGATGAGCCAGCGATGCGGCGGCAGCCCGGTCGTTCGATGAAACGCCTTGACGAAATGACCGCGAGACAGCCCGCACGCGCTCGCCACGTCGGCCAGGCCGATGTTGCCGTCGAGGTGCGCGAGCAGCAACTCCTTCGCGCGGCGCGCCTGCGACGGCGTGAGCTTGCCGTCCGACCTTTCCCGCCGTTCGCCGACGCCGCCGTAACGATGCGCGACGTGCGCCTGAAACGCCAGCCCCACGTGATCGATGAAGATCTGCGACGCTTCGCCCGGCCGGGCCAGCGCAGGCAGCAGCGCGTGTCCGAGCGCATGGATGACCGAATCGTGGGTGCTCAGATGCGGCGGCAGGTAAAGCTGCGGCCGCTGCCGGCCGCCGAGCTCGTCGACGGTTTCCTCGAGCGTGTGGCGCGGCAGATGGAAATGCAGGCAATCGAACGCACCTTGGAGATCGGCCACCCAGCGACGGTCGAGATCGTAGATCGACACGGTTCCCGCGTCATACGGAACGAACGGTGCGGGGCGGCCGTCGAGCCACAGATCCTGCTCGCCGAACGGTTGCAACTGCAGCACGATCAGATCCGTATTCTCGAGTTCGTAGGGCGCGGTCAACCCCATGTTCCTGCGCAAGGTCTTCAGCCGGACGATACCGATTTGCCCGTTCGGCAACGCTTGCGTGACGACGGTCTGCCTGACGTCGGCCGGGATGAAATCGGACGATGCGGTATCCGGCTGAGGGGCGCTCATGGGGCGATGCGGCAAGGTGAATGACGAGGCTTGTCACTCTAGCAAATCGCGGCGACGCACGCTGCTCGCGCCGCACCCCGCACTGGTATGATGCGCCAGCCACCCCCTACCGGAATTCGCGATGAAGCTGTCATTCGAAGCGCTCGAAGCCCTGGACGCGATCGACCGCACCGGCACCTTTGCCGAAGCAGCGGAACTGCTGCATCGTGTCCCGTCCGCGCTCACCTACCTGGTGCAGAAACTCGAAAGCGATCTCGGCGTGGCGCTGTTCGACCGCAGCGGACGGCGCGCGAAGCTCACGCATGCGGGCCGCATCGTCGTCGAGGAAGGCCGGCGCCTGCTGCGGGCGGCCGAGCAGCTCGAAATGAAGGCGCTGCGCGCGCAACAGGGCTGGGAAACGGAGGTCCGCGTCTGTATCGACGAAATCTTGCCGTTCGACGCGCTGTGGCCGTACGTCCACCGGTTCTACGCGCTCGGGATGGACACGCGGTTGCGGCTGTCGACCGAAGTGCTCGGCGGCGCGTGGGATGCGCTGATTTCGCGGCGGGCGGATCTCGTCGTCGGCGCGGCGGGCGAACCGCCGGAATTGCCGGGCATCGTCGCACGGCCGATCGGCTCGCTGAAACACGTGTTCGCGGTCGCGCCGTCCCATCCGCTCGCGTCGCTGCCCGAACCGCTGGCGATGGCGTCGGTCGTCCAGTATCGCGGCGCGGTGATCAGCGATACGTCGCGCGAACTGCAGCCGCAGTCGGTAGCGATCGATGCGGGCCAGCCGTATCTCGCGGTACCGACGCTGGCCGCGAAGCTGGAAGCGCAATGCGAAGGGCTCGCGGTCGGCACGCTGCCGGAATGCATCGCGGCGCGCGCGATCGCCGACGGCAAGCTCGTCGCACGCCAGGTGACCGGCATGCGCGATACCACGCACTGCTATCTCGCGTGGCGCGGCGACGAGGCGGGCCGCGCGCTGCACTGGTGGGTCGAGCAACTCGACCAGCCGGATCTCGTCGATCGTTTCACGACGCCGGACTGACACGCCCGTTCGCGGGCCGCCAGCGCCCCTCGCGATCCGGCCCGGCGTCAGCCGAGCGAATCGTGCAGCCGCTTCATTTCCTTCTCGAGCCACCCGATCAGGCTGAACCCCGCGTGCGCTTTCTCGACCGGCGGAATCATCACCCGTTCCTCGGTCGCGATATGGTCGGTGAGCGACTCGCACATCAGCCTGCCGAGCGCCGGCTTCCTCGCGATCAGTGCCGACAGATCCTCGCTGCGAAGCTGATGCACGGTCATCGCGGTGACCGCGTGCACGGTCGCATGCAGCCGCGTGCCGGCGAGCACGACCGACTGCCCGATCGCATCGCCCGGCGCCATGCGCCGGACTTCGACATCGCCGGAAGCGCCCGGCACGAACACCGCCGCGACGCCCGATTCGACGATCGTCAGCACGCGCGACTCCGCATTCGACGCATAGATCACGTCGCCCTTGCCGAACGAACGCGCAACCAGCGCATCGGCCAGCACGGCCAGATCGTCGTCGTCCACGCGCGCGAACAATTCGACCGCGCGCAACAGCAGCAGCCGGCGCGATACCGGCTGCCCTTGCGATGTCGATACGGACGCCGGCGCAGAGCCTGCTAGCGGCCGCCATGCGACGCCCGCCGCGGCCAGATGCCGATGCGCGAGATCGTAGAGCGCGTTGCGCACGATAATTTTCTTCTGCAGTGCGTCGACGTAGCAGACGAGTTCGTACTGGATCGCGTTCGCGCGGAACGCCTTCACGACGGCGATCGGCGCGGGGCGCGCGAGCACGTCGAGCGAACTCGCCGCGGCCCGCTCCAGCGCGCCGACGGCCACCGCCGGCCGCACCGCGGGATCGAGGTCGAGCGCGAGCGTCACGCCGTGCAGGCCCGCGGGTTCGCTGAGATTCACGATCGTCGCGCGCGCCGCGGTGCTGTTCGGCACGACGACCAGGTTGCCGAGGCTGTCGATCAGCTTCGTCGCACGCCAGTTGCTCTCGACGATGCGCCCTTCGAGCTCGCCGATCGACACCGTATCGTCGAGCCGGAACGGTTGCGTGGTATTCAGCACGAGCCCGGAGAACACGTCGTTCAGCGTGTTCTGGAGCGCGAGGCCGAGTATCACCGCCACGGCCCCGGAGGTCGCGACCAGGCCGCTCAACGGCAGGCCGAGCACGTAGCCGAGCGCGGCCACCGCGGCCGCGCCGAACACGATGGCTTCGGCGAGGTCGTGAAACAGCCGCTGGTTGCGCCACGCACGCGGCAGCAGCAGATGATTGAGCAGCAGACTGAACACGATCGCGCACTGGAGCCACCAGGCGATGCAGATGGCCTGGACCGCGATCCGGTCGAGCCAGGCGAGCGACGCGGGCACGGCGAGCGGGCTCACGCCGGTCGCGAACAGCACCGCGGTCAACGCGGCGAACGCCGCACAGCGCCGGATGGCGCGCGCCGCGGAGCGACCGCGCCCGAACAGCCGCCACGCGGCGAGATCGGCCAGCACGATCGGCGCGCCGTAGATCGCCGTATCGGAGAAATTCAACATGTCGGAACGCACGCGCGGCGCGCGAAAGGATGGGCGCGGCAGCACGTACGTCGCCGCGCGGACGGAATCGTCGGGCACATGGCGTGCGGGCCGCCGACGCACTGGCCGCCGCTAGGCGCGCCGGCGCATGACGCCCGGCAACGGCAGTGGCAACACGTAGCGGCCGGCACCCGCGATCGCGATCGTGCCGAACAGGATCAGCAGCATCCACGCGAACTGCGCATCGCGCAGCGGCCAGTCCGGGTGGACGAACACCAGCGCGACGAGCGTGACGATCATCACCGGCAGCGCCGCCAGCCTCGGATACAGACCGACGATCACGAAGACCGGGCACACGACCTCCGCGAAGATCGCGAACAGGATCGACAGCGTGCGGCCGAGATGGAACGGATCTTCGATCGCCGCGGCTTCGGCCGTGTAATGCACGATCTTCGGCAAGCCGTGCACGACGAGCAACAGCACGCTGGCGGCGACGCGCAGGAACAGCAGGCCGAGATCGGTCGCGTGACGGGAAAGGTCGGGTTGATCAGGTTTCATGCGGCGGTTCGTCGGTTGAACGGGATGCGCGGCGACGCGTGCGCCGGGTGTTTCGCCGCGCCGACCTTCAGTGGGATCGCGCGATGTCGGCGAGCGCAGGCGGTCGATGCGCACGCGTGCCGACGGGGTGTCGGCACGCGCCGTTCAGGCAATCTACGCGCGCCGCCTGCCGCCGTCCTGTATCCGGGCTGAATCGTTCTGAAACATCGGGGACGCGCACGAACCCGGCGTCACGACTCGCGCGACGGCAGTTCGGCCTCGGCCGCATCGAATCCGAGTGCGTGCACCTCCGACCACGCATCGTGCACGACCTGCGTCGACCCTGCGGTATGCGCGAGCGCCGCCGCATACGCGGCCAGCACCCGCACGCGCGCATCGTCGGACACCCCGGTTGCATCCGCGTCACGCATCGCATCGAGCGCGACGCGCGCGCGCTCGCGACATTCGTCGACGAGCGACAGATCGAACAGGCACGGCACCGCGACGGCCGTGAGCGCGATGCCGAGCGCCGCGTCGCCCTGCGCCGAAAATGCCCAGTCGAGCGCGACACGCAGATTGCCGAGCTCGCGGCGGACCGCATCGAGCCGGGTCGCGCCCTCCGGCCCGCTGCCCGGCGCGTCGCCACCGTGGGCCGCGCGCCGGAACAACGCGAGGAAGTAGGTCGCGTGCGCGCGCGCCGCAGCCGCGCCCTCGCCGTGACTGTCGAGTTGCTGTTGCGCGTAGGCCCGCGTGGTCGTCAACAGCCGGTAGCGCGGCACGCCGTGCGCGGTCTCGAGGATCACCAGCGATTTCGACACGAGGCCGGCGATCGTCTCGAGCAGCTCGGCGCCGGCCGGCCCGTTGGCACCGACGACCTCGCGCACGGCCTCGATCGAGAAGCCGTCGCGAAACACGCCGAGCCATCGCAGCAGCAGGCGCTCGGCGTCCCCGAGCAACCGGTAGCTCCAGTCGTACATCGCCTGCAGCGTCTGGTGACGGGGCAACGCGGTGCGAAAACCGCCGGTCAGCAGCCGAAAGTGATCGTCGAGATGGGCGGCCAGCACGTCGATGCCCAGCACGGCGGCGCGCGCCGCCGCCAGTTCGATCGCGAGCGGCAGGCCGTCGAGGCGACGGCAGACCGAGGCCATCAACGCCAGGCTGCGCGCGTCGAGCGGAAAACGCGGATCGGCCGCACGTGCCCGCGCCGCGAACAACTGCACCGCGCTGGCGTTCATCGCCTCGCCGTCGCCGCCCCCTTCGTCGGGGACGTCGAGCGGCGGCACCGGGCACACGCGCTCGCCGTGGATGCGCAGCGATTCGCGGCTCGTCGCGAGCACGCACAGCCCGTCGTCCGCATCGGTGAGCGCGCTCGCGATCTGCGCGGCGGCGTCGAGCAGGTGCTCGCAATTGTCGAGCACGAGCAGCATCCGGCGACGCGCGACGCTGGCGAGCACTGCTTCGAGGGTCAGCGACCCGGTCGGCTGCGTGATGCCGAACGCGCCCGCCAGCGCGTCCGGGACGAAGCGCGGACACGCGACGGTCGCGAGCGAAACGAATACGGTGCCTTCCGGAAAGCGTGCGTCGGCGCGCGCCGCCGCTTCGATCGCGACGCGCGTCTTGCCGATGCCGCCCGCGCCGACCAGCGTCACGACGCGCGCGCCCTGCAGGGCGGCCAGCACGTCGGCGACCGTCTGTTCGCGGCCGAACAGCGTGCTCGGCGCCGCAGACGGCCGCCACATCGCGGGACGCACGGGCGCGTCGCCGTCGTCCTGCCCGACGACCAACCGATAGCCGCGGCCCGGCACCGTGACGATCAGGTTGCGGTCGTCGGCCAGCGCCTTGCGCAGCGACGCGATGTGCACCTGCAGGTTGTTTTCCTCCACCACGGTGTGCGGCCATACCCGCTGCATGATGTCGTCTTTCGATACCAGCGCACCATTCGCCCGAATCAACAGCTCGAGAATTTCGAATGCGCGGCTGCCGATGCGCAGCAGCTTGCCGTTCGAACGAATTTCACGTCTGTCGAGAAAAACGTGAAGTGTTCCAATCCGGATCATGAGAATTTCTTGAGGGTGACATTCAACGGCGCCCCACTGAAATCGGGTGCCGGTTCGGCATCAATGCTACGGTATTTGCATGGTCGAATGATTCAAATTATCAGAATGAACGGCTCGAATTTTTTGAAATGACGAAAAATTCCGCCGCACGGTGCTGTTTTGCACTCCAGCACTGAAATGCGGCGCGATCACGCACGTTTCATGTGCAAATGGTGCATGCGTCCATGAATGCGATTTCGATATATCAGACGAAATGTTTGCCGGACGGAGATATGCGGCGCATTTTCTTTTCGATTCGAACGGCCGGTTTATTTTCGGGTTGCTCTATTGCGCCGGCCGAATATCCGTCGACGTATTGGCATGCGCTTCTGGCTCGCTTCCGGCGCGATTCGCCGCGCGGAACCGGCGTCGCGGAGCTCAGCCCTGCGCGAACGCCAGCAATTCGTCGTTCAGCCTGGTCGCGTACGTCACAGCGCATGCGGGCCGCCTTCATAGACGCTCAGCGTCGAATTCGGAACGAGTTTCGCGGTCGCCGCGTCGGTCGTACGCGATGCCGCGCAGGCCGTGCGACGCCAGATGATGCATCTGCACGTCCCACATGTCGGCATTCAGCGGCCAGCCATGAATGAACACGACCGGGCGGCCGCTGCCCCAGTCCTTGTAGTGGATCGACACGCCGTCGCGGGTGGCGAACGTGCTCATGAAGGTTCCTTTCGAGTAGGGAAGCCGCGCCCATGGACGCGGCCGAAGCGTGCGGCGCGGCGCGTCATGCCCGGGACTGCCGGGTAACGAACTGCTCGAGCGCCGTCGCGAGCACCATCTCGCGGCAGTTCGCGGGGCGTTTCTCGCCGCGCCACTGGGGTTTGTAGATCGCGTCGCCGACCCGGATCGGTTGCCCGGTGAGCGCGCAGCGCGCCAGCCTGCGCGCCTTCGCGCTGATCCAGCGTTGTTCGTCGTAGCGGCAACGCGTCGGATCGCTCCACGACACCAGCATCGACGAATCGGTCTGCCGCTCGACGGCGACGATCGCGCTGCGGCGGCGCACGTCGCCGCTCGACGGCACCGGCGCATCGTTGCGATGCGGGCGACGCGAGCCGTCCGTCTCTCGCGTACGCGGCAGCGGCGGCATCCGGCTCCCCGTGGCAGGTAGCGGTCCGAGCGACGTAATCATGTGCTCCCAGCGATTGAAGGCGTCCATGGCGGCTTATTCAGGCAGGTGACGGGCGGCGCGGGTCGTCGGCCGCGTTCGCGTGGCGCGCGACGTGTGCCGACGACCCGATGCTGACGATAGCCGCCGTGCGCTGAAGAGTCCCGGTCGCGGGCTTAATTTTTCTGCAGTGCGGCAAATCCGTTGGGGGCGCCGCGGCGTTCAAGAGAATTCAGCCGGATTTCAGTACGGCGCGCACCACGCCGGATTACGCTCCCGACGGCATTCGTTCGTCCGCGCGCCACCATCGACGCGCGACGGCGCACGCCGGCCGGCTGCCGGGCGGGATGGCCACGGCCAGCCGCCACCGATCCACCATCCCGTGCGGCCTCGCCGCCGCATACCTCAGGAGTCCACATGCATCCCGAACAGACCGACGCCGTTTCGTCGGCCCGCCGCCGCGACATGCTGCTTGCCGGTGCCACGGCCGTTGCCGCAGTCGCGCTGCCCGCGATGGCGGCCGCGGCCGGCGCGCCTTCGCGCAGCCCTTCTTCAGCCCACTCAGGAGCGCACACGATGAACACGATCACCACTCAGGACGGCACGCAGATCTACTTCAAGGATTGGGGCAGCGGCCGCCCGGTCGTGTTCTCGCACGGCTGGCCGCTGTGCGCGGACGCGTGGGACGCGCAGATGCTGTTCCTCGTGCAGCACGGCTATCGCGTGATCGCGCACGACCGCCGCGGCCACGGCCGTTCGAGCCAGCCGTCGCGCGGCAACGACATGAACACGTACGCGGACGATCTCGCCGCGCTGCTCGACGCGCTCGACGTGCGCGAAGCCGCGCTCGTCGGCCACTCCACCGGCGGCGGCGAAGTCGCGCGCTACATCGGCCGCCATGGCACGAAACGCGTGTCGAAGGCGGTGCTGATCGGCGCGGTGCCGCCGCAGATGGTCAAGTCGCCGACCAATCCGGGCGGCTTGCCGATGGAAGTGTTCGACGGCATCCGCAAGAACGTCGCGGAGAACCGCTCGCAGTTCTACAAGGATCTGGCCGTGCCGTTCTTCGGCTTCAACCGGCCGAACGCGAAGGTGTCGCAGGGCACGATCGACGCATTCTGGTCGCAGGGCATGATGGGCGGCATCCATGGCCAGTACCTGTGCGTGAAGGAGTTCTCGGAAATCGACTACACCGACGACCTCAAGAAGATCGACGTGCCGACGCTCGTGCTGCACGGCGACGACGACCAGATCGTGCCGATCGACGATTCGGCCCGGCTGTCGTCGAAGCTCGTGAAGCACGCGGTGCTGAAGGTGATCGAAGGCGGCTCGCACGGCATGTGCGTCGTGAACGCCGATCGCATCAACGCCGAGTTGCTTGCGTTCCTGCAGGCGTAAGCGCGCGGTCCGTCGCGGCGGCGCGCATGCCGCCGCGACGGACGCGCCGTTCAGGACTTTTCAGGAAATGTCAGACCGTCCGGTGCCACACTTACGGCGCCCGCACCGGGCGCAACAGGATGCCGAGCAGCGCGCCGGCGAGCGCGAACGCCATCGCCACCCGGAAGTTGTCGGCCAGCGCGAGCGTCGTGGCCTGCACGCGCACCGCGCGATCGACGAGCGCATAGGCCGCCTGGTTGCCGGTCGCGAACGTGGCGCCATGCGCGACCAGCGACCCCGCGCCGGCTCGCAGCCGTTCGAGCGTTTCGGGATCCGACAGCGACACATGCAGACCGACGAGATTCGAATGGGTAGCCTCCCTGATCCGCTGAATCACCGCGATCGACGTCGTGCCGAGCTGCCCGCTGAGCAGGCGCGTCGCCTGCACGACCGCGCCGAACGTCAACGCATGCTCGGCCGTCACGTGCTTGCCGAAGAAGAAGATGACCGACGTGAGCGCCATCGTCTGACCGAGTGCCTGCAGCAACTGCGACGGGATGAAGTCGGGCTCGGCCCACACCGGCGTGAGCCGCGACCCGAGCGCGAACGCGATCGCCACCATCGCGAAGCCGGCGACGATCAGCCGGCGCGGATCGACCCGCTGCAGCAACAGCGCGACGCACGGCGCGAACAGCAGTTGCGGGATCGCGATCCAGCGCAGCGTGTCGCCGATCTGCAACGGCCGCAGGCCGTACGTGCTGGCGAGGAACAGCGACGGGATGAAGCTCGTGTTGAGCACGGTGAAGCGCACGAGCCCGACGAGCACGATCAGCAGCGCGATGTTGGGCCGCGCGAGGTACCCGAGGTCAATGCCCGCGCGCGGCGACGCGAGTTCGTGGATCAGGAATGCGGCGATCATCAGGATGCCGGCGGCCAGCAGCGCGACGATCAGCGGCGACTGCAACCAGAACAGCCGCTCGCCCTGGTCGAGCGCGATGCACAGGCACGCGAAGCCGCCCGCGCCGAGCAGCATCCCGCGCGCATCGATGCCGGACGCGAAGCGCTTGATCGGCTCGTCGGCGAGCGACAGCATCAGGCACGCGATGAACGGCACGGTCAGCGCCGCGTTCTGCCAGAACAGCCAGCGCCAGCTCAGATGTTCGCTGTACCAGCCTTCGAGCGTGGCCGACAGGTTCAGCGACATCTCGAGATTCATCGCATACGCGGCGATGCCGAACGGAATCAGCCGCGGCGGCAGCGTGCGCACGACGAAGCCGACCGTCAGCGGCACGAACACGCCGGACGCGAGCCCCGCGATCGCCTGGCACACGATGAACGCGCCGAATTGCGTGCACAGCGGCAGCACGCTTTCCGCGCCGAGAAACACCACGGCGCCCGCGACCAGCACGCGGCGCGTGCCGAACATGAAGGCCGCCGCGATCGCGAGCGGCCCGACGAACATCTGCGACGCGGTAAACGCGGTGTTGATCCACGCACCTTCGTCGAAGCCGATGCCCAGCGCGCCGCGCACGTCGGCCAGCCCGAGCGACGTGATGCGCGACGTCAGCGTCGCGATGATCGCGCCGAGCAGCACGGCCGCGATCGCGGCGATCGACCGAAACGTCGGAATGTCGGAGGCCGGGCCTGCGGCCGGCGCCGGCACAGCACTGCCGGTGGCGAACGTCGTGTTCATCGTCGAGCGGCTCCCGCCTGTCAAGCTGGCGCAAGCATAACGCGGTGCGTCGAATCCTGCCCGTACGACGGAGTTTGCCGATCATGACCCCACCCTCTCCCGCACCCTCTCCCGCACCGTCGCCCGCTGCGCCCGCGCGTTCCCGGCGACTGGCCGTCGTCGCGATCGCCGTGATCGCGCTGCTGCTCGTCGCATTGCTCGTGTACGAGTTCGACGCACGCGATCGCGGCACCGACGACGCGTACGTGACCGGCCATCTGCACGTGATCTCGCCGCGCGTCACCGGCACGGTCGAGCGTGTGCTCGTCGACGACAACCAGTTCGTGCATGCGGGCGACGCGCTCGTGCAGATCGACCGGCGCGACTTCGACGTGCGCGTCGCGGCGCAGCGCGCCCGCGTCGCCCAGGCACATGCCGATGCGAGCCGCGCACGCGCGCTGATCGAGCAGGCGGACGCGGCGCTCGTGTCGGCGCACGCCGATGCCGAAAAGGCCGAGCTCGATTACGCCCGTGCACGCGAACTGACCCGCGAGACACCGCGCGGCTTGTCGAAGCAGGAATTCGATGCGGCCGATGCCGCACGCAAGTCCGCCCGCGCGCGCGTCGCGGCGGCCGATGCGCAACGGCGCAGCGCGCTCGCCGCCGCTCAGGCCGCCGCTGCCGCGTCGAGCCAGAACGACGCCGAGTTGCGCGACGCGCTGCTGCAACTCGGCTACACGGCGGTCGTCGCGCCGTCGGACGGCTACGTCGGCAAGAAGACCGTCGAGACCGGCGAGCATGTCGCGCCCGGCCAGGCGCTGCTCACGCTGGTCGAGCCGCATCCGTGGATCGTCGCCAATTTCCGCGAGACGCAGCTACGGCACGTGCGTGCCGGCGACGCCGTGCAACTGCGCTTCGATGCGCTGCCGCAGCGCGCGTTCACCGGCCGCATCGACAGCCTGTCGCCCGCGACCGGCGCGCAGTTCGCGCTGCTGCCGCCCGACAACGCGACCGGCAATTTCACGAAGGTCACGCAGCGCGTCCCCGTGAAGATCCTGCTCGACGGCCCGGCCGCGACGGAGCCGCGCATCCGGCCCGGGCTGTCGGTCGTCGTCACGCTGCAACCCGGCAGCGAATCGCGATGACGCGCGTCTTCGCCCTGCTCGCCGCGAGCCTGTTGGCCGCGTGCTCGATCGCACCGCAGCCGCTCGCGCCCGTCCCGGTCGGACACGACGGGTTCCGCCATGCCGATCCGGCGACCGATGCGCGCGCGCCGTCGCTCGCCGCGTGGCCCGTGTGGTTCGGCGACCCGCAGCTCGGCCGCCTCGTCGACGCCGCGCTCGCGCACAACCTCGACATCCGCGCGGCGGCCGCGCGCGTCGACCAGGCGCAGGCGCTGCTCGGTGTGCGCGAGGCCGCGCTGGCGCCGACCGTGCGCGTCGACCCGTCGTTCAGCCGCACGCGAGTGTCCGGCACGGTCGACAACGCGCTGCCGAAGCGCACGATGCACAACTGGTCGGTTCCCGTCGCCGCGAGTTATGAAGTCGATCTATGGGGCCGCTTGCGGGGCGATGCCGACGTCAGCGAACAGAACCTGCTGCAGACGGCGGCCGACCGCGATGCGGTGCGTCTGCGGGTGGCGACCGAAGTGGCCGTCGACTATCTGACGCTGCGCTACGTCGACGACGATCTCGTGACGCTCACGCGCGCGATCGGGCTGCGGCGCACCGCGCTCGACGTGATCGCCGCCCGCGTGCGGGCCGGCGCGGCGAGCGATCTCGACGGGCTGCGCGCAGCGGCCGATCTCGATACCGCGCATGCCGATCTCGCGGAAAGCCGCCGGCTGCGCGAGAACCTCGTCGACGCCATTGCAGTGCTGACCGGCGTGTCGCCGACCGCGTTCGACGTCGACGCGGGCGCCGTGCCCGTGCAGGTGCCGGAGGTGCCGGCCGGGCTGCCGTCCGCGCTGCTCGCCCACCGCCCGGACGTATTCGCGGCGGCGCGGCGCGCCGATGCGGCATCGCTCGAACTGGGCATCGCGCGCACCGCGTGGCTGCCGACGCTGACGCTGACCGCCGACGGCGGTTTCGCCACCCGCGACCTGCGCTCGTTTCTCGACCGCAACAGCTCGCTGTGGAGTCTCGGCGCGAACGTCGCGCTGACGCTGGTCGACGGCGGCAAGCGCGATGCCGCGGTGGCCGCCGCGCGAGCCGGCACGAACGTCGCCGACGCCAACTATCGCGCGACCGCGATCGGTGCGTTGCGCGACGTGCAGGATGCGCTCAACGACATCGCCGCGCAAAAGGAGCGGATCGTGCGCTACGACAGCGCGGCGCGCGCGACGGACGCGGCGGCGCGGCTATCGCTGAGCCGCTACGCGCACGGTTACGTCAGCTACCTGGAAGTCATCGACGCCGATCGCGACGCACTGAATGCGCGGCGCCAGCTGATTCACAGCCGGCAGGCGCTGGCCGTCGCGACGGTGAGCCTCGTGCGTGCGCTGGGCGGCGGGTGGACACCGTCGGCGCGCGCCGGCCGGGGCGGGCTGCATGACGCGACGCAAGCCGACGCGCGATGACGGCATCGAACGGCCCGCGAGCGCGTCAGGCAAGCGCGAGGCGATGCGCATCCTCGCCGAGAAACCGGTGCACGAAGGTCACGGCCATCGCGCCTTCGCCGACCGCCGACGCGACGCGCTTGACCGATCCCGATCGCACGTCGCCTGCCGCGAACGATCCCGGCACGCTGGTTTCCAGATGGTACGGCCGACGCTCGAGCGGCCACACGCGCTCGAACGCCGGACAATCGTACAGATCGCCGCCGGTCACCAGATAGCCGTCCGGATTGCGAATGATGTCGGTGTCCTTCGCCCAGTCGGTATTCGGTGCGCCGCCGATGCACACGAACAGGCGCGTGGCCGGCAACCGTTCGCGCGTGCCGTCCGCCGAGCGAAGCTCGATCGCGTCGAGCCAGCCGTCGCCGTGCAGCGCGGCGACGCTCGACCGGTAGCGGACCTCGATGTTCGGCGTGCGTTCGATCCGGTCGATCAGGTAGCGCGACAGCGTGTCGGCGAGCGACGCGCCGCGCACGAGCATCGTCACCTGGCGCGCATGCCGCGAAAAATTCATCGCGGCCTGGCCGGCCGAATTGCCGCCGCCGACGATGAAGACCTGCTCGCCCGCGCACATCGGCGCTTCGCTCGACCCGGCGCCGTAGAACAGCCCCGCATTGAGAAACGCCGGTTCCTCCGGCAGCCCGAGGCTGCGATATTCGATGCCGGTCGCGCAGATGTTCGCGCGTGCGACCAGGATCGACCCGTCGGCGAGCTCGACGCGAATCTTGCCGTCGACGAATGTCGCATGCACGCCCTCGCGCATCGTCAGCAGCTCGACGCCGAACTTCACCGCCTGCTCGCGGGCGCGCTCCGCGAGCTCCGCGCCGGGAATGCCGTCGGGGAAGCCCATGTAGTTCTCGATCAGCGAACTCGTGCCGGCCTGCCCGCCGATCGCGCCGCGCTCGATCACGACCGCACGCAGCCCCTCGGACGCCGCGTAGACCGCCGCGGACAGCCCGGCCGGCCCCGCGCCGTAGATCGATACGTCGTATTCGACGAAACGCGGGCGCGCGACCCAGCCGAGCCGCGCGGCGATCTCGGCCAGGGTCGGCTGGTACAGGCGCGAGCCGTCCGGAAAGATCACGACCGGCAGCCGGATGTCGCGCAGCGGCGCGATGCCGAGCACTTGCGCGCAGTCGGCGTCGGATGTCAGCTCGCACCAGTCGTACGCGATCATGCGCCGCTGCAGGAAATCGCGGATCGCATACGCGTCCCTGCTGCGCGGCAAGCCGACGATCCGCACGTGTTGCGGTTGATCCATGAGCGCCTCCCGATGATGTCGATGTCGGATGCGGCCCGGCCGGGCCGCGGCCGGACGCATTCGCGACTGTACGCCGCCGGCACGCACCGCGCGGGCCGCTTCATGACAATTAAGGTCCGGGTGCGCCGCGGCGCCGCACAATGTCGCGTATCCGTCCCGCTTGCGGCCTCGCGCCGGCCCGCCGCAAGCGTCGCTCCCGCGCCGGCATCGGAGCGCAAGATGGCCAACGCCTGTACGCATCTCGACGAAGCACGCGTGTTCGACACCAACAAGGACTACTGCGACGAATGCATCAGATCGGGCAGCCGCTGGGTGCATTTGCGGATGTGCCTGATCTGCGGGCACGTCGGCTGCTGCGACTCGTCGCCGAATCGCCACGCGAGCCGGCATTTCCGTGACACCGGCCACCGGCTCGTCCGCTCGATCGAGCCCGGCGAACGCTGGATCTGGTGCTACGCGGACGAAGTCGTCGCGGGCGAGGTTCCGTCGTAACGCGACGTGGGGGGCCACCGTGACATGGCCTGCCCGTCATCCGGCGCCGGCGCCGAACCCCGGCCGATCCGGGGCCGGACACCGTTCAGAACGTTTCAGCGCGGCTTCAGGCAATGGAAGCGGCCTCTGCGTAGACTGCCTTCATGCGCTGCCGCGTACGACAGCGCATGCGCCCGTTATCGACTGCTGGAGTGACAACTTGATCCCCGCCGCCAATCACCGCCGCTCGGCAACACGCTCGCGGCCGCATCGGACGACCACGCACGGCCGACCCGCATCGCCCGGTGTCGCCGCGCCTCGCATGACTTGCGGCGCACCGCGCCGCATGGAGCGCGCATGAAGCACAAACGACTCTGGTTCGGCGCGGCCGGCATCGCGATCGTCGGTGTCGCGGTCGCGATCGGCGTCATGGTGCGGCCGTCGATCGCGCCGATCGATCCGCCCGCCCCCGCCTCGTTCGATCCGCAGCTGGTGCGCGCCGGCGCGCGCGTCGTCGCGCTCGGCGACTGCATCGTGTGCCACACCGCGAAGGACGGCAAGCCGTTCGCGGGCGGGCTGCCGCTCGCGACGCCATTCGGCACGATCTATGCGACCAACATCACGCCGGACGCCGAAACGGGGATCGGCCGCTGGTCGCGCGACGCGTTCGCCCGGGCGCTGCGCACCGGCATCGGACGCAACGGGCAGCCGCTTTACCCGGCGTTTCCGTACATTCATTTCACGCGGATGTCGGACGACGACATCGCGGCCGCGTACGCGTACCTGATGACGCGTGAGCCGGTACACGCGACGGCGCCCGCCAACGACCTGGTCTTTCCGCTGAACTTCCGGCCGCTGGTCGCGTTCTGGAACGTGCTGTTCCTGCGCGAAGGCGCGTATCAGCCGGACCCGGCGCAGTCCGCGCAATGGAACCGCGGCAGGATGCTCGTCGACGGGCTCGGCCACTGCGCGTCATGCCATTCGCCGCTGAACGCGATCGGCGGCGAGCAGCGCGGCCGCGCGTTCGACGGCGGCATCGTCGACGGCTGGGAAGCACCGCCGCTCAATGCGCTCGGCCAGGCCGCGCGGCCGTGGACGCAGGCGCAGCTCGTCACCTACCTGCGTACCGGCCGCGCGAGCGAGCACGGCGCGGCGGCCGGGCCGATGCTGCCGGTCACGCGCGACCTCGCGACGGTGCCGGTGGAGGACGTCGAGGCGATCGCCACTTACATCCTGTCGATCCAGAAGCCGGCGCATGCGCGTGCGGCCGCCGCCGCGAACGCGGTCGAACGCGCCGCGACGACGCCGGCCGCGCAGCGCGGCGCGACGCTGTTCCAGGCGTCGTGCGCGCAGTGCCACGGGCCGGCCGCGCCGATGCAGTCGATCGGCGAGCGGCCGACGCTTTCGTTCAGCACGGCGGTCAACGCCGATACGCCGCGCAACGCGATCCAGATGATGTTCAACGGCATCGGCTGGCACGGCGAGGACACGCTGAATTACATGCCGTCGTTCATCGACCAGTACGACGACGCGCAGATCGCCGATCTCGCCGCGTACGTGCGCGAGACCTATACCGATCGTCCCGCATGGTCCGGCGTCGACGCGATGGCCGCGAAGCTCAGAAAAGAGGACACCGTACGATGATTACCCTCACCGTCAACGGCGTGCGGCACACGCTGGACATCGATCCATCCACGCCGCTGCTGTACGCGCTGCGCAACGACCTGCACCTGCACGGCGCGAAGTTCGGCTGCGGCCTCGGCCAATGCGGCGCCTGCACCGTGATCGTCGACGGCAAGCCGACCTTCTCGTGCCTGATGCCGGTGGCCGCGGTCGGCGCGCGCAGCGTGCGCACCATCGAAAGCCTCGGCACCGCCGAGCATCCGGGCCCGCTGCAGCGCGCGTTCATCGAGCATCAGGCCGCGCAGTGCGGCTACTGCATCGCCGGGATGATCATGCGCGCGCAGGCGCTGCTCGAACGCAACCCGAAGCCGACCGAACAGGAACTGCGCACGCACATGGAACCGAACCTGTGCCGCTGCGGCACGCACATGCGGATTCTCGCGGCGGTGCGCTCGGTCGCGGGGCTGCCGCCCCCCGAACCGGCTTCCGCTCCCGTCACGATCAGCAAGGGGCTCTGATGAATTCCCACGACGACATCGACGAAGGCCGCCGGCATTTCATCGTCTCCGGCGCGCTGTTCGTCGCGTTCAGTCTCGCGCCCGCGTCGCGCGCGGCCGCGCAGCTGGTGATCGCCGACGAAGGCGCGGCCGTGCACGTGGCGAAAGCCACGCAGGCGCTCGCCGGCAGCCTGAAGACCAATCCGCTGCTCGACGCGTGGGTCAAGATCACACCCGACGGCAAGGTCACCGTGTTTACCGGCAAGGTCGAGCTCGGCACCGGCGTGCGCACCGCGCTGCTGCAGGTGGCCGCCGAGGAACTCGACATGAAGCCGTCGCTGATCACGTTCCTGACCGCCGACACCGGCGCGTCGCCGGACGAAGGATTGACCGCCGGCAGCCACACGATGGCCGACAGCGGCTCCGCGCTGCTGAACGCGACCGCGCAGGTGCGCGCGCTGCTGGTGGAAGGCGCGGCGAAACGCTTCGGCGTCGATCCGCGCGTGCTGACGACCGCCGACGCGGTGATCAAGGCGCCCGACGGCCGCACGATGACCTACGGCGACGCGATCCGCACGGTCGACCTGCACCGCAATGCGGCGCCCACGTCGCCGCTGAAGAACCCGGCGACGTTCGCCGTGATCGGCACGTCGCTGCCGCGCGTCGACATCCCGAACAAGGTCACGGGCGGCGTCAGCTATGTACAGGACATGCAGCTGCCCGGCATGCTGCACGCACGCGTCGTGATGCCGCCGGGATACGACGCGACGCTGCTGTCGTTCGACGAAGCCGCGATCCTGAAGCTGCCCGGCGTCGTGCGGATCGTGCGCAACGGCAGCATGCTCGCGGTGGTCGCGCAGGGCGAGTGGCAGGCGGTGGTCGCGCAGCGCGCGCTCGCCGCCGGCTGCCGCTGGTCGCCGGGCCGCAAGCTGCCCGAGCGCGGCACCGTGCACGCGGATCTGAAACGGATCTCGACGCAGCGCATCGAGATCGCGAACACGCACGCGGCCACCGCGCCGGCCGTGAAGACGCTGAACGCGACGTTCCTGAAGAACTACCTGCTGCACGGGTCGATCGGGCCGTCGTGTTCGGTCGCGCATCTCGAGAACGGGATGATGACGGTGTGGACCCACTCGCAGGGCGTCTACCCGCTGCGCGACGCGCTCGCGGAGATGCTGTCGATGCCGAAGGCGAGCGTGCGCTGCATTCACACCGAGGGCTCCGGCTGCTATGGCCACAACGCGGCGGACGACGCGGCCGCGCATGCCGCGCTGATCGCCGCCGCGATGCCGGGCAAGCCGATTCGCGTGCAATGGATGCGCGAACAGGAACACACGTGGGATCACTTCACGCCCGCGATGGTGACCGAGGTCAGCGCGTCGCTCGACGCGAGCGGCCGCATCGTCGACTGGAACTATGCGTTGTGGAGCAGTTCGCACAACGAGCGGATCGTCAACGCCGGCCGGCTGCTGCCCGCGCGCATGCTGGAGCCGCCGTTCGTGCCCGCGCCGTCGACGCCGATGCTGCAGCCGGAGGGCGGCGGCGACCGTAACGCGATTCCGCTGTATACGCTGCCGAACCAGCACATCGTCAACAACTTCTCGCCGACGATGCCGCTGCAGACGTCCGCGATGCGCTCGCTCGGCGCGCACACCAACGTCTGGGCGATCGAGAGCTTCATGGACGAGCTCGCGCGCGCGGCCGGCGTCGATCCGGTCGAATTCCGGCTGCGTCACATGGAAGACCATCGCGCGCGGCAGGTGATCCAGCTCGCCGCGAAGCACTTCGGCTGGCCGCGGCCGCCGCGCGCGCGCAACCGCGGCGTCGGCTTCGCGTTCGGCAAGTACAAGAACCTGATGGCCTACGTCGCGATCGCGGTCGAGGTAACGGTCGTGCCGGAAACCGGCCAGGTGACGCTCGAACACGCGGAAGCCGCCGTCGACGCGGGCCAGATCGTGTCGCCGGACGGCATCCGCAACCAGATCGAGGGCGGCATCGTGCAGGCCGCGAGCTGGACGCTGTACGAGGCGCTGAAGTACGACACGGAACGGATTCGCAGCTTCGACTGGAGCAGCTACCCGATCCTGCGCTTCTCGGCCGTGCCGCAGAACGTGAAGGTCCATCTGGTCAATCGTCCCGGCGCGCCGTTTCTGGGCGCGGCCGAGGCGTCGATGGGGCCGACCGCCGGCGCGCTGGCCAACGCGATCTTCGACGCGACCGGGCAGCGCATGCGCGAAATGCCGTTCGCCGGCGACGCATTGAGAAAGCGCATCGACGCCTAGCGAGTCGGTCACGCCGCTACGCGACACCCTATATCCGACACGAGACAAGACGGCGCCGGCACGCACCGGCGCCGCATGCCGACCGGCTGGAGAACCTCCGACGATGGATACCTTGCTTTCGATGCGCGTGTTCACGCGCATCGTCGAAACCGGCAGCTTCACGCGCGCCTCCGACACGACCGGCCTCACCACGCCGCGCGTGTCGGCGCTGCTGAGCGCACTCGAACAGCATCTCGGCTGCCGGCTGCTGAACCGCACCACGCGGCGCATCTCGCTGACCGAGGACGGTCAGGCCTACTACGAACGTTCCGTCGCGGTACTGCGCGAGATCGACGACATGGAGGCGTCGGTCTCGCAGGCCCGCAACGTGCCGCGCGGCCGGCTGAAGGTGAACCTGCCGCCCGCGATGGCCAAGCAGGTCGTGGTGCCCGCGCTGCCGGCGTTTCTCGACGCCCATCCGGACATCATGCTCGAACTTGGCGTGACCGACCGGCAGATCGACCTCGTCGGCGAAGGGGTCGACTGCGTGGTGCGCATCGGCGCGCTCGACGATTCGGGCATGATCGCGAAGCGGATCGGCAGCCTGACCACCTGTACGTGTGGCTCGCCCGCCTATTTCGCGCGGTGCGGCGAGCCGCAGACCGTCGACGATCTCGCGCAGCACGTCGCGGTCAGTCACATCTCGGCCGACACCGGGCGGCCTCGCCCGTGGGATTACGTCGTCGACGGCGAGCCGCGCATCGTGCAGATGTGCGGCACGGTGGCCGTCAACGACGCGGACAACTACATCGAGTGCGGCGTCGCCGGCATCGGCCTGATCAAGACGTCGCTGTATCTCGTCGAGCCGTACCTGAAATCGGGCCGGCTGCGCGAGGTGCTGACCGATTTCAACGCGCCGGCCCGGCCGATCTCGGTGCTGTATCCGCCCAATCGCCACATCCCGGTCAAGCTGAAGGTGTTCGTCGACTGGCTCGCGGGCCTGTTCGAGCAGATTCCGACGCTGCAGGGCAAACGCGGCTGAACCCGCGCGGCGCGGCACCTTTGCGTGCCACGCAACGCTCGATTGCACGGCGTCCCGATTCCGGCTCGAGTGATTGATCACTAGTATCGACGGCAATGCGGTGCATCGTATCGCGGCCAGGCGACTTCCATGCCGGCGCGACGCTTCGGTGCCCGGCCTTTCCCTTTTCCAGGAGTCGACCATGTCAACGGATTCAACACCGCTCGCGCCGCCCGCGCACGGCGTCAAGCTCACGCAGGGGCTGATCCTGCTGTTCGCCTTCAGCTGCGGCGCCATCGTCGCGAACCTGTACTACGCGCAGCCGATCACCGAGCTCATCGCGCCGGGCCTGCACATGTCCGGCAACACGGCGAGCCTGATCGTGTCGCTGACGCAGATCGGCTACGCGCTCGGCCTGTTCTTCATCGTGCCGCTCGGCGACCTGCTCGAAAACCGCAAGCTGATGATCGTGACGGCCGTCGTGTCGATCGCGAGCCTCGCGGCGGCGGCGCTCGTGCGCACGCCTGGGCTCTTTCTCGCGATTTCGCTGCTGATCGGGTTCAGCTCGGTGGCCGTGCAGATCCTCGTGCCGCTCGCCGCGCACCTCGCGCCGGACCATTCGCGCGGCCGCGTCGTCGGTACGATCATGAGCGGGCTGCTGCTCGGCATCCTGCTGGCGCGGCCGCTGTCGAGCGTCGTGGCCGACGCGTTCGGCTGGCGCTTCGTGTTCGCGGCGGCGGCCGTGCTGATGACGCTGGTCACGGCCGTGCTCGCGCTGACGATTCCATCGCGCCAGCCCGATCATCGCGCGACCTATTTCGAACTGATCGGCTCGCTGCTGCACCTCGTTCGTACGATGCCGGTATTGCGCCACCGCGCGTTCTACCAGGGCCTGATGTTCGCGTCGTTCAGCCTGTTCTGGACCGCCGTGCCCGTCGAGCTGACCCGTCACTACGGGTTGTCGCAATCGGCGATCGGCCTGTTCGCGCTGGTCGGCGCGATCGGCGCGACCTCGGCGCCGGTGGCAGGGCGTCTGGCGGATGCCGGCCATACCGTGCGCGCGACGCTGATCGCGCTCGTCGCCGGCGCGCTCGCGTATGCGGTCGGGTTCGTGCACGGCACCGGCCTGTACGGGCTCGTCGTCACCGGCATCGTGCTCGACTTCGCGGTGCAGATGAACATGGTGCTCGGCCAGCGCGAAATCTACGCACTGCACGCGGCGAGCCGCAACCGGCTGAATGCGCTGTACATGACGAGCATCTTCGTCGGCGGCGCCGTCGGCTCCGCGCTCGCGAGCCCGCTGTACGCGCATGGCGGCTGGCCGCTCGTCGCCGCGGTGGCCGGCGCGTTCCCGCTCGTCGCGCTCGCGCACTACCTGCTCGTCGGGCGGCCGCACGCGCAACGCCACGCAGCGGGCTGAACCGCCGTCGTACGCCGAATCGATCCGTTCGCGGGGCGCGCCGCCGCCCCGCTCCCCGTCGAACCATAGGAGTCCATCATGTCTTCCCTGCTCAGTGCTTATGATCTGCGCGGCCTTGCGCTGCCGAACCGCGTCGTGATGGGGCCGATGACGCGCTCGCGCGCGCCGTCGCGCGGGCTGCCCACCGAACTGATGGCCGAGTACTACGCGCAGCGTGCGTCGGCCGGCCTGATCGTGACCGAAGCCACCAACGTCAGCCCGGCCTCCGCGGCATTCGAGCTGACGCCGGGGCTGGTCGACGATGCGCAGGCCGCCGCCTGGAAAACCGTCACCGATGCCGTCCATGCGAACGGCGGGCGCATCTTCGCGCAGCTGTGGCACGGCGGGCGCGTCAGCTCGCTGACGCTGCTCGGCGGCGCCGCGCCGCTGTCGCCGTCCGGCGTGAACGACGACCTCGAACAGTTGCAGGTCTGGGCGCAGTTGCAGAACGGCTACTACACGAAGATTCATGCGACGCCGTCGCGCGCGATGACGACCGATGAAGTCGTCGCGACCGTCGACGAATTCCGGCAGGCCGCGGCACGCGCGATGGCCGCGGGCTTCGACGGCGTCGAAATCCACGCCGCCAACGGCTACCTGCCGCACCAGTTCCTGTCGTCGACGCTGAATCGCCGCGACGATCGCTACGGCGGATCGGTCGCGAACCGCGCGCGCTTTCTCGAGGACATCGTCGACGCGGTCGGCGGCGTGATGCCGCTGAGTCGCGTCGGCGTGCGCATCTCGCCGTATGCGAAATACAACAACGTGCGCGACGCCGATCCGGACGCGACGCTCGCGTACGTCGGCCGGATGCTCGACGCGGCGGGCGTCGCCTATCTGCACGCGGCCGACACCAACGGCTGGAGCGGCGAACCCGATCTGCCGCGCATCGTCGAGCACGCGCGCCGGTCGTTCCACGGCACACTGATCGTCAACGGCGGCATTTCACCGGAGGCGGCGAGCGCGCTGATCGACGCGGGCGACGCCGATCTCGTCGCGTTTGCCCGCGCATATATCGCGAATCCGGATCTCGTCGAGCGCATCGCGGCCCGCGCACCGCTCGCGGAGCCGAAGACCATCGGCTGGTACGGCGGCGAGCGCGCCGGCTACGTCGACTACGCGCGGCACGACGCGGCGCAATCGCCCGCCTGACCCACGCATGCCGGGCGCGGCGCCGCAGCGCGGCCGCCCGTGCGTCCGGCTGCCGCACGCCGGACCGGCGCCGTCACGTATCGTTCCACCGCGCGCCCAGCACGCGCCCGCAGAAATTCGGCCGCTGAAAGTCGGGGTCCGCGCGTTCGAGCACGTCCGCGCTCCAGGTGCCGAAGGTCGACTGCGGCCGATGCTCGACGCCGCGTGCGACCATGTCGAGATACGCTTCGCGAAAACCGCTGCCGCGCGGGTAAGCCGCGAGCAGCGCCGTGCGCTCGTCGGCGGTATAGGCGTCGAAGTCGGTCGCCATCAGGTCCGTCGACACGGCGCACGCGAGTGCGCGCGCAAGCGGCGAAGCACGGGCGGCCACGCCCGGCGTCGTATGCAGCGCGACCGCGTGCCACACGTCGTCGCGCATGCGCCGCGAGCGGCGATGCCGCAGCAGCAACGCGTGTGCGGCATCCGCGCCGTCGAGCTCGTAGCGTTCGGTCGAACGGCAGTACGCCGGGCTCAATCCCATGTTTGCGTACATCGCGGCGACGTACAGTGCGTCGGCGTCGCACGCGTCGCCTGCACGCCGCGCGGCGAGCGAAGCGAACACGAACACGCGCGCCGCATGATCGGCGAGCGCGGCGGGCAACGACGCGCGGGCCGCGTCGGCGGCCTCGACCGTCACGGGCGTGCGCGGAATGCGCACGCCGGCCACTTCGTCGCCGGTGGCCGATGCGCGCGGATGCGCAGCATTCATCCTGTCTCCTTCATGCCCCGTGCACGGGGCGGAAAATCGTTCGATGCACGGCGGCGCCCGGCGCGCAGCGCACCGGTACGCACCGCTCAAAACGCGACGCAGCAGCGGCCGAAGGCTTCGCAGCGCTCGGCGGCCGCACTTGCCGTCGGATAGCGCGGTCGCGCGAAGCGGCGTCCATCGCCGCGCGCACGGCACGCATCGACGCCGGGCGCCCCGCACGGGTCGCCCGCCGCCGAGGCACGCGAACGGTCGCGCCCGTCGGCGCCCGCCGCGTCGGCGGCGCCGCCTGCGGCGACCGGCGACCATGCGGGGCTGACGGGCGGCGGCGGCGGCGCAAGCGGCGAGAATTCCTGTTCCGCGTGCACGACCTTGCCATCGACGACCGTCAGCACCGACGACAGCGTCGGGATGCGCCGCGCATCGATCGAGAAGTAATCGTCGCTCAGCACCGCGAAATCGGCGTACCGGCCGGGCACCAGCGCGCCCTTGCGGTGCTCGTCCGCGGAAAACCACGCGCTGCCGACCGTGTAGCGGCGCAGCGCCTCCATCCGACCGAGCCGGTTGCGCGCCGGATACAGCGCGGTGCCGCCCACGCTGCGTCCCGACACCATCCAGTACAGCGCGACGAACGGGTTGTAGCTCGCCGCGCCCATCGCGCCGGACCCCGCACCGACCGGCAGCCCGGCCGCGAGCATCGCGCGGAGCGGCGGCGCGCGCGTGGCCGCCGCCGCACCATGGCGCGCGATGAAGGCTTCGCCCTGGAACGCCATGCGCGGCTGCACGGTGATGCCGCCGCCCAGCGCCGCGACCCGCGCGATATTGGCATCCGAAATCGTCTCGCAGCGGTCGAAGCACCAGCGCAGCCCGTCGAACGGCGTGTCGCGGTCCACCGCTTCGAACACGTCGAGAAAGCGGCCGATCGATTCGTCGTAGGTCGCCTGTAGCCGGAACGGCCAGCGATGCTGCACGAGCAGCCGGACGATGGCCGCCAGTTCGACCTCGACGGACGCGGGCAGCTCGACGCGCGGTTCGAGGAAATTCCCGAGATCGACCGCCGAGAACAGCAATCGCTCGCCCGCGCCGCTCGCGCGCAGGAATGCGTCACCGTCGCCGGGCGCGGTCAGCGCGATCCATTTCGCGAAATCGTCGAGCTCCCGGCCGGCATGCCGAGCGCCCAGCGCATAGGCAATGCGGGTCGTCAATTCGCCGCGCCGCGCGAGCGTCTCGACCGCCGCATAGTCGTCCGGATACGCGAGGCCGTCGCCGCCGGCGTCGATCGCGCTCGTCACGCCGACGCGGTTCAGCGCGTGCATGAACTGCCGCGTCGAGTTGACCCGGTCGGCCGCATCGAGCCTCGGCGCGCGGGCGAGCACCGCGCCCAGCACCGCCGGGTCCGGACGCGCGAGCAGCAGCCCGGTCGGTCGCCCATAGCGATCGCGCCGCAGTTCGCCGCCGGGCGGATCGGGCGTGTCGCGCCCGTAGCCGAGCGCGCGCAGCGCGGCTGCATTCAGCCACGCACTGTCGGCCAGATGCTGGACGAATACCGGCGTGTCGGGCGCGATCGCGTTGAGCTCGGCCGTCGTCGGGCCGCGCTTTTCCGCGAACTGCAGCGCGCTCCAGCCGCCCGCCACGCGCGCCCATTGCGGCGCGGGCGTGCGTCGTACCTGCCGGCCCAGCAGCTCGAGCGCATCGGCCAGCGACGGCACGCCGTCCCAGCGCACCTCGAGGTTGAAGTTCATGCCGCCGCGGATCGCCTGCAGGTGCGCGTCGATCAGGCCCGGAATCACGGTGCGGCCGTTCAGATCGATACAGGCGGTGTCGTCGTGCGCATGGCGCAGCACGTCGCGATCGTCGCCGGTCGCGACGATGGTCCCGTCCTTCACGGCGAGCGCGCGGACGAACGAGCGCCGTTCGTCCTGGGTCGCGATCTTTCCGTTGAACACGACGAGGTCCGCCGAACGCGCGGGTTCCGTCGCTCTAAGCACCGTCGGGCCTCCCGTGCGCACCCGCGTGCGACGCGGCGCGGGCCGCCCTGCCGCTCGTCGAACGCGGGAAAGCGGCCGCACCGCACGCATCGGCATGCATGCTGCTATCGCGCGGCCGCGCGGCCGTACCGGGTTCGCGCATCGTCATGCCGCCTGCTGCGCCGCGTCGGCGGTATCGCGTCGCGCGCGCGTCAGGCACGGCGCGAGCGGCGCACCCTGACGGACGAAGCTCTGCACGCGCAGCAAACGGCGCACGTCGTGGGCGCGCGAATGCGGATCGAAGTGCCGCGCGACGCCGGCGACCAGCGCCGACGCCTGCGCGGTATGCCCGCGCTCGATCAGGTGATCGGCGAGATCGAGCGAACTGCGCAGCGCCCACATCGCGGCGCCCTGCGCGTTCGCGGTCTGGATCGCCATCTGCAGATGGCGATGCCCGTCGGCCTCGTACGCCACCGCGAGATCCGCGCCGACGATGCGCGCCTGTTCGAGCATCGCGACGCCTCTCACGCGCAGCAGTTCGGGGACGAACAGGTGCTCGCCGTGCGCGCGGCAGCGTGCGAGCGTCGCATCGAGCCGGGTGCACGCTTCGTCGGCGCGGCCGGTCCGCACGAGGCCCTCCGCGTATGCGACGGTCAACGGTGCGAGCACGCGCCGGAAGCTGCTCGCCTCGACGCGCAGCAGCGCGGGCTCGAGCCGGGCGAGGCCCGCGCCGGGATGGCCGGCCTGGATGTCGAACTGGCCCGTCAGGCATTCCGCGTGACTGCGCCAGATGTCGAAACCGTGTGCGTCGGCGGTCGCGCGCAGCGTCGCGAGATAGTCGGAGGTGATGTCGTGATCGCCGTAGCGCAGCGCGATCGGCACGGCGGCCGCGCCGAGCACGATGCACAGCGGGAGGGGCGACGGGTCGCGGCGCGCATGCTCGACCGCTTGCGCGGCGACGCGCATCGCGTGTTCCGGCTCGCCCTGCATCCAGAGCAGACGGATCAGCATCGTGCGCCCCAGCGTCGCCATGTCGATGCCCAACGCGGCCTGCGCGCACGGCGGTTCGCCCGCGTCGGCCAGCTCGGCCGTCGCCGCTTCCAGCCGCTCGCGCGCCTGCGCATGCTCGCCGAAGTAATGCAGCGACGTCGCGACCATCGTGTTGGCCAGCAACCGCTGCGACCGGTCGCCGCGCCGCTCGGCCGCCCGCTCGAAGCGCGTCGCGTAGCGCAGCGATTCGTGAATGTCCGACAGCGTCAGCATCGTGTTCCACAGCCCGACCAGCGCGCGCGCGTCGAACGCATCGTCGCCGATGTGCGCGGCGAGACCGAGCGTGCGGTCCCACATCGCGGCGGCGGCGAGTGCGTCGCCGTCGGTATGCAGCAGCGCCGACGCGCAGGCCGCCCGCAGCCGCATCTCGCGCGCGACGTCGACCGGGCCCGTGGCGTCCGTGTCCAGCCCGTCGAGTACCTGGCGCGCCCGCGCCGTACACGCGCGCATCCGCGACGGCTCCAGCAACGCCCGCGCCAGCCGGTCGGGCTCGGGCACGCCCGCGGCTTCGGCGGCGTCCACCGGTTCGTCCACGGCCGGCGCGGGTGCACCGGCAGGTGGCACGTCGGCGAGCAGGACGGGCACCGCGGGAGGTGCGCCCGCCCGCTCGCGCTCGTACGCCGCATGGCGCGCGACGATGCGCTCGAACTCGCCCTCGTTGTGCAGTTTTTCCAGCGCGTACGCGCGCGTCGATTCGGTCAGCCGGTAGCGCGCATATGCCCCATCGAATTCGACGGTCACCAGCGATTTCGCCACCAGCTCGCCGAGCACCGCGATCATGTCCGCGGCCGAGGTGCCGGGCTCGGTCGCGACCGCGCGCGCGGCATCGAACGAAAACGGCCCGATGAAGCATCCCATCCGGCGAAACAGCGCGCGCGCGGCCCGGTCGAGCAGCACATAGCTCCAGTCGAACGTCGCGCGCAGCGTCTGATGACGCGGCAGCGCCGAGCGCAGCCCGCCCGTCAGCAGATTCAGCCGGTCGTCGAGGCGCGACGCGACGACCGCGAGCCCGAGCGTCGCCACGCGCGCCGCCGCCAGTTCGATCGCGAGCGGCAGCCCGTCGAGGCGCCGGCAGATGTCGCCGATCAGCCGCACGCCGGCTTCGTCGACCGCGCAATCCGGCGCGGCCGCGCGCACGCGTTCCAGGAACAGCTCGACGGCCGAACAACGGACGATTTCCGCCGCGGAGGCATTGCCGTCCGGCACCGCGAGCGGGCTCATGCGCAGCACCGCTTCGGCCGAGATGTGCAGCGGCTCGCGGCTCGTCACGAGCACGCGCAGCGAGCCGGCGCTCGACGTCAGCGTTTCGACGAGGCTCGCCACCAGATCGACGATGTGCTCCGCGTTGTCGAGTACCAACAGGCAGCGCGACGTCGCGAACGCGTCGCCGATGCGGTCGATGGCGGGCACGCCGGACGTATCGAGGCCGAGTTCGGCGGCGAGCGCGATCAGCATGTCGTCGCGCGTCGACGCGCGCGCCAGTTCCACGAACAGCACGCGCTCGTGCGCGCGGCTGCGCACGCCGTGCGCGACGCGCACCGCAAGACTCGTCTTGCCGATGCCGCCCGCGCCGACGAGCGTGATGACCGGCGTGCGTTCGAGCATGTCGACGATCTGCGCGATTTCGGCGTCGCGCCCGACCAGCGGCGCGAGCAGCGACGACGCGCAGGCATCCGGCAGCGGCGCGACCGCTGGCGGTACGGCGACGGCCGGCGCTTCGGCCGCGGGCACGAGATCCGGGCCGGGCGACGCGCTCGCAACCAGCAGGTAGCCGCGTCCGGGCACCGTCTTGATCAGATCGCGGCTCGCGCCGAGCGCCTTGCGCAGCGTAGCCACATGCACCTGAAGCCGGTTTTCCTCGACGAT
Source organism: Burkholderia sp. 9777_1386 (assembly GCF_015712265.1). NCBI lineage: Bacteria > Pseudomonadati > Pseudomonadota > Betaproteobacteria > Burkholderiales > Burkholderiaceae > Burkholderia > Burkholderia sp. 9777_1386. Next base: position 24,432 of record NZ_JACCQB010000009.1, on the reverse strand, counting down.
CAGGCCCGGCCAGACCGCATCCATGATGTCGTCTTTCGACACGACCGAACCGCTCGCGCGGTGCAGGACTTCGAGAATGTCGAGCGCGCGCGCGCCGATGCGCAGCGACGCGCCGTGACGGCGAATGTCGCGTTGCTCGAAGTCCACCGACAAAGTTCCGATCTGGATCATGGCCGCCTCCGGGTTCCTCGGGATGGCTGGCGAATGAACGCGGCAGTTCACCCGTCAGGAAGTCCGCGTCCGGCGCACCCTTGCACCGGACGAAAATGTCGGATTCCGGACCGAGTGTAGACGGGCATGCCGTGAAAATCTTGAAGGAAAATGCGCTGCCAGCGCATTTCGCGCGGACGCGATCGGCACGATCACTTGCGTGTAAAAGTAGGGCGCTATACTCTGCCGGGCCGCGCGCAGGCCCTGCGCGGGGGTATGCACTCACCGCGCACACGCATTGAAAGCAATCTGTCAGGATGACGAGCGGACGTTTATGCAAATTCATTTTGAACGTTCGCGTGCGCATCTAAACTGGACTCGTCATTTCACGCTCCGAGTCCCTCGCTGGGGAATTCCATGTCAGACACCGTCATCGCCGCGCCGGTGGCAACGCCTTCGCGGCGGCCGAAAGACACGCTCGGCTGCGTGTCGAGCCTGCTGGCGAAGGATGTCGAGACGACATCCGGCGGCCTGAAGCTCCACCGCAAATGCATGCGCGAAGCGCACGTCGAACGCATCGAGATGCCCGCGTGCGACCGCGGCTTCCTGGTCGGCGTGTCGCTGAACGGCGGCCACCGCCGCACGCTCTACGGGCGTGCCGGCGCGAGCGAGCGCCGGTTCCAGCACCACTCGATCTACATTCGCGATTTTTCCCGTCATTTCCACGCCGACCTGTACGGCAACTTCGACTTCGTGCTGGTCGAGCTGCCGCATGCGTATCTGGCGCGCATCGGCCCCGAGCACGGCGGCAGCCCGGTCGACGGCCTCACGTGCCGCGTCGATGCGCGCGACCCGGTGCTCGGGCATCTCGCGCACGCGGTGGCCGACAGCCTCGACACACCCGGCCCGCTGAACGCGCTGTTCATCGAACAGGTCGGGCTCGCGATGGGCGCGCATCTCGTGCGCCGCTACGGCAACGCGCGCACGCGCGAACTCGAGCACAAGGGCGTGCTGTCTCCCGCGAAGGTCGCGCTCGCCAAGGAGCTGTTGATGGAAAAGGCGGACCTCGGCGTGTCGATCGAGGAAGTGGCGAACGAATGCGACCTGTCGCGCGGGTATTTCATCCGCGCGTTCTCGCGCACCACCGGCCGCACGCCGCACCAGTGGCTGCTCGAACAGCGCGTGATGCGCGCTCGCGAGCTGATCGAGACGTCCGACATGACGCTGGCCGACATCGCGGTCGCGTGCGGCTTCGCCGATCAGAGCCATCTGAACCGCCTGTTCGCGCGGATCGTCGGTCATCCGCCCGGCGCGTGGCGGCGCGCACGGTCGCGCTGACCGGCATGGACGCACGCCGGGCCGTTACCGCACCGGCGTCGCGTCGTAGTTGACCGGCACCCAGTCGTACTGCGCACCGTCGCGGCGCAAATGCCCGAGCCCGGGAAACGCGATATGCGCGGCACCGACGAGATAGCGTCGAGCGGCGACGCGCTTCAGCGTGTCGCGCCGCGTGCGGCGGGCCGTGCCGGCATCGCTGTCGTACTGGACCGTCGCGTCGACGTCGCGCAACTGGATCGCCGCCACGTGCACGATGTCGCCCCACGCGAGCAGGCCCGCGTTGCCGCTCTCGATCAGATAGGCCGTATGGCCCGGCGTATGGCCGGGCATCGGCACCGCGCGAATGCCGGGCGCGAGCGTCGCGTCGCCGCGAAACGTCTTGAAGCGGCCGGCCGCGACGTAAGGCGCGACCGCCGCGGCGGCCGCATCGAAGAACGACGCGAGAAACGCCGGCGCGTGCGCCTTGTTGGCCGGATCGAGCCAGTACGCGGCCTCGACAGCGTTCACCCGCACGACGGCATTCGGAAACGTCATCGCGCCATTCGACGCAATGCCGCCGACATGGTCCTTGTGCAGGTGCGTGAGCAGCACTTCGTCGATCTGCGCGGGCGCGTAGCCGGCCGCGCGCAGGTCGTCGAGCAGCTTGCCGCAGCAGTCGCCGTACAGCGTGCCGGCGCCCGCATCGACGAGAATCCGCTTCGATCCGGTATCGACCAGGAACGCGTTGATCGACCCTTGCACGGGCGGCTCCAGGAAGGCGCGATCGAGATCGCGCCGGATCTCGTCCTTCGAGATGTCGCGGAACACCGTGTCGACCGGAAACGGATGAGTGCCGTCGGACAGCGCGATCACCGTGAAGTCGCCGATCTTCTGCCGATAGAAGCCGGGGGGCTGCCGGCCCGCGGCGGGCACGGGAGCGTCGGGCGGCACACCGGACGCCGCGTCGGACGGCACGCCGGCTTGCGCAAATGCCGCAGGCGCCAACAGGCCCGCGCACCCGGCCACGATCAGCAAACGCGCCGCCTGCGCGACGCACGCGTGCCGGAACAGGGTCTTCATGTCTTCTCCGTGACGAACCGTACGCGCGCCCGGCCACGAATGGAACGGCCCGCGCGACACGCGATGTCGCGCAGCTTATCGGGCGCCATGGCGAAAATCCTGAGCGCTGCCTGAATTGTCCTGAAGACGCAGCGCACGCACGGGGCTGCCGCGCGACCCGGCGCTAGAATGCGATCCGCATGCAATGCGACGTTGCAACCCGCCCAAGGACGACCCCATGGACAAATTCTCCGCGCTGCGCGCATTCGTCGAAGTCGCGGAAGCCGGCGGCTTCTCGAGCGCGGGGCGCCGGCTCGATCTCGCCGCTTCGTCGGTCGTGCGCGCGGTGGACGCGCTCGAAGCGTCGCTCGGCACCGTGCTGCTGAATCGCACGACGCGGCAGGTCACGCTGTCCGATGCGGGCGCCGTCTACTATGCGCGAGCGAAACGCGTGCTCGGCGAACTCGCCGATGCCGACGCGCTGGTGGCCGACCGCGGCGACGCGCCGTCCGGCCCGCTGCGCGTGTCGGTCCCGGTCGCCTACGGGCTGCGCCGCCTCGCGCCGCACGTCGCCGCGTTCGTCGCCCGCCATCCGAAGCTCGACCTCGACCTGCAACTCACCGACGAACGCGTCGATCTCGTATCCGCGCGAATCGACGTCGCGATCCGGCTCGGCGACGCGGCGCCAACCGCGGAAGTCGTCGCGCGCCCGCTCGGCACGTTCCGGCGCTACGTGGTCGCGAGCCGCGCCTACCTCGACGCGCACGGCACGCCCGCGACGCCGGCCGAACTGGTCGATCACGCGTGCCTGCGCTTTCATTTCGGCGTCGACCAGCAGACGTGGACGTTCGTGGGTGCGCCACGCACGACGCAGGTCGTCGTCACCGGGCGGCTGAAATCGAACCACAGCGAAGTGCTGCGCGAGGCCGCGCTCGACGGCGCCGGCATCGCGCTGCTGCCCGACTGGCTGGTCGATACGGACCTCGAAGCCGGCCGCCTGCAACGGCTGTTCGATCAATACGACGTGACGCCGGGCTCGGCGCGCGCGGTGATCACCGCGCTGTACCTGCCGAACCAGCGCGGCTCGAAGCGCGTGACCGCGTTCATCGATTTCGTCGAATCGCTCGCTCGCGCGCGGCCCTGAGACGGGCGACACGGAGCGATGCCATGCGTCACCAGCCGAACTTCGCTTCCATCCCGACGTAGTCGGCGTTGCGCGCGCCGAGTGCGCGAATCGACGAGCCGAGCTGGAAGTGCACGGCCTCCAGCGCGAGCGCGACGTTCGCGTTCACGAGCCAGTCGACGCGCGCCTGCGCGTACATCCCCGTCCATGCGCCGCCCTTGCCCGCCGTGCCCGGCACCGCCGACATCCCCTGCCCGTAGATCGCGTCGGCCGTCGTCTGCCGCCACTGGAAGCCGACGGCGGTGAGCACCGTCACCGAGCTGGCCGGCTTGAAGGTCAGCGACGGCTTCACGTGGATCAGGTTGCTGTACCCGGTATAGCCGGCGAGCGTGAAGTAATAGCCGTTCGGAAACATCGGGTTGAACGTGCCGACGCGCCGGTCGCCCGGATGCGCGTCGCCCGATGCACCGTCGACCTGGATGCCGATGCGCGGCGTGCCGGCCGTCTTCGCGAACGTGTAGCCGCCCAGCGCGCCGAACGCCCACGCGCCGACCGTGTCCTGTCCGACGTGGCCCGTCTGCAGCATCGCCTCGACGTCCCAGTCGAACCCGTCGGTCTTGCCCGCGTAACGCATGTCGAACACGTCGCGACGCTCGGTGCCGGACGCATCCGGATAGCGCGCGTTGTCGCGCGTGTAGCGCGACCAGTACGCGGACAGATCGCCGGGCCCCGTGCCGGTGCGCTCGACGCGCACGCCGTCGAATCGCAGATGGCGGTTCGACACGTCGTCGAACGCGGCCGCATTGCGATACTGCACCGGGCGCGTCACGTAGCCGATCAGGCGCCATTTGCCGATTTCGTAATCGGTCCACAGTCCGTCGTACGCCTGCCGCACGTTCGGGCCGTCGCGCACCGACACGAAGCGCTGCAAGTCGAACGCCATCTCCTGCCGGCCGATCCGCGTCTTGAACGTGCCCGGCCCCAGTTGATCGACGTATGCGACGAACGCCTGCTCGACGTCGAGCTGATCCTTGTCGACGGGGCCGACCGTGTCCTTGCCGAACGGCCGCGCATCGACGAACTGCACGAACGCCTGGAAGTGCCCGCGATAACGCAGGTCCGCGTGCACGTTCGCGCGCTGGATCACGTAATTGTCGTCGTGCGCGGCGCCGAGGCCGAACAGCGGCGCGTTGTTCAGTTCGAAGCGCTCGCGCAGGTTCGCGCCGAGCGACAGGTAGGTCGACGGATCGTCGCCGAGCCGTATGTATTTCAGCGCGTCGAACGGCTTGCGCGGCACGCACGGATTCGCGAGCACCGACCAGTCCTCCTGCCAGCGGTTGAACAGCACCGTCGGGCGTTTCGCGGTGCACGACGCCGCGGCGGCAGCCGGCGACGCGGCCGCGCCGCCCGCCGCCTCGGCATCGGCGCCGACGGCCGAACCCGCATGCAACGCGGCGCCGCCCGCCAGCACGACGCACGGCAGCGCGCCGCGCCACGATCGCTTCATCGGCCGGCGCACCGTCATTTCGACCGCGCGTGGATTTCGGCGACGTAGCCGCCCGGGAACTGCACGAGCGCCGCGTCGCGGCCGTCCGATTTGAACGGCGGCACCAGCACCGTCACGCCCGCGGCTTCGGCCTGCTTCAGCGTCGCGGCGAGATCGGCCACTTCGTAGCCCGTCATTTCACGCCCGAACGGGTACGGCAGGTGACCGTCGGTCGCGAGCACGGTCATCTTGCCGAAGCCCGATTCGATGCGAATGCGGCGGTACGTATCGTTCGGCCGGCCGATCTCGATGCCCGGCGCATGGCGCACGTCCGACACGATCTTGCCGTGCGAGAACGCGGCGAAGTTGCGTGCGAGCTTGCTCGCGCTTTCCGGCGACACGTACACGCGATTCTCCGGCACCGTCTGCAGCGCGTCGTAGTTCGGCGCCTGCGTATGCCAGTACAGCTGCATGTTCACGCCGCCCGGCCAGCGAACGATCGCGTCGCGTCCGATCGGGTCGGGAAACGTCGATACGACGATGTCCGCGCCATGCGCGCGCGCCGACTTCACCGCGACGTCCATGTCGGTGACGAGATAGCCGGTGCGTTCCTCGCAGAACGGGTACGGGATCGGCGTCTTGAAGCCGAACACCGAGATCGTGCCGACCGGCGTCAGCACGAGCTGCGACATCGTCTGGCTCGGCGTCGGCGTGACCTGGAACACGCCCTGCTTCGACTTCTTGCCGCCGAAGGTCGCGACGAAGCTGTCGGTGAAGCGGTCGAAGTCTTCGGGGGCGACGCACACGTGCGTCGTGTCGTACTGCGGGCCGACCGCAATGGCTGGCGACCGCGCCGCGGCGGCCGGCGATGCGATGTCGTCGAGGTGGGTTTCGTCGGCGAGCGCCGGCGCGCCGGCCAGCAGCGCGACGAGCACGGCCGACGATGCGGCGGTCATGCGCAGCATGTCGCGCAGGTTCAATGAATTCATCGGTTTTCTCCTTGATGGTGATGCGCGCGGCCCGGCGCCGCGCGCGGATTCGGATTCAGCGGGATACAGGCCACTCGTCCGGGCGGCCCGGACGACAGGCGAGAAACACGCGCACCGCGCGCGGGAGACGGCGCAGACTCGTCGTTTCGACACGGTCGTCGCCACGTCACCGAATGGCGGGAACGCTGCCAGCCCGGTCTCGCCTATCGTTGAGCACGGTGACGAGGACGAGCCCGCCGATCTCGACCACGATCGCCATCGCCGCCCATACGGACCCGGGGTGCAGGCCGAAGTGCGCCTGCTCCGCGGCGGCCGCATCGAAACCCAGCAGCGTGTACACGCCCGCGATCAAATACGCGGACACCAGCATGAGACGCGAGACCGGCAGCACCCATGGCTGCGACAGCAGCACGCGGACCCACGCCGAGTTCCGTAGACGAGGCGCGTCGTCATCTCATACCGCCCAGCACGAACAGCCGAACGCACCCCAGAAGCCCTTCGCGTCGGACGTCGGCAACGCGTTTGCCCATGCGTTCGCGTGCGCATGCTGGTGAACGTTGCATTCGTTCGCGCAGCCGCACATCGCGGCGGCGGCCGCGCGTTGCAACGGTGCGCCGTTGCGCTGCGTCGCGCCCCAGCCGCCATAGCCCCCGAACTCGCGAACGGGCGACCAGTCCGGCATCGCCGGCGGGATCGGCGCGTCGTGCGACGCGAACGGCCCCGCGCCCCATACGATCTTCCCGTCGACCACCGTCAGCAACGCGGTCGTGCCGGCGATATCGTCCTCCGCGCACGCGAAGAAATCGCGGTCCGGGACGATCAGGTCGGCCAGTTGCCCGACCGCGATGCGCCCTTTCTTGCCCTCCTCGTTCGAGAACCACGTCACGTACTCGGTCCACATCCGCAGCGCGGTTTCGCGATCGAGCAGGTTGCGCTGCGGATACATTCTGAGGCCACCGACCGTCTTGCCCGTCACGAGCCATGCAAGCGACACCCACGGGTTGTACGACGCGACGCGTGTCGCGTCCGTGCCGGCCGACACCTTGAGCCCCTTCGCGAGCATCTTCGCGACAGGCGGCGTCGCCTCCGCGGCTTGCGCGCCGTAGCGCTCGACGAAGTATTCGCCCTGGTACGCCATCCGGTGCTGCACCGCGATACCGCCGCCGAGCGCGGCGATCCGGTCCATCGATTGCTCGGTGATCGTTTCCGCGTGATCGAAGAACCAGTTCAGCCCTTCGAGCGGGATGTCTTCGTTGACCTTCTCGAACACGTCGAGCGCGCGGCTGATCGTTTCGTCATAGGTCGCATGCATGCGCCACGGCCAACGGTTTTCCGCCAGCACGCGCACGACACCTTCGAGGTCATCCTCCATCTGCGCGGGCAGATCCGGCCGCGCCACGCGGAAGTCTTCGAAGTCGGCCGCGGAAAACGCCAGCATCTCGCCCGCGCCGTTATTGCGGAAGTAGTCGGTGCCGTCGTGGTACTTGACGCTCTTCGTCCAGTTCACGAAGTCTTCCTTCTCCGCATTCGGCTTCTGCGTGAACAGGTTGTACGCGATCCGGATCGTCATCTCGCCCGTGTCGTGCAGCTTGCGGATCACTTCGTAATCGTCGGGATAATTCTGCGACCCGCCGCCCGCGTCGATCACGCCCGTCACGCCAAGCCGGTTCAGCTCGCGCATGAAGTGACGCGTCGAGTTGTACTGATACTCGAACGGCAGCTTCGGGCCTTTCGCGAGTGTCGCGTAGAGGATCGTCGCGTTCGGGTTCGCGAGCAGCAGGCCGGTGGGGTTGCCTGCGGCATCGCGCAGGATCGTGCCGCCCGGCGGCTCCGGCGTGTCCTTCGTGTAGCCGACCACCCGCAGCGCCGCCGCATTCAGCAACGCGCGATCGTACAAATGCAGGATGAACACAGGCGTATCGGGCGCGACTGCATTGAGTTCGGCGATCGTCGGCAGCCGTTTCTCGACGAACTGATGTTCGGTGAAGCCGCCGACCACGCGCACCCACTGCGGCGCCGGCGTGATCGCGACCTGCTGCTTGAGCATCTCCATCGCGATCGCGAGCGACGGCACGCCGTCCCAGCGCAGTTCCATGTTGTAGTTCAGTCCGCCACGAATCACGTGGCAGTGGTTGTCGATCAGACCCGGCAGCACGCCGCGGCCGCCGAGATCGACGACCTTTGTCGCGCGGCCCGCGAGCGGCATCACGTCCGCTTCGCTGCCGACGGCAACGAAGCGTCCGGCGGCAATCGCGACCGCCGTCGCGACGGGGTTCGTGCGATCGAGCGTCGTGAATCGTCCGTTATGCAGGATCAGATCCGGTTGGGTCACGGTTGCGGTCATATGCATCATCTCTTGTTGATCAGAAGCCAAAGAGTTGTTTCACGGGGGGTAAGGCTTGTACGCCGATCAGCATGCCGAGCAGCCCGACCAGCGCAATCAGCGGCGGTGCGGGAGAGCGAACCTTGATGGCGCTGTAAATCACACCGATCAGCACACCCGCGCCAAGGGAAACCAGATAAGGTTCCATGCAATAAATCTCCCGGACAATTTCGAATGCAGGGGCTGTATTTCGACCCGCATGCCGCGGGCGGCATTCGTGTTTCGGTCACGTCCGCCGCCCGCGGCAATGGAGCCCATGCGACGCGTTCACATCGAACCCGCCGCACCGGCATCAGCGGTCGCCGGTCGTCCGCGCTTACTTCGCCGGAACGGCCGGAATCGACTCGTGCGGCGTCGCGGTGCGTTGCGGCGCCTTGTGGAGCATCGTGTACGCGTAGTCCACGCCCATCCCGTATGCGCCCGAATGCTCCTTCGCGATCGCCATCACCGCGTCATACGTCTCGCGGTGCGCCCAGTCGCGCTGCCACTCGAGCAGGACCTGCTGCCACGTGACCGGCACCACGCCGGCCTGCACCATGCGCTGCATCGCGAAATCGTGCGCGGCCTGCGTCGTGCCGCCCGATGCGTCGGCGACCATGTAGATTTCGTAGTCGCCTTCGAGCATCGCGCAGAGCGCGAACGTCGTATTGCAGACTTCGGTCCACAGACCCGACACGACCACCTTCTTGCGGCCGTTCGCGGCCAGCGCGTCGCGCACCTTCTGGTCGTCCCACGAGTTCATCGACGTGCGTTCGAGCGTCTTCTGGTTCGGGAACACGTCGAGCAGCTCGGGATAGGTGTGGCCCGAGAAGCTCTCGCTTTCGACCGTCGTGATCGTGGTGGGGATGTTGAAGACCTTCGCGGCCTTCGCGAGCCCGACGACGTTGTTCTTCAGCGTCTGACGATCGATCGACTGCACGCCGAACGCCATCTGCGGCTGCTGGTCGATGAAGATCAGCTGGCTGTTGTGCGGAGTAAGTACTTCAAGCTTCGGATTGCTCATGGTGGTGATGTCCTTTGACGCGGAGAAAAATGAGGCTTGCCCGGCCGACGCATCCGCGAGGCATCCAATGCGCCATGTCGGAAGCGTCGGCAGTCGGCCTGCGTCATTCAATACGCGAAATTTCGACCGCACCAGTTAATTGTTCTGATTCTCACCGCGCTCTGAATTCAGACTGAAAAGATCTGAATTTCATTGAATCGGCTAACGATGAACACGCAGACCTGATAGGCTGGCCCAAGACTTTCGGATCGACGCCAGACCGGTATTTATCCATATTTTTAACGGCCGTCATTCCGTCCTATATCTATGAAACCGTATATTGCTTCGCTTCTCGCCGGCATCCTCGCCGGCGTCGTCTACGCGCTGATCGGCGTGCAATCGCCGGCGCCGCCCGCCGTTGCCCTGGCTGGCCTGCTCGGCATTCTGGTCGGCGAACAGATTCTTCCCGTGGTGCGACGGATGTTCGATGGCATCCGCCTGGGAACCGCATGGCGCGACGCGAAGTGCAGCCAGCACATGTTCGGCGCGCTGCCCGGCGCGCACGCCGATGCTTCCGCGAAGCACCGCGAATCGACACCGACGTGACAGGCAGACGTCGAGCGAATGCGGCGGCGGCCCGGCCGTCGGCACACATGCGTGCGTGCCTCGATACATCGGACGACGAACCATTGTTAACAACATGGGGTTCAGCATTGCTCGACGGCGCGACACCGCCTGATGCCCTTGTCGTAGCAAAACTCGTCATGAAGCTGTCTTTCGAAGCACTCGATGCACTGGACGCGATCGACCGCACCGGTAGGTTTTCTGACGCCGCAGTTGGTGCACCGCGTGCCGTCCGCATTGACATATCTCGTACAAAAGCGCGAAAGCGATCTCGACGTCGCGTTGTTCGATCGCAGCGGGCGTCGGGCGAAGCTCACGCGCGCGGGCCGCGTCGTCGTCGAGGAAGGCCGTCGTCTGCTTCATGCCGCCGAGCAGCCTGAACGGAAGGCGCAGCGCGCGCAGCAAGGTCGGGAAACCGGTGTCCGCGTCTGCATCGTGGAGATACTGCCATTCGACATGATGTGGTCATACGCCCACGCGTTCTACATGCGAAGGACTCGCGGTGGGTACGCTCCCGGACTGCATCGCGGCACCCGCGATCGCGCAAGGCAGGCTTGTCGCGCGAAAAGTCACCGGCATGCGCGGCACGACCCATTGCTATATCGCGTGGCGCGCCGACGAAGCCGGGCGCGCGTTACGCTGGTGGGTCGAACAGCTCGGTCACCCGGACCTCGTCGACCGGTTCACCACTGCTGCGCTTTCTGTAGCCGCCCGCCGCGTGCGCGACGAACGCCGTGCGGAACCGGCGCTCAGCGCGACGCGGAGGGTTCGCCGGTCCGGCCGGCGCGCCAGGTAAGGAAACAAAGCAGCGCGAGCGGCAGCGCCAGTGCCCAGAACGCGGCGTACAGGTAGGCGCTCGCCCCGGCGCCCGCGCCGAGCGCGAAACCGGCGACCGGCGGCAACGTGCGTCGCAGCCGCGCGCGTGCGGCTTCCCGTTCGGCCGGCGCGGCGATCGGCACCAGCCAGTCGAATGCATCGATGACCGCCTGCGTGACGTTGCCGGTCATCACGGTGTTCGCGACGACGGTGCGCGCGGTCAGCCGGCCGTGCGCGTTCTGCACACCCATTGCCGCGGCACCCAGCAGCCCGCAGACGATCGTCGCGGGCGCATCGGCACTGCCGATCGGCGACGCCGCGACGCCCGCGAGCATGAATCCGGCCAGCAGGATCGTCTGCAGTGCGTACAGCGAGCGCGCCCGCACGCCATGCCCCCGCACGCGCATCCGGTGATCGAGCACGCGGGCGGCCACGATGCCCGCGATGAATGCCGGAAACGCGAGCCACTTGATCATAAGGCCCTGGCCGACCCCGGCAAGGCCCGAGCCGATCAGGATGAAGTTGCCGGTGACGTGCGCGGTAAAGAGCCCGAACAGCGCGACGAAGCCGAGCGTGTCGACGTAGCCGGCGATCGAGGCGAGAAACACGTCCTCGCCGCGCACGCGATCGGGGGCCGCCGCGCCCGCTGCCGTTACTTGCGCGGGTTGCATGTCGTGGCTTCCGCGGTTTTGTGGATGGGGTCCGCATCGCGAGCCTGCGCGGCGAGCGCACGCAACGGCGCCGGCACGAGCGGGATCGCATGCTCGCGGACGACGATGCCGAACAGGCGCGCCAGCGCGATCAGCGGCGGCGCGGGCGACTGCACGCGCACGAGGGGGTGCAGGAGGCCGACTGCGATGCGGGCTCCCGGCGAGATCAAGTAAGGCATGGTCCGTTCCGGTTGTACCGCCGGCCGGGCCGGCCGAAGGGCTTCGGCCTCGTGCGGCGGCTCGGGAACAAGACTAGGGAAGGCGGCCCTGAAAGTCATGGCGGCGAACTGAATCGTTCTGAACGTGCGGTGCGGTGCGGCGCGGCGACGCACGCACGCGACGACCGCCGACGAACCGACCGCCACGCCGCCGCCTCACACCGGGATTCAGAACGATTCAGCCACGACGTTCGTCGCGTGGCCTATGCTCGGACAGCATCGGACGCGACCGTATCGCGCACCGTCCGCATCGAACCGGGATTCTCACCATGACGACCGACACGCTCGCACTCACCCATCACACCGTTACGGCGAACGGCATCCGCCAGCACGTCATCGATGCCGGCGCGGGGCCCGTCGTCGTGCTGCTGCACGGCTTCCCCGAAACCAGTTTTGCATGGCGCTTCCAGATTCCGGTGCTCGCGCGGCACTATCGCGTGATCGTGCCCGACCTGCGCGGCTACGGCGAAACCGACAAACCCGCGGCCGGCTACGACAAGCGCAACATGGCGCGCGATCTCGCCGCGCTGCTCGACGCGCTCGGCATCGAGCGCATCGCGCTCGTCGGGCACGATCGCGGCGCACGCGTCGCGACGCGTTTCGCGAAGGACTTCCCCGAACGCGTCGAGCGGCTCGTCGTGATGGACAACGTGCCGACGCGCATCGTCGCGCAGAACATGACCGCGCAAACGGCGCGCGCGTACTGGTTCTTCCTGTTCCACCAGGTGCCCGACCTGCCGGAGGCGCTGATCGCCGGCAAGGAAGCCGAATGGCTCAGCTACTTTTTCGCCGACTGGTGCTACAACCCGCACGCGATCTCGGGCGATGCGTTCGACACGTACGTGCGTGCGTACCGACGCCCGGGGGCCGTGCGCGGCGCGCTGGCCGACTATCGTGCGAACGCGGAAGACGTGCAGCAGGACCTCGTCGATGCGGACGTCAGGATCGCGTGCCCGACCATGGCGATCTGGGGCGAGGATTTCTACGCGGTCGGCAAGATGTTCGACATGAAGGCCGTATGGGAAGGCATGGCGACCCACCTGCGTGCCGAGCCGATCGCGCAGTGCGGGCATCTGCCGCACGAGGAGCAGCCCGAGCGCGTGAACGCGCTGCTGCTCGATTTCCTGCGCGGCTGGGCCGGCTGACGCCACGCGCGCCGCACACGGCATCATCGGGGGGAACATCGGATGGAACACGGAGCGGGCCGCAAGGCCGTCATCGCCGGCGGATCGGTCGGCGGGCTGTTCGCGGCGACCGCGCTGCGCGCGGCCGGCTGGGACGTCCGCGTCTTCGAGCAATCGCCGCACGCACTCGACAGCCGCGGCGGCGGCATCGTGCTGCAACCGCCGATCGAGCGCGCGTTCGCGTTCGGCGGTGTGCTGCTGCCGCGCGAGGCAAGCGTCGATTCGATCGACCGGATCTACGTCGATGCGCACGACCGGATCGTGCAGCGCTTCGCGATGCCGCAGACGCAGACGGGCTGGAACGTGATCTACACGGCGCTCAAGCGTGCGCTGCCCGCCGGCGTCATCCACGCGGGCGACGCGTTCGAACGGTTCGAACCGGACGGCGAGCGGATCGTCGCGCATTTCGCGAGCGGCCGCGCCGAGACGGCCGACCTGCTGATCGGCGCGGACGGCGGCCGCTCGACCGTACGCGCGCAATTGCTGCCGGACGTGCGGCCGACGTATGCGGGCTATGTCGCGTGGCGCGGGCTCGTCGACGAACGCACGCTGCCCGAGCAGGTGCTGGTTCTGCTGCGCGAACGCTTCACGTTCCAGCAAGGCGACCGGCACCTGTTCCTGACCTATCTGGTGCCCGGCGCCGACGGCACGATCGAACCGGGCAAACGGCGCGTGAACTGGGTGTGGTACCGGCGTCTCGCATCCGACCGGATGCCGTCGCTGTTCGTTGCGCGCGACGGCACGCAACGCGACGGGTCGCTGCCACCCGGCGCGATGCGCGACGACCACCGCGCGGAACTCGTCGACGCCGCCGACCGGATGCTCGCGCCGACGCTCGCCGCGCTCGTCGATGCAACCACCGCGCCGTTCGCGCAGGCGATCCTCGATCTCGCGGTCGAGCGGATGGCTTTCGGGCGCGCGGTGCTGCTCGGCGATGCCGCCTGCATCGTGCGCCCGCACACGGCGGCGGGCGTCGCGAAAGCGGCGGAGGACGCGGTCGGCCTCGCCGAAGCAGTGCGCAAAGTCACACGCGGCGCCGCGTTCGATGCCGCGCTGGCGGGCTGGGACGCCCGTCAGCGCGCCGCCAGCGCATCGATCGCCGCGCGCGGGATCGCACTCGGCGCGCGGCTGATGGGCGCGGCGTGAACATGCGCCGGCCGGGGGTCGACTGCATGGCGCTGCGGATCGAATCCGGGATTCAGTGCGCGCAGCACGCTGGCGCGCCCGCCGTCGTCATCGGGCAGCTGCGGCTGCCCGCGCGCGAAAACCGGGGTCGCGACCGCCGCGAGCCACGCGGCGATCGCCAGCCCCGTCACGCGTCTCGATACGGCGCCCCGCTTCATTGCGCGCTCGCGGTCGATACGGCGCCCGACGTCGCGGTCATTGCCGAGTGCCGGCCGCCATGCGCGATCGCATACAGCTCGCGATTGCGCGCGATCGTCTGCGCGCTCGGCGGATAGTCCGTGTTCAACGTCGGCAGCGACCCGTCGCGCTCCGCCTGAATCAGGTCGGCGCGCACGTCGGCCCGCGTGACCGGATGGCCGGTGGTCTGCGCAAATGCGACGATCGGTGCGCTCAGCGCACAGGAAAGCAATGCCGCACGAATCAGGTGGTTCATGATGTTCACCTCTCGAAGATAGCGTGTTAGCGTCCGCCGATCAGGCCGGACATCCGCTCCGCATCGATGCGATGAGGAGTGGTGTCCATTCTGCGATTCGCGCGCTGTCCGGAAGGTGAGGCTTCGATTACGGTCCTGTCATCTATCGCGGCCGGGCTGCACCGCAGCGCCGGTCAGCGCGTCACGGTTTCGGTGTTTCGGACGCTGCCCAGAAACCGCGTCAACTCCACCGTCTGCGGCCGCTCGAAGATCTCGTCGGCCGTCCCGCTCTCCCACACGCGCCCCTGATGCATGAACACGATCCGGTCGCTCACCGCACGCGCGAAGTTCATCTCGTGCGTGACCATGATCAGCGTCATGTCCTCGCGCGCGAGTTGCTCGACCACGCCCAGCACCTCGCCGACGAGCTCCGGATCGAGCGCGGACGTGATTTCGTCGCACAGCAGCACGCTCGGCTTCATCGCGAGCGCCCGCGCGATCGCGACGCGCTGCTGCTGGCCGCCCGACAACTGTTCCGGAAACGCGTCGAACTTGTCGCCGAGGCCGACGCGCTCGAGCATCAGTTCCGCGATCGCGCGTGCCTGCTGGCGGTGCGCCTTCTTCACCACCGACTGCGCGAGCATCACGTTCTGACCCGCGCTCAGGTGCGGAAACAGGTTGTACTGCTGGAACACCATGCCGACCTTCAGCCGCAGCGCGCGCAAATCCGCATGCCGTGCATCGACGCGTTCGCCGTCGACCGAGATCGTGCCCGCGTCGATGCTCTCGAGCCCGTTGAGCGTGCGCAGCAGCGTGCTCTTGCCCGAGCCGCTGCGGCCGATGATCGAGACGACCTGCCCGCGCTCGACGGAGAAATCGATGCCCTTGAGCACATGATGGGTGCCGAAGTTCTTTTCGAGACCCCGGGTTTCAACGAGCGGCATGCCATCTCCTTTGCAACGTGCGCGCATAACGGGTAAGCGGATAACAGAGCGCGAAATAGATCAGCGCGACGAGGCCATACACGACGAACGGCCGGAACGTCGCGTTCGAGATCGCGATGCCGACCTTCGTCAGCTCGGTGAAGCCGATGATCGACACCAGCGCCGTGTCCTTCACGGCCTGCACGCCGAAACCGACCGTCGGCGCGATCGCGATGCGCGCGGCCTGCGGCAGGATCACGTGACGCAACTGCTCGACGTAGCTCATCGCCAGGCTGGCCGACGCCTCCCACTGGCCTTTCGGCACGGCCTCGACACAGCCGCGCCAGATCTCGGCCAGATACGCGCTGGTGAAGAACGTGAGCCCGGCCGTGGCCGCGACCCACGGCGGCACGTCGAGCCCGACGAGCGGCAGGCCGAAGAACACGATGAACAACTGCATCAGCAACGGGGTGCCCTGGAACACCTCGATATAGAGCTTCGCGACGCCGCGCAGCACCGTCGAGCCCGATACGCGCATCACGAGCAAGCCGAGGCCGACCAGGCCGCCCGTCACGAACGACACGATCGACAGCACGATCGTCCAGCGCGCGGCCAGCAGCAGGTTCGCGAGAATCTGCCCCAACGTGAAATCGGTCATCGCGCACCTCGCACGCGACGGGTGAACAGGCGGCGGCCCATCGCGCCAAGCGTGGCGCGCAGCAGCAGCGCCATCGCCAGATACGCGAGCGTGATCACGAAGTACGTCTCGAAGGCGCGGAAGTTGCGCGACTGGATGTAGCTGGCCGCATAGGTCAGATCGGCCACCGAGATCTGCGACACGACGGCCGAGCCGAGCATCGTGATCACGATCTGGCTCGACAGCGCGGGAAATACCTTGGCGAGCGCCTGCGGCAACACGACGTGACGCAGCATCTGCGCGCGCGACATCGCCAGCGCGGACGCGGCCTCGAGATGCCCTTTCGGCACGGCGGCCACGCCGGCGCGCACGATCTCGACCGAGTACGCGCCGAGATTGAGCGTCATCGCGAGGATCGCGGCCGTGTACTCGTCGATGTGCACGCCGAGCGCCGGCAAGCCGAAGAAGATGAAGAACAGCTGGACGACGAACGGCGTATTGCGAATCGCCTCGACGTACGCGCCGATCAGCGGGCGCAGTCGCACGGCCGCGCGCGCGTCGGCGCTGTACGCGGCCGCGCCGAGCACGCCGACGGCGACGCCCAGCACGGTCGCAACCGCGGTCAGCGCGAGCGTGATCGCCGCGCCGCTCGCGAACACGCCGACGTACTCGGCGAGCTCGCCGAATTGAAGCTGGTAGCTCATGGGACGGGGATAAATTCAGGTTCGGACAACGACACGCGCCACGCCGGGCACCCCGGCCGCGGCGACGTATCCGGCGACACGGCGATGCGTCACAGTCCGGCCGGCAACGGCTGGCCGAGCCACTTGCGCGACATCTCGCCCAGCGAGCCGTCCTGCTTCGCATGCGCGATCGCATCGTCGATCTTCGCGAGCAGGCGTGGTTCGTTCTTGTTGACGCCGACGAAGCACGGCGAATTCTTGATCACGAACTTGACCTCGGGGCGGCGCGGCGGATTCTTCGCGAGAATCGCCGCCGCGACGATGTTGCCGGCCGCGATCAACTGGACCTGCCCCGACAGGAACGCCTGGATCGTCGCGTTGTTGTCCTCGAAGCGCTTGATCGTCGCGTTCGGCGCGAGCTGCGACAGCGCGATCTCCTCGAGCGCGCCGCGCGTCGCGCCGACCGTCTTGCCGGTGAGGTCGGCCGGCGTGCTCACCTTCACGTCGGACGGCCCGAACACGCCCTGGAAATACGGTGCGTATGCGCTCGAGAAGTCGATGACCTTCTCGCGCTCCGGCGTCTTGCCGAGCGACGAGATCACCATGTCGACCTTGTTGGTCGTCAGGTACGGAATCCGGTTCGCGCTGTTTACGGGCACCAGCTTCAGCTTGACGCCGAGCGACTTGGCGAGGAGTCCTGCCATGTCGATGTCGTAGCCCTGCGGCTGCATGTCCGTGCCGACCGAACCGAACGGCGGATAGTCCTCGGGCACCGCGACGCGCAGCGTGCCGTTTTTCGCGATGGTGTCGAGCGCATCGGCATGGGCCGGCGCGGCGGCGAACAGCGCGATCACGGGAGCGGCGAGCAGCGCAGCTAGCCAGGTGCGTCGGGGGAACGGTCGGGTCGTCGGGCTCACGGTGAATCTTCCTTGTCTGGTATGTCGTCGAGCGACGCGCAACGATTGCGCGGTCCACACCACTCCAGCAAAAACCGGGCCATTGCCGTCAAACGCTTGCCCCGCCGGCACGAGACGGAAATTTCGGCGAACCGCTCGGCGTGCCGAATTCCTCATTTCGGTGCACGAACCGGCGCCGTCGGTAACGGTTGCCCTCGCAGCGCGCGCCGGCGCACCAAATTACCTATCTGGTTCACCCGTCGCCGCGGCCCTATGCACGGATTCGAACAGGCCCAGTCCAAATTTGCATTCCGTTTGTGACGGGAATTACGGCTGAATACGTTCGCGACGTACCGTGCCTTTCGTCACGTCCGACGAATCGCGATCAGGACGGGCGCGCTCGATTCGGTGCGCTGCTCCTCCGGTACCGGTGGCCCCGATCGTCCCGCGATCGAGGCGAATCCAATCCCATCCGCGCGCGAGGATACCGTCATGGCATCGATTCCCGACCCGTCGACAACCGGCGAAACCGACAAACGCAGCTGGCTCGAATCGCACGAAGCCGGCTATCACCAGACCCTCGGCAATCGACAGGTGCAGATGATCGCGATCGGCGGGGCCATCGGCACCGGGCTGTTTCTCGGCGCCGGCGCGCGGCTGCAGGCCGCCGGCCCGGCGCTCGCGATCGTCTATCTGGTGTGCGGCGCGTTTTCGTTCCTGATCCTGCGCGCACTCGGCGAACTCGTGATGCATCGCCCCAGCAGCGGCAGCTTCGTGTCGTACGCGCGCGAGTTCCTCGGCGAAAAGGCCTCGTTCGTCGCCGGCTGGATGTACTTCCTGAACTGGGCGATGACCGGCATCGTCGACATCACCGCCGTCGCGCTCTACATGCACTACTGGGCGCCGTTCGCGGCCGTGCCGCAGTGGATCTTCGCGCTCGTCGCGCTGTGCATCGTCGCGACGATGAACCTGATCGGCGTGAAGTGGTTCGCCGAGATGGAGTTCTGGTTCGCGCTGATCAAGGTCGCTGCGATCGTGCTGTTTCTCGTGATCGGCGCGGCGATCCTCGGCACGGGCATGCCGGTCGCCGGTCATGGCACCGGCATGCATCTGATCACCGACAACGGCGGGTTCTTTCCGCACGGGCTGATGCCGGCGCTGGTGCTGGTGCAGGGCGTGGTGTTCGCGTTCGCGGGCGTCGAACTGGTCGGTACGGCCGCCGGCGAATGCAAGGATGCGCGCAAGGTGCTGCCGCGCGCGATCAACAACGTGATCTGGCGCATCGCGATCTTCTACGTCGCATCGGTGGTTCTTCTGGTCTGCCTGCTGCCGTGGAGCGCGTACAAGGCGGGCCAGAGCCCGTTCGTCACGTTCTTCGGCGCGCTCGGCGTGCCGGGCATCGGCTCGGTGATGAACCTGGTGGTGCTCACGGCCGCGCTGTCGAGCCTCAACTCCGGCCTGTATTCGACGGGGCGCGTGTTGCGTTCGCTGTCGATGGGCGGCTCCGCCCCCGCGTTCCTCGCGCGAATGAGCGGGCAATCCGTCCCGTACGCAGGCATTCTGGTGACGGTCGCGATCTACGTGGTCGGCGTGCTGCTCAACTACCTCGTGCCGTCGAGCGTGTTCGAGATCGTGCTGAACATCGCGTCGCTGGGCATCATCAGCACCTGGGGCTTCATCGTCGTGTGCCAGATGAAGTTCCGCGCCGCGGTCAGGCGCGGCGACGTGGAAGACGTGTCGTTCAGGATGCCGGGCGCGCCCGTCACGTCGTGGCTCATGCTGCTGTTCCTGCTCGGCGTGCTGGTGCTGATGGCGTTCGACTACCCGAACGGGACGTGGACGATCGCGTCGATCCCGCTGGTCGCGCTGCTGCTCGTGGCCGGCTGGAAGTGGCTGAGCCGCCGCGCGCGCCGCGCGCTGCTCAAGCCGACGATTCCGTCGATCACGCTCACGCAGAACGTGCTCGAGAAAGGCGAGAACTGACTCGCTACGGCATGCGCGCCGTCCGTTGAAGGAACCGCCGCCGGGTTTCCGACGGCGGTCGCCAACCGCGCTCAGTGATGCTCGTACAACGGCTGCGTGTCGAGCGACGCGAGCGATGATGTCGCCGTCCTGGCCGCGTCGGTCGGCTGGGCAGCGGCCGATTGCGCTTGCTGCGCGGCGACCTTCGCCTCCGCGGCCTGGATGTCCTCCGGATAGTACGGATCGGTGCCGATGGGACGATAACCGGCCTTTTCGACGCGGACGAGATCGGCACGCACCTCGGCGCGGGTAACCGCATGGTCGGTGGTTTGCGCAAATGCGACGATCGGTGCGCTCAGTGCGCAGGACAGCAGGACTGCACGAATCAGGTTGTTCATGATGTTCACCTCTCAAAGATGGCGTGTTCGCGTCCGCAGATCAGGCCGGACCTCCGCTCCCCATCGATGCGATGAAGAGTTGAGTCCATTCTGCGATTCGCGCGCTTTCCTGAAGGTGAGGCTTCGATTACGGTTTTGTTATCTGATCGCCCGTTCTTCTATCGTCGGCTTGCGCCGTGATTACTTTATCAACCGCATGCCAGCGACCTTTGAGGCGGCCACGTCGAAGGTTGCTGTGTACTCGCACCCGACGACGTGTGCCGACCGCTCGATCAGGCAATCCGCAAAATCCGCCTTCGGTGATGCCGCGAAAACGCGAAGTGCCTTTCGCACCGTGTCAGCGCCTTCAACGGCCAGTTCCTTCGTAGCGGTCATCGAGTCGATGATGTCTGTTATCTGTTCGCGCTCTACGCCGTAGCAACGTCCCAGCACCCAGACGACCTCGACCAGCGCCACCTGCGAAACGTACCCCGGACGCTCCGCCGACAACGACTCCATCAGCGCGGTCGCCCTCTTTGATTGCACGGCATCGTCTTGAGCGAAATAGCGGACCAGCACGTTCGTATCCAGTCCTATCATCGCGCGGACGCTCCCTGTTCGGCGATGGCCCGATTCATGTCCTCGATTGACACCGATTTCTCGGGCTTTTTCACGATGCCCTTGAGCGAGGCGAGCGAGCGCGTGGCCGGGTAGATCTCATACCGGCCCGTTGCCTCGTTGAAGCTGAATTCGATCCGGTCTCCGGACTCCAGGCCTAGTTGATTGCGTACATCCACCGGAATGGTCACCTGACCCTTTGAAGTAATAGTAGCTGCTGTCATTTGCGGCACCTCCAATATTCCTTACTTTATGGTAAGGAATATGAAAAAGCAAGGGCGAGCTACCGGCGACCACCGCCGACGCTGCAGTGCGCCCGCACAGATAACGGTTTCGTAATCCTCGAGTCAGGGTCGGGTCAACGCCGCGCCGGCAGACTGCGTGCTCGTCGCATCGAATGCGCATCCGAGCCCTGCTTCGAGGAGCACCATCATGTGGATCGTCCGGCTGGCGTTACGCAGGCCCTACACGTTCGTCGTACTCGCGCTGCTGATCTTCATCGCGGGGCCGCTGGCACTGCTGCGCACGCCGACCGACATCTTTCCGAACATCGACATTCCGGTCGTCAGCATCGTCTGGTCGTACAACGGCTTCTCCGCCGAGGACATGGCCAAGCGGATCACGTCGAACTACGAACGCGCGCTCACGTCCGACGTCGACGACATCGAGCACATCGAGTCGCAATCGCTGAACGGCGTGTCGGTCGTGAAGGTGTTCTTCCACCCGGGCGCCGACATCAATCGCGCGATCGCGCAAGCCGCGAGCAACGCCGCGTCGATCCTGCGCATCCTGCCGCCCGGCACGCTGCCGCCGAACATCATCACGTACAACGCGTCGACGGTGCCGATCCTGCAGCTCGGGCTGTCGAGCGACACGCTCGCCGAGCAGCAGCTGTACGACCTCGGCAACAGCTTCATCCGCACGCAGCTCGCGACCGTCCAGGGCGCGGCGGTGCCGCTGCCGTTCGGCGGCAAGATCCGCCAGATCGTCGTCGATCTCGATACGCGCGCGCTGCAGGCGAAGGGGCTCGCGCCGATCGACGTCGTGAACGCGATCAACGCGCAGAACCTGATCCTGCCGGGCGGCACCGCGAAAATCGGCACGCACGAATACAACGTGCAGATGAACGGCAGCACGCAGACGGTCGCCGCGCTGAACGACCTGCCGGTGAAGACGATCGGCGGCAACGTCGTGTACGTGCGCGACGTCGCGCACGTTCGCGACGGCTACGCGCCGCAGACCAACATCGTGCGGGTGGACGGCAAGCGCGCGGCGCTGCTGACGGTCGAGAAGACCGGCAGCGCATCGACGCTGACGATCATCGACCAGGTGAAGGCGATGCTGCCGAAGATCGCGGCCGGGTTGCCGAACACGCTGCGCATCGCGCCGCTCGACGATCAGTCCGTATTCGTGAAGGCGGCGGTCCAGGGCGTCGTGCGCGAAGCGCTGATCGCCGCGTGCCTGACCGCGCTGATGATCCTGCTGTTCCTCGGCAGCTGGCGCGCGACGCTGATCATCGCGATCACGATCCCGCTCGCGGTGCTCACGTCGCTGCTCGCGCTGTCCGTGCTCGGGCAGACCATCAACATCATGACGCTGGGCGGGCTCGCGCTCGCGGTCGGCATTCTCGTCGACGACGCGACCGTCGCGATCGAGAACATCACGCATCATCTCGAGCTCGGCGCGCCGCTCGAGGAGGCCATCCTGACCGGCGCGGGCGAAATCGCGGTGCCGACCTTCGTGTCGACGCTGTCGATCTGCATCGTGTTCGTGCCAATGTTCCTGCTCACGGGTGTCGCGCGCTATCTGTTCGTGCCGCTCGCCGAAGCCGTGATCTTCGCGATGATCGCGTCGTACTTCTTCTCGCGCACGCTGGTGCCGACGCTTGCGATGGCGCTGATGCGCGCCAAAGGCAGCGGCCGGCCGCCGCGCGGCGCATTCGCACGCATCGCGCGGTTCCAGGCCGCGTTCGAGCATCGCTTCGAGGCCGTGCGGCTGCGCTATCGCGCGCTGCTGTCGGCGGCGATCGCGCGGCGGCGCCGCTTCGCGGCCGCGTTCCTGCTCGCCTGCGTCGCATCGACGGGCCTCTACGCGTTCGCCGGGCAGGACTTCTTTCCGTCGGTCGACACCGGCGAGATTCGCCTGCATTTGCGCGCGCCGACCGGCACGCGGATCGAGGAAACCGCGCGGCTCACCGACGAAGTGGAAGCGAAGATCCGCAGCGCGATTCCGGCGAACCAGCTCGCGGGTGTACTCGACAACATCGGCGTGCCGGTGAGCGGGATCAACCTCACGTACGACTCGTCGGACCCGATCGGCACCGAGGACGCCGACGTGCTCGTCACGCTGAAGCCGGATCACGCGTCGACCGCCGCGTACGTCGCGAAGCTGCGCAACGTGCTCGCGCAGGCGTTCCCCGGCGTGACGTTCGCGTTCCTGCCGGCCGACATCGTCAGCCAGATCCTCAACTTCGGACTGCCCGCGCCGATCGACATCCAGATCGTCGGCAACAAGCTCGACCAGAACCGCGCGGTCGCGAACGCGCTGCTCGCGAAGCTGCGCGGCGTGCGCGGGCTCGTCGACGCGCGCATCCAGCAGCCCGGCGACGAACCCGCTATCAACGTGAACGTCGATCGTACGAAGGCGATCCAGGCCGGTCTCGACCAGCGCGACGTCGCGCAGAACCTGCTGATCGCGCTGTCCGGCAGCTCGCAGACGACGCCGAACTTCTGGCTCGATCCGCGCAACGGCGTCAGCTACCCGGTGCTCGTGCAGACGCCGCAGTACACGGTGAATTCGCTGCAGTCGCTCGCGAACGTGCCGCTGCCCGCCGGCACCGCCCGCTCGCCGCAGACGCCGGCCGGCGGCCCGGCCGCGGGCGCGCCCGCGCAGAACCTGCTCGGCGCGCTCGGCTCGTTCTCGCGCGCGACGCAGCAGGCCGTGGTGTCGCACTACAACGTGCAGCCGGTGCTCGACATCTTCGCGTCCGTGCAGGGGCGCGACCTCGGCGGCGTCACGGGCGACGTGACGAAGCTCGTCGACGCCGCGCGCGCGCAACTGCCGCCCGGCGCGTCGATCGTGCTGCGCGGCCAGGTGCAGGCGATGCACGAGTCGTTCGCGGGGCTGCTCGGCGGCCTCGCGCTCGCGATCTCGCTGGTCTACCTGCTGATGGTCGTGAACTTCCAGTCGTGGCTCGATCCGCTCGTGATCGTCGGCGGACTGCCGGCATCGCTCGCCGGCATCGCATGGATGCTGTTCGTCACGCGCACCACGCTGTCGGTGCCCGCGCTGACCGGCACGATCCTGTGCATCGGCATCGCGACCGCGAACAGCATTCTCGTCGTGAACGCAGCGCGCGAGTTGCTCGCGGCCGGCGCGCCGCCATGGCAAGCGGCGCTCGACGCGGGCTTCAACCGCTTCCGGCCCGTCGTGATGACCGCGCTCGCGATGCTGATCGGCATGTTGCCGATGGCACTCGGCCTCGGCGACGGCGGCGAGCAGAACGCCCCGCTCGGCCGCGCGGTGATCGGCGGCCTCGCGTTCGGCACGGTGTCGACGCTGCTGTTCGTGCCGGTGCTGTTCGGCTTCGTCCATGCGTGGCTCGCCCGGCGTCGCGACGCCGCGGCAGCGCGGCACGCGCAGCACGCACCCGATACGCCGGCGCTGCGTTGAGCGCGGACGCCCGCCCCTTCTCATCC
>NZ_JACCQB010000099.1:0-9663 GCF_015712265.1 Burkholderia sp. 9777_1386 | reverse complement strand
GAGCTGTGATTCGAGCTTAACGGCTCGCAGGAGACACAAGCTGTGCCGTAGCCGCCAACCGGCAAAGCAGCGCGCCAAACGGCGCGCCACCACTGAAGTTTGAAGCAAATCGAAGATATAAGGAGACTCAACACCGTTATCCCGACCTCGTCACTGTGACCCGCGCGGGCCTGTCTGGACAGGGCGAGCCGATCGACCTGATTTCGATCGGCGACGGGCCACTGTCCGCGCTGTTCATTGGCGCGCCGCATCCGAACGAACCGATCGGCTGCCTTCTGATCGACTACTTGATTGACCGCCTGTGTCGTGATCCGGCGCTGCGGCAGTCCCTGCCTTATCGCTGGCATTTCATCAAGGCGATCGAACCGGACGCTCTTCGACTCAATGAGGGCTGGTTTTCAGCCTATGGTGATCTCGGCGTCTATCTGAAGCACCTTTACCGTCCACCGTTCGCCGAACAGGCCGAATACACTTTCCCGTTCGAGCCGGATGATCGCCTCGCGCGCTACCCGCTGCCAGAAAATCTTGCCTGGCGCGCCGCGATCGAGCTCGCCAAGCCGGATTTCATGTACTCGCTGCATAACGCGGAATTCGGTGGCGTGTTCCACCTCGCCTTGGCGATGCCAGCGGAACTGGCCGCTACGCTCGCGGGCGTGAGTGGCCAGTACGGGTTGACGCTCAATTCCGTGGGCGAAGCTGCGCTCGGGCGGTGGGCCGACGGAATCTTTCAGTTTCGGGACATGGAAAAGGAGCGAATGCGAGCGCAAGAGGCCGCGGCCCTCGTACAGCCGGATGAACGTCCACTTGGCAATTCCAGTGCCGGCTACACGGCCAGTCGCGGCACCTTTTCGTTCGTCACGGAAGTGCCGTTTTGGGATCACGCACGCTTGCATGACGATGGGCGGTCAAACCGGTCCCTCGGCGAACTTGAGGCGGACCTCCGGGCGTGGAGCATGGATATTTTTCCGTTGGCGCGACGGGCGCTGTCCCTGGACTACGCGGCGACGAACGCAGCGGCCCTCAGTATCTGGCGGGGCCTGCGGGAATTCATCGGCAATTACGAAAAGGATTTTCCGCCCACGATGAGCGAATCGGAGCAGCAGCGCACATTGACGTGGGCCGAGTACACGATCCGTCACGTCACGGGCCGGCTGTTCCTGCTGCGGCTCGTCGCGCTCGCGCGCCGACTCTCCATGCTGGCACTGGACCGAGGGGAAGGGTTTCGCGTGAGCGCCGCGTGTTCGGATTTCCTGTCGCGTGAAATTGACCGACTCACCCACTCGGACCACCTGCAGCCGATTCCGCTCAGGACACTGGTTCAGATTCAACTTCACGCCGGGTTGAGCGTGCTGACGCATCTAGCGGCGCCGCGCGCCGGGTAGACACATCGTTAGTTGAAACTTAGACACAACTTTAGTTGCGCGGAGCGCCACAAGCCTGCGGCGTTCGCTCGATGTCACGAAATGAAGGGTAATATAGCCCTCAATATGTTCCCCTTCATTTCGCTAGACGCCGTCTCTCGAATGCCTTCTTCGGAATACCTTAGCGCAATTGCGCGGCACTAAACCTACGGCAAAATTGTTCAGCCAGTCTCGCGTTGACACTATCGGAATCCAGCGGCGGCCACCGACCAACATCGCGCCGGTGCCGCTCCAAATCGTGTGCCGCGTATCAGCGATGCGGAACAATTTCGCGCTGACAGCCCGTAGAAGAGCTTCCAGTCCAGCTCCTCAACGCGCCGCGCGCCGAGTTCCGTAAGCGCAGGATCAAGCGGGGTACGCCGTTCGAGTTCCGGATGCGGGGTCGACAAGAACTCACGTGCGTCATCCTCGTCGCTCCAGACCGAGGTGGCCGTCGCAACGATCCATGCGAGGCGCCTGGGACCGACCAGCCTTTCGACTTGACGTGTTTGCATAGCAAATCAAAACCGCATCCGCACGCCCGCTCCGAGGCCATTTCCTGATGAGGCATGCGTAATCGTGTCATAGCGCCAAGCCGCATAAATGTCTGTGCGCTTCGAGAGGGGGTAGTCGTAGCCCAACGCGAACGTCGACCACCGGATGTCGGAACCGGTGACAGGACGCCGACGCGTGCCCGCCCACGACAG
The DNA here is from genome assembly GCF_015712265.1 of Burkholderia sp. 9777_1386. Classification (NCBI taxonomy): domain Bacteria; kingdom Pseudomonadati; phylum Pseudomonadota; class Betaproteobacteria; order Burkholderiales; family Burkholderiaceae; genus Burkholderia; species Burkholderia sp. 9777_1386. The sequence goes on along the minus strand of NZ_JACCQB010000099.1, from coordinate 7,556 downwards.
CAGCATACTGCCCAATCCGAATCGCGCGCTTGCTCCCACCTGCACGGTGTCGTCGGTCACGTTGCTATTGTTGCTCACCCGCTCGTACTGGAACATGAGCTTCGTTGCGTGGATCCGATAGGCACCGCCGACAAGCCATGCCGTTTGTGCCGTTGCACCATTCAGAAAAAGCGAAGCTGTGTGCAGACTTTGCACCGCGGCCGTTGCCGAAAACGCGCCGGCGAAGTAAAGCACATTGGCACTATAGTTCGCCTGCCCAGTGTGGCCGGCCACACCCGCATTGCTATAGAGTAGGGTTCCAGAAAGCCCTCCAACCTCCGGTGTCTGATACAACACCGAACTGTCGATCGCCGTATCGCTTTGCACGGAAGCCGCCCCCATGGCCGAGCCCAGGTATCCGTGTGAGATCATCGGCGAAAACGCGAACGAGTTACCGAATGGATTGAAGAGCAACGTGGAGACGAACAGGGGTGCCGTATTGCGCCCGATCGTCACCTCCCCAAAGCGTCCGCTCAGTCCGACAAAGGCATTGCGACCGAAGAACGACTGGCCATTGAATGAGCCGAGCTGACCAGCGTTGACTCTGAAAAAGCCCTCCAGCGTGAACACCGCCTTCATGCCGTGGCCGAGATCCTCCGATCCCGTCACGCCCCAATATGACGTCGTCATCCCGCCTGAGCCTACCTGCCAGGCACTACCGACCGCGCCTGGTGCATGCGTTTCGCCAACAAAGGCGTCGATCAAACCGTAAAGCGATACCGAAGACTGGGCGTGGACGACGCACGGGATGCCCCACATCCCAACCGAAACAGCGCAAGCGCGCGCCAAGCCCCAAACTATCTTCCGCATAGGTTCTCCTCCTCGTTGTTCGAATCGATCGCGCGCAACCGGGGCGCCGCGTCTACGCGGACACGACGCGCGCGAGCGGCCGACCGTGCTCGGCCAATGCGATGGCCACCACGAGTTCATCCGGCGCAGGAGAATCCGGCACAATCAGCGATGCAGTATCGAAGTGATCGAAGTTCCACATGTCAACCGCGCCATGCAGCGGGATGTCCAGGCACGCACCCGCGGCGCCTCGCTTTGTGACCGACGGAATGAGCGAGGTAGTCCCCGGTAGACAGGCACGTATCGCCTTGCCCATTCGTGGATGTAACAGCGCGGCCGCACACTCGAGCGGCACGGCCGTGCCCACCAAGGCGGCCTTGCCGTACACTTGAATGGCCCCGCGTTGCACACCCAGTGCACATCGGGCGTGCTCGGTTAGCGACGTCCCCAGCTCCGCACCGAGCTCGTACAGAGGCTCAAGAGGATCATCTATTCGCCAGATCTGCCGTGACAGGACCGCAGCTGCAATGGCCTGGCGGTGGGCTGGATAGATCGCGGTGTTCAACTCGGCGCGCCGCTCAACCAGATGCACCACGATCTTTGCGACTTGAACGCTCACGGGGTTACCTCCGTGGCCACTGCGTGCTCGCCCTGCAACAGGGGCGCCGTGGGAAACGCGCCGCGCGCCGACTCGTAGGCGCGTGCGGCACGCAGTACGAGTGCATCCGCGTGCAAACGCCCAACGATCTGCACGCCCGTGGGCAAGCCACCGGGCAGGCCACACGGCACGCTCGCGGCAGGCAGCCCGGTCTGGTTGCACCACGATGTCTGCTGAGGTGCCGTCAGCAGTGTCTTCGGCAACCCGGGCACCGGCAGTGGGCCGCAGTGAAACACCGGTGTCATGAGCAAGTCGTAGCGCTCGAAGAACGCAGCCATCTCGACACCCAGCAGATGACGTGCACGCAACGCACCGGCAAGTTCTGGCGCGGTGACTTGCAGACCGGCCTCCACAAGGACCTGTACGTCCGAGTCGAGCTGTGCACGTTGCGCCTCGCTCATCGCGCATGCACGTTGCGCAAAGAACACCGACCACTGAATCGCGTGCATGCGACTGTCCAGATAATTGGCCAGCGGCTTCACATCGACTTGCTCGACGTGCGCACCCAAGGCCTCGAATACATCCGCGGCCTGCGCGACACTCGCAGCGACCATGGGATCAACCGTCACGCCCGCAATGCCAGGGCAATACGCCACGCGCAGCCCGGCGACACCATGCTCCAGTCCAATGCGATAGTCCACCGGGCGATCTGACTCTGACTGCAAAGGATCGTGCGCTCCCGATGCAACGCTGAGCATCAACGCGGTGTCACGCACATTGCGCGCAATTGGCCCGAGCGTGGACAGTCGGGTCCAGGAGCCGGCTACGCCGGTCGGCACGAGATCGAACGTTGGCTTAAAACCTACGACGCCGCTCCAGCACGCCGGCACACGAATCGACCCGCCGCCGTCGGTGGCCAGCGACAACGCACCCATGCCAAGCGCGACCGCAACTGACGAGCCGCCGCTGCTGCCACCCGGCGTCACGCGCCGATCCCAAGGATTGCGGGTAATGCCGGTGAGCGGGGAATCCGTCACAATCTTGTTGCCGTATTCCGATGTCGTCGTTTTTCCGAACAACAATGCTCCGGCACGGCGCAGGCGCGAAACCGCAGGCGCATCGCTACGTTGCAGGGTGTCCGGGCTCGTCAATGAGCCATACCGCGTCGGAAATCCTTGTACATCGATGAGATCCTTGACCGATACCGGCACGCCATCGAGTAGCCCGAGCGGCTCACCGCGCATCCAGCGCTGCTCCGATTCGCGCGCTGCCTGCAACGCCATATCTGCATGGAAGCTGCACATGCAATTCACGAGCGGATCAAACTGCTGGATGCGCTCCAGCACTGCCTCCATACACTCACGCGGCGACAGTGCATGACGTCGATACTCGACAAGCAACGTCTCTGCACTCATCATGGATATATCATTCATATCGTACTCCTTAGTGATATAGAAAAAGTAATGACGGGATGTCGTTACCGCTTTATCCCCGACAGGTCGGTAAAATCGGTCCGACCGAATCCAAAAGCGAAAAACTGTTATCTGCCTGCGCCTGAGCGATGCGCGTCATGCATGTGACGTGATCGGCCACTCGGCTCACGCCCGTCTTACCGCGCGGCAAATTCAGCGAAATGCCCGACAACGCCGCCTTGACACGCATGACCTCGACGCTGCCAGCGTCTTGCGCGGCCTGCGCAAAGAGTCGAATGCCCGCGTACGTGCATTCCCCGTGAGGCAGCATCACCGCATAGGAGCCTAACCGCGGCGCACGGGTGTTGGCCACGCGCGCGGTGTAGCGCGCAAGAAAGCGATGATTTTCAGCACTATCGATGCTCATAAAGTACGATGACACACCGATGGCGCCCGTTGATGCGCCCGCAGTTGCAATCGATAGCGATTCGTGCGCGATGTCCGTGACCAACTGTGGCCTCATCGCAAACGACCGATACTGTTTGACAAACGTGACCGGATCATCGCCGATGCTGTGCCATACCAGTTGCGGCTGCTGTGCCGCAATTCGTTGAAGCACGGCACCGTAATCGCGCGTGCCGAACGGCAACCAGTACACGTTCAACAAGCGGCCACCGTGGCGAGATACGGCCGCCTCCAGCGCGGGCACCAGCACCTTGCGGTTGCTGCCGACGTCCGAGACGACCGCGCTGACACTCTTTCCACCGCCACGCATGAGCCACGTAATGAGCGGTTCAACCCGCTGAGCAACACTCAGACCGGTACTTAACAACAGCGGATCACAGCGACCCTCGTCGAAATTCGGATAGACGACAAGACGCGCGGCCATCTTAGCGGCCTGCAGCGCCGCCTCGCGCTCGGACGGCAGCACCATGCCTGTGAGCATCGCCGCTTCATCACGCATCAATAGCTGCCTGGCCTTCTCGAGCGTCACTGCCGTCGACATCTGCGTATCTTCGACGGCCAGTTCGAGCGGCCGCCCAAGCAGTCCGCCTGCAGCGTTGATTTCTTCAATGGCGAGCATCGCACAGTGCCGATTGGTTTCCCCGACCCTGGTAAGTGGACCGCTCAACGGCGCAAGCAATCCGATCTTGATCGGCGACGCTGCTCGGACGAGGTTCGGACAAACGGCGGCGCTGAACGCCCCAAGCGCGCCCCAAAGGGCAGATCGCGAAAAGTCACGTCGATTCATGTTGGTTCTCTTTCAACGAATGCCGCTTGCGAATCAGCCGTTCGTTCAGCAGCAGGTGACAAGAATTGGGCCAATGGGTGCGCGCTGTCCGTTCCGCGGTGCGGTTCGATTTTTCCCGCATGAGCGAGCCGCCCGTTCTTAAGCACAATGCACCGCTGCGCGCAGCGCAAGACGAGGTCAAGATTCTGTTCGACGAGCAGCACGGCAAGCTTCGAACGACGGCACAGCACCGGGATCACATCGCCGATCATCTCGACAAGATTGGGTTGCACGCCGTCAGAAGGCTCGTCCAGCAACAACAGTTTCGGTCGACCACATAATGCACGCGCGATAGCCAGCACCTGTTGCTCGCCGCCCGACAACGTCCCGCCATGTTGCGACAGCCGCGTTTTCAATACCGGGAAATACTCGAACACCTCATCCAGAATCTCGGCGTCGCCAGCCGCTGCGGTTCCCATCATGAGGTTTTCGCGCACCGTGAGCTTCGGAAAAATCCATCGCCCCTGCGGCACCAACCCGATGCCCAGTCGAGCAATTTCATGCGCGCGCATGCCGTTGACGACGTGCTCGCCAAAGCGAACCTCGCCGCTCACGTGCGGCAAAAAGCCCATGATCGCCTTCACAAGCGTTGTTTTTCCCGCTCCATTGCATCCGAGCACTCCGACCACTTCGTTGGGCTGAACGGCAAGCGTGATCTGGTGCAAGACAGCAATGTCGCCGTATCCAGCCGACAGATTTTCAATGTGCAGCATGACTTGCCCCCTGCCCCAGATAAATGCGTCGGACTTCCTCGTCCTTCGCGATGTCGTCGTAGCGCCCTTGGCGAACGATTTGGCCGCGGTGCATAACCCACGTCTCGCAATTAAGCGACTGCACGAAACGCAGGTCATGTTCGATGGCAAGTACCGCACACTGCTCACGCAGGCGGTGGATGAGATGCACAAGCCGCTGAGCATCAGTGGCGGATAAACCCGCAGCGGGCTCGTCGAGCAGCAACAATGCGGGGCGACACATCATCGCCATGCCGATTTCCAACCACTGGCGCTCGCCGTGTGGCAGATGCATCGCCAGCATGTCGGCTTGCGCGGCAAGGCCGATTTGCTCGAGAACGCCATCGAGGTCCCGCATCGAAAACGCCTGTCGATTCGACACACCGAGCGCGGCCACTTCGAGGTTCTCGCGTACGCTCATCGTCTGGAAGACATTCGTTCCCTGGAATTTCCGTACGACGCCACGCCTGCAGTATTGATACATCGGTCGACCAGTCATTCGCTCGCCCGCCAGATACAGCTCGCCAGCCCCAGGCACAATCGCGCCCGACATCAGCCCAACCAGCGTGCTTTTTCCAGCGCCGTTCGGGCCGATGACGCAAAGCAGGTCTCGCGCGCCAATTTCTACGTCAACGCCCGCAATCGCGTTAATGCCGCCAAATGCACGGTACAGTCCGACACCTTTGATGATCGGCGCGTTCATCACGACCCTCCTTCGACGCGCCGCGCACAAGAGCGCGGCATGCGCTTGAGCGATATTCCACTGAATTGACGCAGTCTCTTGAGCATGTCCCCCAGACGCACACCGTTCGGCAGGCAAAGCACGCACGCGAGAAAAACTGCGCCGAGAATAAGCGGCCACCACTGTGTGCTCAGACTGGACGCACCATGCTTGAGTAGCGTCAGGCCGACAGCGGCGAGCACGGGACCGCCCAGCGAGCCACGTCCGCCTATGGCAACCCAGAGGATGACTTCGGTGGCCAATACCGGTGAAAACACATCGGGCGCAACAACGCCGGCGGTTGCTGCCATCAAGCAACCCGCCACCGCGGCCAACACCGCCGAGGCCATGAACATCAACAAGAGATGCCAGGACGTGTGATATCCACACGCCAGCGCGCGCCATTCGTTCGTCGAGATCACCGCGAGCACCTTCCCGTATCGGCTGCGACAAAGCAGCCACACCACCCCAAGCAGCGCAACGAGGATTATCGCGACGGCATACCAGGACGCGACTGGACCGCTCAAATCGAGTGTGTGCCCCGCAAGCTGGAAGGACAGCCCCGGAATACCGAGCAAGCCCGTGTCTCCGCCTGTTACCGACTGCCAGCTCGTTGCAAGCTGCTGCGCGATAATCAACACCGCCATACTGAGAATGGCAAAGAAATGCAGCCTCACCCCTGCATACAGCAAGAAGTAACCGAGAACGGCCGCTGCGAGCGCAGCACAGGCAAGGCCAGCGAGAAATCCGACTAACGGCGTCTGCCCAAACTGGACCGTAGTCACGGCGAAGCCGTATGCTCCAATGCCGAAGAAGGTCGTGTGACCCAGCGTCAGTACACCGGCACGCCCCCACAGCAGGTCATAACTGAGCGCCAATATCGCCAATACGAGTGCATCGCGTATCACGGTGAGTTCATACGCCCCAACGACAAGCGGCAGAATCGCGCCGGCCACAACGATCGCAAAACCCGTCATAACCGGAGACACATCACTGCCGCTCAAGGCGGGTTGTGACAACCAAGTCCGCGCACGAGAAAAATGACGATCGAACATTTCCTTACCCCTTTCCGAGAAGCTGATGCGCCGCACTAAAGCCGGGGAGCAGACCCTGCGGCCGGAAACGAATCAGGACACTGGATACAATCAGAACGATCGCCGACGCGAGCGACGGATCAACGCGATAGCTGAGCAAGGTCTCGATCGTGCCGACAAACGCGCTGCCGAGTATGCTGCCAGCCACCGAGCCGATCCCACCCAGCACGATCACGAAGAACGCCTTGGCAAGATAGGACATCCCGAGATGGGACTCCACCGACACCATGGGCGCCACCAGAACACCGGCGAGCGAGGCGAGTGCGGCGCCACCACAAAAGGCCACCCGATTCAGCTTTCTGGTATTGATACCGACAGCCTCAGCCATCGCCGGATGTTGGATGACCGCGCGCAGCTTCGTACCAAAACGCGTGCGGGTGAACAGCACCCAGCATCCAGCGGTAACAGCCAGTGCCACACCGATCACGAACATCCGATAAGCAGGATAGCTGCCGCCCGGCACTTCAACGGTTGCATTGAACGGCGCATAGACCAGCATCGGCTGAGTACCGAAGACGAGCTCAATCGCCTTCTGAACGATCAGACTGACCGCGTAGGTCGCCAGTAGCGTATCCAGTGGACGGGCATAGAGCAGTCGGATGACGAAGCGCTCGAGACACCAACCGAGCCCCGCGCCGACAATCGGCGCGGCGAGCAACGCAGCCCAGAATGCGTGTTGACCTCCCACGGACTGCGCAACCGCCAATGTATAAGCCCCCATCGTCACCCACTCGGCATGCGCGAGGTTCACGATATCCATCAGGCCGAACACGATCGCAAGGCCCAATGCCACAAGCGTAAGCACGCTAACGTAACTAAGAATGTTTAAGATCGTCGCCATTACTCCAAATCCCGTGTTCAATGACCGCCCAACCCACCCA
>NZ_JACCQB010000098.1:0-9782 GCF_015712265.1 Burkholderia sp. 9777_1386 | reverse complement strand
GAAGGTCGCCCTCGTCGCATGCATGCGCAAGCTGCTCATCACGCTCAACGCCATCGCTCGCACTGGCGAGCGTTGGCAGCCGGATTTCAATTGCGCATGACATGGGCTGTCTCAAGATGGTTGCTGTTTCGTTATCGTGGGCGGTCGGGGCGTCGCGCTACCCGCCGCCGTGCTCGCCAGGCGCCGCCACACGGTCGTCGCCGTCCGGCAGCCCGAGCGAGAATTTCACCGGGAAGCGCACCGCGAGCGTGCGGTCGGCCGCCACTTCGCGCGCGACGCCGCGAGCCCGCACCTGCGGATCGTCGAACAGCTCGCCGGCATCGGGCACGCGCGACACCGGCAGCCCGAGCGCGCCGAGCACGCGCATCCAGTCGTCCTGCGTACGCGTCGCGAACAGCGCGCGCAACTGCGCGCCGAGCGCGTGCCGGTGCTGCTGCCGGCCCGCGCGCCGTGCGTAGCGCGGCTCCCGCAGCGCCGGACATGCATCGCCGAGCGCGTCGGCGAACGCGGCCCAGAACTTGTCCTCGAACGTCGCGAGCGCGATGTGCCGCCCGTCGGCGGTTTCGAACAGGTCGTTGTCGGGCATCACCCAGCGGGCGGCATCCGGCGTATCGCGGCCCGTGCGCAGCGCCCAGGCGGCCGGAGCGGTCCACGCGAACATCGCATCGTGAATCGACACGTCGAGGTGCTGGCCGAGCCCGTTCGATCGCGCGCTCATCACCGCGACGGCCAGCGCGAGCGCCGCATGCATCGCGGCCGCATGATCGGCGAGCCGCACGCGCGGCCGCGCGACGGTGTCGCGCAGTTGCGCGGGCACCGACCAGTAGCCGGCATCGGCGAGAAAATTCAGGTCGTGGCCGGGCCGGTCCGCATACGGACCGTCCTGCCCGTAGCCGGTGATCGAGCACAGCACGATGCGCGGGTTCGCGCGGGCCAACGTCGCGTAATCGAGCCCGAGCCGCGCCATCACGCCCGGCCGGTTGCCTTCGACCACCGCATCCGCGTCGCGCACCAGATCGAGAAAGCGCGAGCGCCCGTCCGGCGTCTTCAGGTCGAGCACGAGCGAGCGCTTGCCGCGGTTGAACTGCGCGAACGTGTCGGCGCCAAACTGCCGCAACGCGTCGCCGCCCGGCGGCTCGACCTTGATCACGTCGGCGCCGAGCTGGCGCAGCAGCGCGCACGCATGCGGGCCGGGCAGCAACTGGCCGGCATCGACGATCCGCACACCGCGCAGGCACGACCATGCGGGCGCGTGATCGTCGCCGGCCGGCCACGCGCCGCGCGTGCCGCGGGTCGTCATGCGTCGAGCCCCGCGCCGGCCGGATCGAGAATCGCCTTCGCGATCGCGTTGCGCTGGATCTCGCTCGTGCCGGTCAGGATGCGGAACATCCGCAGCTTGCGGAACGTCTGCTCGACCGGATGGCCGCGCGTCACGCCGACGTTGCCGTGAATCTGCACGGCCTTGTCCGCGACCTCGAAGCACCGCTCCGACACGTACAGCTTGCACGCGGACGCCGTCATCCGCAGGTCGGCGCCCGCATCGGCGAGGGCCGCCGTGTGCGCGATCATGCTTTCGCACGCCCACAGCGCGGCCGCCATGTCGGCGAGCATGTGCTGGATCGCCTGGAAGCGCGCGATCGGGCCGCCGAACTGCCGGCGCGTGCGCGCATGGTCGAGCGACGCGCGATACGCGGACATCGCGAGGCCCAGCATCGTCGGGCAATGCAGCAGCCGGTTCACGTTGATGCGCGACATGCCGAGCCGGAAGCCGTTGCCGACCCCGCCGAACACGTTCTCGCGCGGCACGCGCACGTCGACGAAGCGGATGTCCGCGTCGATGTGCTGGCCCGACATCGGCACGTACTCATGCTGAACGCTCACGCCCGGCAGGTCGAGATCGACCAGCACGGCCGTGATCTGCGGCGGCGTCGCGGTTGCGTCGGTCACGCACATCACGATCGCGAAATCGGCGAATGGCGCGCCGCTGATGTAGTGCTTCGTGCCGTTGATGACGAGTGATTCGCCGTCCTCGACCGCCGTCGTGCGGATGCTCATCGCGTCCGAGCCCGAGTGCGGCTCGGTCAGCGCGAAGCACGTCGATTTCTCGCCGCGCATCACCGGCCGGAAATAGCGGTCGAGTTGCGCGGTGGTCGCGTACTTCAGCATGTTGCCGATGCGCGGCGGCCCGCCGAGTTCGCCGAGCACGTGCGGCGCGAGTGCCGCGCCGCAGGCGGCCAGGTCGGCCTTCAGCGCGCACACCTCGGCGATCGACAGCCCCTGGCCGCCGATCTCGACGGGCAGGCTCGCGGTATAGAAGCCGAGCGCGGCCGAGCGTTGCCACACGCGGCGCAGCACGTCGCGCGGCCACACGTCTTCCGAGTCGAGCCCGAGCTCGCGCTCGATCGGGCGCAGCTCGTCGTCGACGAAGCGCAGCACGGCCGCGCGCAGCGCGACGAATTCGGGGCGTTGCAGATGATCGAACATGGCGGACTCCTTCAGTTGACGCGACGCGTGACGCCGCGCCAGTACGGCTCGCGCACGAGCTTGCGGGCGATCTTGCCGCTCGCGTTCTTCGGCAGCTCCGCGACGAAATCGACGGAGCGCGGCGCCTTGTAGTCGGCGAGCTGCGCGCGGCAGTGCGCGACGAGGTCGGCCGCCTGCGCGGCATGGCCGGCACGCAGCACGACGACGGCCTTCACGGCCTCGCCCCACTTGTCGTCTGGCACGCCGACGACGCAGGCCTCGAGCACGCTTTCGTGCCGGTACAGCGCCGCTTCGACTTCGGTCGGATACACGTTGAAGCCGCCCGAAATGATCATGTCGTGCTTGCGGTCGACCAGGTAGATGAAGCCTTCGCGATCGGTGCGGGCGAGGTCGCCGGTGTGCAGCCAGCCGTCGACCAGCACCTCGCGCGTCAGCTCCGGCGCATTCCAGTAGCCCTGGAACACGTCCGCGCCGCGAATCACCAGCTCGCCGATCGCATCGCCCTCGACTTCGCGCCCGTCCGCATCGACCACCCGCACTTCCGTTTCGCCGAGCGGCCGGCCGCACGACGCGAGCCGCTCGCGGTCGTGCAGCAGCGCATGCGCGTGATCGGCGATCCCCAGCCGCGTGACGCCCGACGTCGATTCGCTCGCGCCGTAGCCTTGCGACAGCACCGGGCCGATGCGCGCCCATGCTTCCTCGATCCGCGCGGGCGCCATCGGCGCGGCGCCGTAGCCGAGCACCTTCAGGCTGCGCAGGTCGGCCTGCGCGAGCGCCGGCGTGTTGAGCAGCATGTTGACCATCGCCGGCACCATGAACGTGTGCGTGATGCGCTGGCGCGCGACTTCGGCGAGGAATTGCGCGGGCTCGAACGCGTCGAACAGCACCAGCGTCGCGCCGCAGAACAGGTAGGGCTGCATCAGCATCCCCGACGCGTGCGTGATCGGCCCGATCAGCGCGAGCCGGTCGCCGGGCTGCGCGGGACGGTCCATCCCGAGCACGATCTTGCGCAGCGACGCGAGCCGGTTGCCGTAGCTCTGCATCGCCGCCTTGATGCGCCCGGTCGAGCCGGACGAGAAGTGCAGCACCGCGAGATCGTCGGCCGCCGGTACGTAGTCGGGCGCCGTATCGCTCCCCTTCGCGAGCAGCGTTTCGTAGTCGAGGTAGCCGGAGACCGCGCCGTCGAGCGACACGAACCGCTCGACCGACCCGAAGCCCGGCGAATCGGGCGTGTAGTCCGTATAGCCGCGCCCGCCGATGAACGCGACGGGCGTGCAGTTGCCGACGACGTCGGCGGCCTCGGCCGCCGTGAAGCGCGGGTTCAGCGCGGCTTTCACGAGACCCGCCTTGTACAGCGCGCACTCGATCTCGACGAGCTCGATGCAGTTGCGCGCCTGCACGGCGATACGCTCGCCGCGCGCGAAGCCGAGGCCGCGCAGCGCGTTCGCGAGGCGCGTCGAACGTTCGTCGAGCTGACGGTACGTGACGGCGCGGTCGCGGTGGACCACGGCGGGCTGGCTGCCCCAGTAGCGGGCCGCGCGCCGCAGGAAATAGGCGAAGCTCAAGACGATTCTCCTGGTCGAACAGTGCCGCCAGTCTGTAAGATGCCGAGGCATCACCACAATGCATTACCGGATATAAAGTCATAACCGACAGGAATCCCCTGATGGATACCCGCGATCTGGAGTACCTGCTGGCCGTGGAGCGGCACGGCAGCATCGGCAAGGCGGCCGACGCGCTGGGGCTGTCGCAGCCCGCGCTGACCAAGGCCGTGCAGCGGCTGGAGACGCAGGTCGGCGTGACGCTGTTCGAGCGCACCGCGAACGGGATGACGCCGACGCCGGCCGGCGCGCGTTTCGTCGCCCGCGCGCAGCGGATCGCGCTCGAATTCGACGATGCAATGCAGGAGATGCGCGCGATCCGCGGCGGCGAACAGGGCGTCGTGCGCGTCGGCTACTCGCCGACCGTGCCCAACGCGTTCGTGCTCGGCGCGTGCCGGCAACTGATTCGCGAGCGGCCGGCCGCGCGGCTGCGGCTGCGCTGCCGGCTCGCACGCGAGCTGCTCGACCTGCTCGCCGCCGGCGAGCTCGACCTGGTGGTGGCGCCCGAGCCGCAGCAGCCGGACCCCGCGCTCGACACCGTCGCGCTGTTCGACGACCGGCTCACGGTGCTCGCCGACGCCGCCCACCCGCTGCAGCGCAAGCGCGCGCTCACGCTCGCGGATCTCGCCGACCAGGAATGGCTGCTGCCGGAGACGACGATCCCGGTGCGGCGCCGGATCGACGACGCATTCCGCGCGCGCGGGCTGCCGGCGCCGCGCCTGCGCGTCGAGACCGATTTCGGCAACACGTCGCTGCTGCAGTTGCTGCGCGGCACGTCGCTGCTGTGCGTCGGCGGCGCCGATGCGCTCACCCAGGTGACCGGGCTGCGCACGCTCGACCTGCGGGCCGGCGAACTCGAACTGGACCGCCGCATCGGCGCGATGCACCGCGCGGGCGCGTACGTGCCGCCGCTCGCGCAGCGGATGATCGCGCTGCTGCGGGAAAGCGCCGCAGCGCGCGCCGACCATCATTTGCGGGAGTGATGACACTCCCCTTTTTCTGCGGATTTGACCGGGAAGCGGCGGGCCGACAACACTAGCCCGCAGTGCCGCATGCATCGCGAAGACGGCACGCGCCTGCCTCCCCCTTCAGAGTCCGCCATGTACCCGACCGACACCGTGCAATCCCCGGGCGCCGCTGCCGCGCCGCTCGCCGACCGGCAACTGCGCCGGATCGTCATCGCCTCCGTCGCCGGCAACGCGAGGGAGTGGTACGACTTCTTCGTGTACGGCACGGCCGCGGCGCTGGTGTTCGGTCACGTGTTCTTCCCCCCCGGCGCCTCCCCGCTCGCGGGCAGCCTCGCCGCATTCGCGGCGTTCGCGCTCGGCTTCGTCGCGCGGCCGCTCGGCGGGATCGTGTTCGGCCACGTCGGCGATCGCTACGGGCGCAAGGCGTCGCTCGTCTGGACGCTGCTGATCATGGGCGCATCGACCTTCGCGATCGGCCTGCTGCCGACCTATGCGCAGATCGGCCTGTGGGCGCCGGCCGCGCTCGTCGTGCTGCGCCTGCTGCAGGGCATCGCGTCCGGCGGCGAATGGGGCGGCGGCGTGCTGATGATCAGCGAGAACGCGCCGCCCGGGCAGCGCGGCTATTACGCGGCGTGGAGCCAGCTCGGCGTGGGCGGCGGCTTCGTGCTGTCGTCGATCGCGTTCCTCGCCGCGCAGGCGCTGCCGGACGACCTGTTCCGCGCGTGGGGCTGGCGGCTGCCGTTCCTCGCGAGCATCGTCATTTTCGCGATCGGCATCTATATCCGCCGCCATCTGCCGGAAAGCCGCGACTTCGAACAGGCCGGCAAACGCGGCGCGCACACGCACTTGCCGATCGTCGAGTGCATCCGCCGCCATCCGAAGGAAATCCTGCTCGCGATGGGGCTGCGCGTGGCCGAGAACGGCGGCGCGTACATCTTCCTCGCGTTCTCGCTCGTCTACGGAAAATACCTCGGGATTCCGAACGGCACGATGCTGACCGGCGTGATGATCGCGATGATCGTCGAAATGGGCGCGATGCTCGCCTGGGGCCGGTTGTCCGACCGGATCGGCCGCAAGCCCGTGTACCTGATCGGCGCGCTGAGCCTCGTCGCGTGCGCGTTTCCGTTCTTCTGGCTGCTCGACACGCGCGTGACGCCGCTCGTGTGGCTCGCGCTGACGGTCGGCACGGCGGTGAGCCACGGCGCGATGATCGGCACGCTGCCCGCGCTCGTCGGCGAGCTGTTCAGCACCGAAGTGCGCTACTCGGGCGTCGCGCTCGGTCACGAAGTGGCGTCGATCTTCGCGGGCGGGATGTCGCCGCTGATCGCGACCGCGCTGCTCGCGCGCTATCACGCGTCGTGGCCGGTGTCGCTGTTCCTCATTGCGCTCGGCCTCGTGACCGTCGCGACGCTGTGCGTGATGCGCGAGACGCGCATCACGCCCGCCGCCGGTTCGCGCGGCGACCCGGCATGATCGCGCGGCGCTCAGCGCCCGGCGTCGCGCCGCGCGCGGTCGAACGCCGGCGCCAGCCCGAGATGGTCGAGCAGCCGCGCGAATTCGCCGAGCCGCTGCCGCATGTACGCGGGCACGTCGACCGCCGCATAGTCGTGAAAGCCGGCGCCCGTGCGCACGCCGTCGCGGCCGGCTTCCATGTTGCGCACGACGCTCGCCGCCGGCGCGAAGCGCGGGCCGATTTCGCCGGCCAGGTACGTCGACGCGTAGTACAGGATGTCGCAACCGCCCCAGTCGATGAATTCGAGCAGCCCGAGCACCGCGAAACGCGGGCCGAAGCCGGTGCGGATCGCAGTGTCGATGTCCTCGGCGCTGGCCACGCCTTCCTCGACCATCCGCGCGGCCTCGTTCATCGCGAGCGCCTGGATGCGCGGCACGATATAGCCGGGCGCCGGCCCGCAGATCACCGGCTTCTTGCCCACGCGTTCGAGCAACGCCGCGAGCCCGTCGACGACGGCCTGATCGGTCGCCTCGCTGCGGCTGACCTCGACGAGCGGCATCAGCAGCGCCGGGTTCAGCCAGTGCGCGTTCAGCATCCGCGCCGGGTGCGCGACGTGGCGCTGCAATTCGGTGACGACGAACGTCGACGTGGTCGACGCGATCGTTGCGTGCGCATCGACGTGCTCGCCGAGCCAGCGCAGCGCGTCGGCCTTTGCATCGAGCACTTCGGGCAGCGCCTCGAACACGATGTCGGCATCACGTACCGCGTCGGCCGCGCCGTCCCGCGCCACGAGCGCGATGCGCGCGACGACGGCATCGGCCTGTGCGGCGTCGATGCGGCCGAGCGCGACCTGCGCGTGCAGCGGCCGCACGATCTCGTCGCGCGTGCGGCCCTCGAATGCGCGCCACGCGTGCACGTCGCGCGGCTTGAAGTCGATCAGCGTCACGTCGAGGCCCGCGAACGCGAACACGAGCGCGATGCCCTGCCCCATGCGTCCCGCGCCGAGCACGTGAATGCGTGTCACATCGACAGCCGCCTTCATGCCGAATACCCCGCGTCGAGCAGCGCGCGCAGCGCGTCCTTCGACAGCGCCGCGAGCCCGAGCCGCTCCAGCGTGCGGCCTTCCGCATACAGGTCGCGCACCGCGACCGCGCTCGCGATGCTCAGCAGCCCCTGCGCGACGGGCGTCGGCACGCCGGCCCAACGCCCGCACGACACGATGAACGACAGCCCGAGCCGGGTGTCCTCGAGCATGTAGCGATGCGCGCGCAGATCGATCTTCTCGCGCCAGTCGCCGCTATCGGTCAGCTTGCCGTGCGCGCCGCGCCCGTACATCCACTCGTCGCCGTCGGTCGCGTAGTGATCGGCGAGCGGGAAATGCGGCGCGCGGTAACCGAGCGCTTCGCGCACCGCGATGCGTTCGGCGTCGAGTGCATTCGTCACGCGGCGGATCGACGGCTGCGTGCCTTCGTTGTGGATGTCCCACGCGTCGAAGTGTTCGAGCGGCCCGGCGTTCATCAGGATCAGCGGCGGATGGATCACCGGGCCCGCGTTCATCAGCGCGCCGGACAACGCATCCTCGACCGGCTCGACCGACGGATAGCCGGCGCGCAGCACGTCGAACGCCCAGCCCGCCGCATTCGCCGGCCACACGCCGGTCGGCAGGCGCGTCGCGTATGCGCTGATCACGACGTCGTTGTCGCCGTGCTTGCGCACCAGGTACGGCAGCGTGCCCGTTTCGGCGAACGCGACGCGCGAACGGTTGCCGGCATCGGCCGCCGCGCGGGCGAACACGGCGCTGCCGAACGTGCCGGGCGGCAGGAACACGACCTGGCCATCCTCCAGCAGCGGCGCGACCTGCGCGGCGAGCGCGTCGTGCGACGTGGCCGGCAGCGGCACCACGACGAGTTGCGCGCCGCGCAGCGCGGCGGCGAGATCGTCGGTCAGGCGGATCGCGCCCGGCGCATCGCCGAGCGGCACCGAACGCTTGCCGCGATAGTCGGCGACGTTCAGCACGCCAAGCTCGCGCAGCCGCGCATGCGGCTCGCGATCGCGCCGCCACCACGTCACGTCGTGGCCTTTTTCGAGCAGGTCGATGGCCGCCGCATGGCAACCGTGGCCGCCGCCCAGAACACATACCTTCATCGTTTTCTCCCGGTGATCGAGTATGTCCGAGACTACGCGGCCGCCCGCGCCGCGTCGCTTCAAAACGCGCAACGACGCGCCCGTTCGCGCAACGCAATCGCGGCGATGCGCAGGCCGCGGCGCTCCCGTATCCGCCACGAGGTCTAGGCATGGACATCGCCCTTTCCCGCCATGCGCCGAACCGGCTCGGCACGCTGCAGGCCCCCGACGAGGTCGAACGCGCGGTCGCGTACCGGCTCGGGCCGCACCGGATGGCCGCGTCCGGCCGCGATCCGTTTCACGCGGAGCTGTACGAGGTGCCGCTGCATCACGGCGCGCTGCTCGAACTCTGCTACGGCCGCGAGACACGCATCGATTTCGGCGACGATGCCGATCACTTCCTGTTCCGGCTGACGCTCGCGGGCGCATGCGAGCTGCAGGCCGGCAGCGTCGTCGCACGCGCCGGGCCCGGCGAGCTGACCGTGTCCTCGCCCGCGCTCGCGAGCCGCCTGCGCACGAGCCCCGATTGCCGCAACCTCGTGCTGCGGCTCGAACGCGGCGCGCTCGAATGCAAGCTGCAGGACATGCTGCAGGCGACGCTCACGCGGCCGCTGCAATTCGACCTCGCGGCCGGCGGCACAGGCGCCGCGCTCGTGCTGCCGACCTTCGAGTACCTGTGCCGGCTCGGCGCGCAGCCGGGCGTCGGCACGGCCTCGCCGGTGTTCGGCGCCGACCTCACCGCGTGGCTGATGTCGCTGCTGCTCACGCACCTGCCGCACGCGTACAGCGACGCGCTGCTGCGCGGCACGCCCCCGCTGCCCGCGCACGTGCGCCGCGCGTGCGATCACGTCGATGCGCATCTCGGCGAGCCGCTCGCGCTCGCCGCGCTGGCGGCCGTCGCGGGCGTCGCGCCGCGCACGCTGCAGCATGCGTTCCGCGCGTTCCTGCACACCACGCCGGCCGCGTACGTGCGCGAGCGTCGGCTCGCCGCCGTGCACGCGGCGCTGCAACGCGGCGACGCGCGCAGCGTGACCGACGTGCTGATCGCGCACGGCATCCATGGCTTCGGCCATTTCGCGAAGGCGTATGCGCGGCGTTACGGCCACCCGCCTTCCGTCACCGCGAGGCAGACCCGATGACGCTCTCCGCTCC
>NZ_JACCQB010000097.1:0-10695 GCF_015712265.1 Burkholderia sp. 9777_1386 | reverse complement strand
GAGCTGTGATTCGAGCTTAACGGCTCGCAGGAGACACAAGCTGTGCCGTAGCCGCCAACCGGCAAAGCAGCGCGCCAAACGGCGCGCCACCACTGAAGTTTGAAGCAAATCGAAGATATAAGGAGACATCATGACCGACACCCGAAGCCGGTTCCTCGCCGGCCAGTGCACGCTCGCGCAGCGCCGCGCATCCGACCCGACAGGACGTTGACCGACATGACCGATTCGATTCGCTTCGACGGCGGCACCGCCGTGATTACCGGCGCGGCCAGCGGCATCGGCAGCGGGCTGGCGCGCCACGCGGCCGCGCTCGGCATGCGTGTCGTACTGGCCGATCTCGATCCGGCGAAACTCGACGCGTTCGCCGCGACGCTCGACACCGACGTGCTGTGCGTGCCGACCGACGTCAGCCGGCCGGAAGCCGTCGACGCGCTGGCCGAAGCCGCATGGCGGCGCTTCGGCGGCGTCGACCTGCTGTTCAACAACGCGGGCGTGATGGCGACCGGCTTCAGTTGGGAAATCACGCCGGAGCGCTTCGAGCGCAGCTTCGCGATCAACGTGCACGGCGTGCTGAACGGGATTCGCAGTTTCGTGCCGCGCATGCTCGAACGCAACGCGCCGGCGCGGGTCGTGAACACCGCATCGGTCGGCGGCTTCCTGCCGAGCCCGCTGATGTCGCCGTATTCGGCGACGAAATTCGCGGTGGTCGCGCTGACGGAATCGCTGTACGGCGAACTGAAGATGCTCGGCGCACCGGTCGGCGTGTCGCTGCTCGCGCCGGGGCCCGTGCTGTCGGGCATCTTCAACGATCCGTTCGGCGCCGCGCACGACCGGCCCGAGGTGCGCGGTTTCGTCGACACGATGCGCACGATGCTGAACGCACACGGGCTCACGCCCGACGCGTTCGCCGAGCGGGTATTCGACGGTATTCGCGCCGGGCGCTACTGGCTGATTCCGCAACCGGAGACGCTCGACGGCGCGCTGCAGCGGCGCACCGACGACATCCTCGCCGCCCGCGATCCGTCGCTGCCGTCGTTCTGAATGCCGGCGGCCGGCGCGTGTCGTTACATATGCGTGCCGGCGTGCGTGCGGCCGCCCGGGTCGCCGCCGCGATCGGGCGGCGTATTGTTCTGATCGATCTTCGCGAACACGAAGCCGACGGGCGGCAACGCGGCGGGCGAACGGTGCGTCGCTTGCGCGACTGCGGCGGGCGGCGACGCGGCGGGAAAACCGGATGACGTCACGCCCGGTTGAGCGAACGCCGAAAGGGAAGCGGCCGCCAGGGCGGCGGCGACGATCGCGTGCGTATTCATGGTGACTCCTTCACGACTGACTTCAGGACGACGTAATCAGTCTAGGGCGCGAAACTTAACGCGACGTGAAGGGTCGGCGGCGCGCGCATGACAGGATCTTCATGCGCGCCGCGACGGTCAGGCCGGTGCCGACACCAGCGCGCAGAAGTTCTCGAGATCGACGTTGCCGCCGCTGATCACCACGCCGACGCGCTTGCCCTGCAGCGCATCCTTCATCCGTCGCACGGCGGCGAACGACAGGCAGCCGGTCGGCTCGACGACGAGCTTCATGCGCGTGGCGAAGAAGCGCATGCAGTCGACCAGTTCCGCGTCCGTCGCGGTCAGGATGTCGTCGACGTCGCGGCGGAGGATCGGGAACGTCAGGTTGCCGAGGTGCTGCGTCTGCGCGCCATCGGCGATCGTGCGCGGCGTGTCGATGTGCACGATCGTGCCGGACCGAAACGATTGCTGGGCGTCGTTGCCGGCTTCGGGCTCGACGCCGTACAGCTTCGCGTGCGGCGACAGCGCCCGCGTGGCGAGCGCGGTGCCCGACAGCAGGCCGCCGCCGCCGAGCGGCGTGAATACCGCGTCGAGCGGGCCGACTTCGTCGAACAGTTCCTTGGCCGCGGTGCCCTGGCCGGCGATCACGTCCGGGTGATCGTAGGGCGGAACCAGCGTGAGCCCGTGCTTCTCCGCGAGCTCGCGCCCGATCTGCTCGCGATCCTCGGTGTAGCGGTCGTAGGTCACGACGTTGCCGCCGTAGCCGCGCGTCGCGGCCATCTTCGCGGTCGGTGCGTCCCGCGGCATCACGATCGTCGCCGGAATGCCGAGGATGCGCGCCGACAGCGCGATCGCCTGCGCATGGTTGCCCGACGAGAACGCGACGACGCCGTGCCGGCGCTGTTCCGCGCTGAAGCGCGACAGTGCATTGAACGCGCCGCGGAACTTGAAGGCGCCCATGCGCTGCAGGTTCTCGCACTTGAAGAACACCTGCGCGCCGAGCGCGTCGTCGATCGTCCGCGACGTCATCACCGGCGTGCGGTGCGCATGGCCTTCGAGCCGGGCCGCGGCGGCGGCAACGTCGTCGTACGTGGGGAGAGTCGGAGAGTTCATGGTCGCTAGAGGTCGAAAAGGTCAGTCAACGGGAAATTCGAAACGGGACGGCAGGGCGCGCGGCGTCACTTCGCATCGTTGTAGACGGTGGCGCGCGAGACGCCGAGATGCTGCGACACGATTTCCATCGCGCGGCGCACTTCGAGGAAGCCGTCGGCCTTCAGCGTCTGCATCAGCTCGCGGCGCTGGTCGGTCTTCAGCTCGCGCGGCGTCGTCGCGAGGCGCGTCGCGAACGCGTCGATGCGCTGCCGGATCGCGTCCGCGCCGGCCGGGTCGAGCGTTTCGACGACGGTTTCGCCGTCCGTGCGGCAGAACTGGTTCAGCATGCCCTGGAAGCCGCGGAACAGCGTGACGTCGGCATTCAGGCACAGCGCGGCGACGTAGCGCCCGGTCGAATCCTTGATGCCGATCGACGTGCTTTTCGCGGTGCGGCCGTCGGCGAAGCGGTTCGGGTAGTTCGCGAGCACCTGCGGGAAATCGTCGTCGGCGATGCGGGCGAGGCCGAGCTCGGTCGCGGGATCGCCGACCGCGCGTCCGGACAGGTTGTTGTGGATCGCGAGGATCGCGTGCTCCGGCGTGCGCAGGTCGTGCACGACGACCTCGGTGAACGGCGCGAACATCGCGCCGAGCCCTTCGGCGATGCGCTGCACCTGCTCGATCAGCGAGGCCTGTTCCGACGGCCGTGGTGTGTCGTTCGTGCTCATGCGTGGTCCTGGGGAGCAGGGGTGTCCGTCGTTTCCGGCCGCGTGATGTCGGCCAGCAGCGGGCGCGCGATCCGGACGTAGTCGGCCGCGTCGAGCACGACCGAGCGGTCGAGCCGGCCCGCGTTGAACGCGATCTCGTCATTGTGTTCGACCAGTGCGGGATCGACGACGAGCGTCACGTTCGAATCGAATGCGAACGGCGGCACGGCGCCCATCACGCAGCGCGTGACGGCGGCCGCGACGTCGGGCGACGCGAGCGTCGCCTTGCGCCGGCCGAGCGCATCGGCGACCTTGCGGAAGTCGATTTTCAGGTGGCCGGGAATCACCGCGAGCGCGGTGGCGGCGCCGCCATCCTTGAACGTGCAGAGCATCGCCTTCGCGCCCTGTTCGGGACGGGTGCCGCGCAGCGCGGCGATCGCGTCGGATTTGCCTTCCGCCGGATGCTCGAGCACGCGGAAACGCGCGCCGGCGGTATTCAGCAGTTCGCACAGCGTGTCGAAAACGGGCGAGTCGTTCATGGTGCTCCGGAGCAGGCGGGCCGGCGCGCCGATGCGCGCGGATCAAAGAATTGTCCAAGTATAGACGTTTTGTCATGGCTGTGACAAAGGGGGGCGCGCTCGTCGTTGCCCGACCGCGGCCCAGGCATGTCGTTCTTCAGCAGCCGAAAGGGCGTTTCATATTGCGGGATACGCGCCGGATTCCTGTCGCCGCGTTTTACCGCCGCTTGAAACCGTGTTTTGCATCGCAAAAACGCCTGGCTATCTCATTGAAAAACAACAGAAATTTATATCTTATGTCTTATATAAGACTTGACCGAAATTTCGCTGGACGGGATTACTATTGAGTCCATGCAGTTCGCTTCGTCACACGCGGCGGGCACGCTGAACCCTTTACTCAAATGCGCTTCGTTCCCAGGAGATAGACATGTCCCAATATCAAGACGACATCAAGGCAGTGGCTGGTTTGAAGGAAAACCACGGCAGCGCGTGGAATGCCATCCGCCCCGAATATGCCGCCCGCATGCGTGCCCAGAACAAGTTCAAGACCGGCCTGGACATCGCGAAGTACACGGCGAAGATCATGCGCGCCGACATGGCCGCGTACGATGCCGATCCGTCCAAGTACACGCAGTCGCTGGGTTGCTGGCACGGTTTCATCGGCCAGCAGAAGATGATCTCCATCAAGAAGCACTTCAACAGCACCGAACGCCGCTACCTGTATCTGTCGGGCTGGATGGTCGCCGCGCTGCGCTCGGAGTTCGGCCCGCTGCCGGACCAGTCGATGCACGAAAAGACTTCGGTCAGCGCGCTGATCCGCGAGCTGTACACGTTCCTGCGCCAGGCCGACGCCCGTGAGCTGGGCGGCCTGTTCCGCGAACTGGATGCCGCGAAGGACGCGGCCGCCAAGGCCGCGATCCAGCAAAAGATCGACAACCACGTCACGCACGTCGTGCCGATCATCGCCGACATCGACGCCGGCTTCGGCAACGCGGAAGCGACCTACCTGCTGGCCAAGCAGTTCATCGAAGCGGGCGCGTGCTGCATCCAGATCGAAAACCAGGTGTCGGACGAGAAGCAGTGCGGCCACCAGGACGGCAAGGTCACGGTGCCGCACGAGGACTTCCTCGCGAAGATCCGCGCGATCCGCTACGCATTCCTGGAGCTGGGCGTGGACGACGGCATCATCGTCGCGCGTACCGATTCGCTGGGCGCCGGCCTGACCAAGCAGATCGCCGTGACGAACCAGCCGGGCGACCTGGGCGATCAATACAACTCGTTCCTCGATTGCGAGGAACTGTCGGCCGACCAGCTGGGCAACGGTGACGTCGTCATCAAGCGCGACGGCAAGCTGCTGCGTCCGAAGCGCCTGCCGAGCAACCTGTTCCAGTTCCGCGCCGGCACGGGCGAAGCGCGTTGCGTGCTCGACTGCATCACGTCGCTGCAGAACGGCGCCGACCTGCTGTGGATCGAAACCGAAAAACCGCATATCGCACAGATCGGCGGCATGGTCAGCGAGATCCGCAAGGTGATCCCGAACGCGAAGCTGGTGTACAACAACAGCCCGTCGTTCAACTGGACGCTGAACTTCCGTCAGCAGGCGTACGACGCGATGAAGGCAGCGGGCAAGGACGTGTCGGCTTACGACCGCGCGCAGCTGATGAGCGTGGAATACGACGAGACCGAACTGGCGCAACTGGCCGACGAGAAGATCCGTACGTTCCAGGCCGATGCATCGCGTGAAGCAGGCATCTTCCATCACCTGATCACGCTGCCGACGTACCACACGGCCGCGCTGTCGACCGACAACCTGGCCAAGGAATACTTCGGCGACCAGGGCATGCTCGGCTACGTGGCCGGCGTGCAGCGCAAGGAAATCCGTCAGGGCATCGCCTGCGTGAAGCACCAGAACATGTCCGGTTCGGACATCGGTGACGATCACAAGGAATACTTCAGCGGCGAAGCGGCGCTGAAGGCCGCGGGCAAGGACAACACGATGAACCAGTTCTGATCGTCGTTCGACCCGAAGCACGAAGCCAGCCCCGCGGGGCTGGCTTTTTTTTGTCTGCCCGAGCCTGGCACGTCACCCGCGCACGGCCTTCACGACGTACTGGCTCGTCGGCACCACGTCGATCTTGTCGAAATCGATGAAGCGCCCGCAACTGTCCATCATCTCGGCCACGTTGCGCTGGAACTTCTCCTCGTCGCCGACCGCATCGAAAAACGCGTGCGGATCGGTCATCGCGGCGGCCGGGAAGCATTCCCCGACGATCGCGTCGTAGCCGGGCGCCGCATGCGTGAGCGCACGCACGACGACGTTCTGCACGTACAGGAAATTGTCCTGCGTATCGATCGCGACACGCGTGTGATGGCCGTGCCACACGTCGAGCCACGCTTCGTGCGTGAGGCGCGGCGGGCGCTTCAGGAATGCGAGCTGCGAGAAACCGGTCGTACGCTCGCCGGGCCGCGCGGGGAAGCGCGTGTTCGGAATCGGCTGCGACTCGGTGACGAGATACGCGGCCATGTGCGGGACCACGGCGCGCACCGCGTCGTCGAACGGCTGGCGGAACATTGCGTTCGCGCTGTCGACCCATACCGCGACGATCCCGTCGATGCCCGGCTGCGTGTTGGTCTGCTTCAGGCCGGCGGCGGGCGCGACGTCGGCATCGGCGACGTTCACCTGCACGCCGTGCGCGCCGAGCGACAGCAGCCGGTCGGCGAGCTGCGCGCGTACGCCGCGGCTCCACTGATCGGGCGCGACCTGTGCATCGCGCCACAACACGTAAATGACTTTCTCCATGGTTCCGGCTCCGGGAAGGGAATGACGGGAGCGGCGGCGTGGCCGCCGCGGTTCAGGAAGCGGTTTCGGTCGATCCGGCCGCTCGATGCGCACCGGGGGCGAAGCGGTTCGCGGTCAGCGTGAACGACGGTGGAATCGGCGACGTGACGGTTTCGAACAACCGCTCGTGGCGCGTCGCATGAATGCGCCATACGCCGTCGCGCTTCACGTACTGGTCGTCGTAGAACGCGGTGCCGTGCAGCAGGTAGTCGTCGTCGAGGTTGATCGCGTGATCCTCGAGAAACCAGATGCCGCATGCGTGCTCGGCCGACACCAGCGTGAGCTCCGGGTGATGGCCGTGATGCATCGTCAGGAAGGTCGGCTTGCCGATCAGTTCGCGCAGGCTCGACACGAAGGCGTCACGGCCGTCGTACGCATACCGGCCGCCATACAGCCGCGCCTCGCAATCCTCAGTCAGGCACGCCGCGAGCAGCGTCCAGTCGTGCGTGTCGACCGCGCGGAAATACCGGTACTTCAACTGACGGATCTGCTCGTATTCGTGGAGCGTGCGGGTCGTGTCGTCCATCGGCGTGTCTCGTGGTGGTGTCGTTCGATGGTAGGGACGAGGCCGCCTGCATCACATCGTCTGTTCGGACGAAAGCCGCGTGCGCATGCGCGCGGCGCTGCTTCGACGAAGCGCCGGTTTCATCCGAACGGGTGATGGCCGGCGCAGCGCGCGGCGGTAACGTGGCATCGACGCGGCCTTCGAACCGCGCCGGCACCGAACAAGGAGACGGGATGACCCTCATCGAATCGCTGGAAACGCGCGTGCGCAGGCTCGAGGACGCCGATGCGATCCGCCGGCTGAAGGCGCGCTACTTCACGTGCTGCGACCGCAAGGATCCGCAGGGCATGCGCGACTGCTTCGTGGCCGGCCCCGTGCAGATCGATTACGGCCGGATCGGCACGTTCGACACGCGCGACGCGCTCGTCGACGTATTCGAGCGGCTTGGCTGCCATCCGCACATCGTTGAAATGCATCACGGCGTGAATCCCGACATCACCGTGATCGACGACACGCAGGCGCGCGGCACGTGGGGCCTGCATTACCAGATGATCGACACGCACGCGCGCACGCTCACGCAGCTCGGCGCGACCTACGACGACGTGTATCGCAAGGTCGACGGCGAATGGAAGATCGCGGCCACGCGCTGCGTGGTCACGTCGACGCTGTCGGCCCGCTACGAAGGCGACGCGCCGGGCGTGCTGTTCGCCGGTGCGCAGCCGCCGGCTGCGTGATGAACCTTCCACAGGAGACATCGAACATGACACAGAACCACGATGCGCCGGTTGCCGTCGTGACGGGCGCATCGCGCGGTGCCGGCAAGGGTATCGCGCGGGCGCTCGGCGCGGCCGGCATGACCGTCTACGTGACGGGCCGCTCGCAGCGCGAAGGCGATGCGCCGCTGCCCGGCACGATTCACGAGACCGCACGCGAGATCGACGCGCTCGGCGGCCGCGGGATCGCGGTGGCCTGCGACCACGCGGACGACGCACAGGTGAAGGCGCTGTTCGAACGTGTCGAGCGCGACGGCGGGCGGCTCGACATCCTCGTCAACAACGCGACCTACCTGCACGATCAATTGATCCTACCCGGCCCGTTCTGGGAGAAATCGCTCGATCTGGTGAACATCCTCGACGTCGGGCTGCGCTCCGCGTACGTCGCGAGCTGGCACGCGGCGCCGCTGATGGCGAAGCGCCGCAGCGGGCTGATCGCGTTCACGTCGTCGTTCGGCGCGAGCTGCTACATGCACGGCGCGGCGTATGGCGCGCAGAAGAGCGGCGTCGACAAGTTCGCGAAGGACATGGCCGTCGACCTGAAGCCCTTCGACGTCGCGGCCGTGTCGATCTGGATGGGGCCGCTGCGCACCGAGCGCACGACGCGCGTATGGGAGGAACATCCGGATCTGTACAAGGAGTTTTCGCTCGTCGCCGAAAGCCCGGAATTCACGGGCCGCGTGATTCATGCGATCCACGACGATCCGCGGCGCATGGCGCTGTCGGGGCAGGTGCTCGTCGGTGCGGAAGCCGCGTTGCAATACGGCATCGCCGATCTCGACGGCAAGCAGCCGCCGTCGTACCGCGAACTGCTCGGCGGGCCGGTGCAGGCCCATCCGGCGATCGTCGCCTAAAGGAGCACGCATGGGCATCCTGAACGGCAAGGTCGCGCTCGTCACGGGCGCGGGGCAGGGCGTCGGCCAGGGCGTCGCGCATGCGCTCGCCGCCGAAGGCGCGCACGTCGCGGTGGTCGGCCGCACGCGCGACAAGCTGCTCGCGACGTGCGAAGCGATCCGTGCGCGCGGCGGCCTGGCCGACGCGTTCGTTTGCGACGTGATGGACGCCGCGCAGATCGCGCGGTGCGTCGAGGCCGTCGTCGAGCGGTGCGGCGGCGTGCAGATCCTGATCAACAACGCGCAGGTCGTGCCGCTCGGCCGCCTGCTCGACGTGAGCGACGCGGATTTTCTGGCGGGACTCGAATCGGGGCCGATCGCGACGCTGCGGATGATGCGCGCGTGCCATCCGCATCTGAAGGGCGACGGCGTGATCGTCAACTTCGCGTCGTCGGCCGCGGTGCGCTGGGATGCGTCCGGTTACGGCGCGTATGCAGCGACCAAGGAGGCGATTCGTGCGCTGACGCGCGCTGCCGCATGTGAATGGGGCGCGGACGGCATCCGCGTGAACGCGGTCGCGCCGCATGCGTTGTCGCCGGGCCTGAAAGGCTGGATCGATGCGCATCCACAGGAAGCGGCCGCGTTCTTCCGCACGATCCCGCTCGGCCGCGTCGGCGATTGCGAGCAGGACATCGGGCGCGCGATCGTGTTTCTCGCGAGTCGCGACGCCGCGTATCTGACGGGCGCGACGCTGCCGCTCGACGGCGGACAGGCGTACTGGGGCTGACGTCGCACGGCGTGTGC
Organism: Burkholderia sp. 9777_1386; assembly: GCF_015712265.1. Lineage (NCBI taxonomy): Bacteria > Pseudomonadati > Pseudomonadota > Betaproteobacteria > Burkholderiales > Burkholderiaceae > Burkholderia > Burkholderia sp. 9777_1386. The sequence goes on along the minus strand of NZ_JACCQB010000097.1, from coordinate 1,335 downwards.
CCATCATCAATTCGGCAGCCGCGCGCATGCGTGCGCAGCGCTGCCGGCAAACCGGAATCGAGAGAGGACGACATGGGTCGACTGGCAGGCAAGGTAGCGATCGTCACGGGCGGCGCGCGCGGCATGGGCGCCGCGACGTGCAGGCTGTTCGTCGAAGAGGGCGCTCGCGTGGTGATCGGCGACGTGCTCGACGCGGAAGGCGAAGCGCTCGCGCGCGAACTCGGCGACGCGGCGCGCTTCGTGCGGCTCGACGTGGCCGACGAAGCGAGCTGGGCGCGCGTGGCCGAGGCGGCCGTCGAGCAGTTCGGCCGCATCGACGTGCTCGTCAACAACGCGGCCGTGCTGGCGTTCGGCGGCATCACCGAGCTGTCGAAACGCGATTTCGAGCGGGCGGTGTCGATCAATCTGGTCGGCACGTTCGTCGGCATCCGCACGATCGCGCCGCGCATGATCGCGCAGCAGAGCGGATCGATCGTCAACATCTCGTCGGTGGACGGGCTGCGCGGCGTGAATGCGCTGGCCGCGTACGTGTCGAGCAAATGGGGGGTGCGTGGGTTGACGAAGGTCGCCGCGCTCGAGCTCGGTCACCAGGGTGTGCGCGTGAATTCCGTCCATCCGGGCGGCGTGAACACCGCGATGTCGAACCCGACCGGCGCGCCGCTCGAGGAAATCAACCGGCACTATGCGAACGTGCCGCTGCAGCGCGTCGGCTTGCCCGACGAGATCGCGCGCGCGACGCTGTTCCTCGCGAGCGACGAAGCGTCGTACTGCAACGGTGCGGAACTGGCCGTCGACGGCGGGATGGCGGCGGGCGCGTATTACCCCGGATTGCCTGGCGCACCGTTTTGAGCGGGGACGTGTGGCGGGCATTCAAACAGGATGTTTGTGTACGCAACCTAATTCAGGGTTTGCCTGAGTAGCGAAAACGCGAATTCGCGCGGCGCGCGTTTGCGTCGCGAGTACGCGCGAGCGGCAGGGTGAAATTGCCGCTCGTGCGAAACCCTTGCGGGGCGGCCGTCGCGGCCGTTTCGTCCCCAAAGCCCGCGCGACCACGCCTGTAAAAAGGACCTGTCTGCAACGCGCATGCCGGCGCGCCGTCACAGTTGTTTCTTGTTGCAACGCAACGCCCGCCCAATAACGGCGATGGTATGCTGGCCGGCATGGAGTTGTATGGCAGGTTGCTTGCATGGCGAAACTCGCGTTCGCACCCTCTAACGAGACTTCACCTTCTCTCGCACGCATCGCGGCATCGACGCGCGCTCCGCTCGCGCGTCCCGTCCTGCGCGCCGCATCCTCCTGCGCTCCGCACGCATTCCCCATCTCGCGGGCCCGCCC
>NZ_JACCQB010000096.1:0-11370 GCF_015712265.1 Burkholderia sp. 9777_1386 | reverse complement strand
GGTGTAAAAAACGCGTAAACGCGCGGGGCGGGACGGATGCGAATCGAGGCGGGACGGACGGCGCCGGGGCGCCGCCCGCAACAGGCGCATGCCGGCGTCGCGCCGGCATGCGGGGACGGGTCAGGGAACGAGGATCGTCGAGCCGGTGGTCTTGCGTGCTTCCAGATCGGCATGCGCGCGGCCGACTTCGGCGAGCGGGTAGCGCTGGTTGATGCTGGTCTTCACCTTCCCCGACAGGATCACGTCGAACAGCTCGGCGGCCGCGGCCTCGAGATCGGCGCGCTTCGCGATGTACGAGAACAGCGTCGGCCGCGTGAAGAACAGCGAGCCGCGCGACGAGAATTCCTTCGAGTCGATCGGCGGCAGCGGGCCCGACGCATTGCCGAAGCTGACGAAGTAGCCGAGCGGCGCAAGGCAGTCGAGCGAGCCGATGTAGGTGTCCTTGCCGATCGAATCGTAGACGACCGGCACGCCCGCGCCGTTCGTGATTGCCTTCACGCGCTGCGTGAAATTCTCGCGCGTGTAGACGATCGGGTGGTCGCAGCCGTGCGCCTTCGCGAGTTCGGCCTTTTCGTCGGAGCCGACCGTGCCGATCACGGTCGCGCCGAGCGCCTTCGCCCACTGGCATACGAGCAAGCCGACGCCGCCGGCCGCCGCATGGATCAGGATCGTGTCGCCGACCTTCACCGGGTACGTGCGGCGCAGCAGGTAATGGGCGGTCAGGCCCTGCAGCATCACCGACGCCGCGTCGTCGTAGCCGATGCCGTCCGGCAGCTTCACGATGCGCTCGGCCGGCATCACGCGCTCCTGCGCATACGCGCCGGGCGGCTGGCCGACATAGGCGACACGGTCGCCGGCCTTGAACGCGGTCACGCCGTCGCCGACGGCCGTCACCTCGCCCGCCGCCTCCATCCCGAGGCCGCCGGGCAGCGGCTGCGGATACAGGCCCGTGCGGAAATACACGTCGATGTAGTTGAGCCCAACGGCGTGTTGCCGGATGCGGACTTCGCCCGCCTTCGGCGCGCCGACCTCGACATCGACCCACTTCATCACGTCCGGGCCGCCCGGCTGGTCGTATCGGATTGCTTTCGGCATCGTTTTGCTCCTCTTCTGTCTGTCAGTCAGGAAAACCCGGGGCGCCGATGCGCGCGTCGCACCGATTCGTGCAGGAGCCGGCAGGCGCGCGTGGCGACGCACGATTCTCGCGCGTCGCCGCCGTCCGTGCATGGCCCTGCCACCGGCAGGGACAATCGGACGCGGCCCGCGCCTAGCAAACGTCCTGCATGTTCCGCGCCAGATCGTCGAGCAGCATCCGCGCGGTCGCGACGTTGGTCGCCACCGGCACGTCGTGCACGTCGCACGCGCGCACCAGCGCGGTGATGTCGGGATCGTGCGGCTGCGCGGTCATCGGGTCGCGCAGGAACACGACGATGTCGACCCGGCCGTCGGCGAGCTCCGCGCCGATCTGCAGGTCGCCGCCGAGCGGCCCCGACAGCTTGCGTTCGACCTCGAGCCCGTGCGCGGCCGCGATGCGGCCACCCGTCGTGCCGGTGGCGACCAGCCGGCATTGCGCGAGCGTCTCGCGATACTGGCCCGCGAGCGCGACGATCTCGTCCTTCTTCGCGTCGTGCGCAATCAGTGCGATGCGGGGTTTGCTCATCTCCAGTTCCTTCGTCGTTCGGTTGTCGTGTTGTCGTCGTGAATCGAAAAGCGCGGGTCAGAACGTACCCGGATATGCGCCGCCGTCGAGCAGCCAGTTCTGCCCGGTGATGTAGCCCGCATGGACGCTGCACAGGAACGCGCAGGCCGCGCCGAACTCGGCGCGGGTGCCGAGGCGCCCGGCCGGAATGTCCCTGGTGCGACGCGCACGCATCTCGTCGACCGTCACGCCCTGCGCCTGCGCCGACGCGGCGAGCGTCGTCGCGATCCGGTCGGTGTCGAACAGCCCCGGCAGCAGGTTGTTGATCGTCACGCCCTGCCCCGCGACCTTGCGCGACAGCCCCGCGACGAAGCCGGTCAGCCCCGAGCGCGCACCGTTCGACAGCGCCAGCACGTCGATCGGCGCCTTCACGGCCGAACTCGTGATGTTGACGATCCGGCCGAAGCCGCGGCCGATCATCCCGTCGACGGTCGCGCGGATCAGCTCGATCGGCGTCAGCATGTTCGACTCGAGCGCACGGATCCAGTCGTCGTGCGAGAAGTCGCGGAAGTCGCCGGGCGGCGGGCCGCCGGCATTCGTCACCAGAATGTCCGGCTGCGGGCACGCGGCGAGCGCGGCCGCGCGGCCGTCCGGCGTCGTGATGTCGCAGGCGACCGCCGTGACCGACACGTTCGCGCCGGCCCGGATCTCTTCCGCGGTTTCCTCCAGCGTGTCGCGCGTACGCGCGACGATCACGAGGTTCACGCCCTCCGCGGCCAGCGCTTCCGCGCAGCCGCGCCCGAGGCCCTTGCTGGCCGCGCATACGAGCGCGGTCTTTCCTTCAATGCCGAGATCCATCGTCGCTTCCCTGGTGGCGCGCGTGCCGGCGCGGCCCCGTGTGGCCGCCGACGGGCGGGCGAACGGGCGTGCGCGGCACGCGGATTGTCGTGAGACGTCGATAATATCCGGATCGCGCGGCGCGCCTTGGTAAAATTGCGGCCATAAGCGACGGCCGGCCCGTGCCCGCCGCCGCCCCCGATCCCCTTTTGCCGCCAAGGCACCCCGTCATGAAACAGGACAGCCGTTTCCCGAACCTCTTCATCACCGATCACCCGCTGATCCAGCACAAGCTCACGCACATGCGCGACAAGGACACGTCCACGCGCACGTTCCGCGAACTGCTGCGCGAGATCACGCTGCTGATGGGCTACGAGATCACCCGCAACCTGCCGATCACGACCAAGCGGGTCGAAACCCCGCTGGTGGCGGTCGACGCGCCGGTGATCGCGGGCAAGAAGCTCGCGATCGTGCCCGTGCTGCGCGCGGGCATCGGGATGTCGGACGGCCTGCTCGACCTGGTGCCGTCCGCGCGCGTCGGCCACATCGGCGTGTACCGCGCCGACGACCACCGCCCGGTCGAATACCTGGTGCGCCTGCCTGACCTGGAAGACCGCATCTTCATCCTGTGCGACCCGATGGTCGCGACCGGCTATTCGGCCGTGCACGCGGTCGACGTGCTCAAGCGCCGCAACGTGCCGGCCGCGAACATCATGTTCGTCGCGCTGGTCGCCGCGCCCGAGGGCGTGCAGGTGTTCCAGGACGCGCACCCGGACGTGAAGCTGTTCGTCGCGTCGCTCGACTCGCACCTGAACGAGCACGCGTACATCGTGCCGGGCCTGGGCGACGCGGGCGACCGCCTGTTCGGCACCAAGAACTGACTCGCCGGCGCCGTCTGCCGCGCGGCCCGGCGCGCCGCGACGGCCGCCCCGGCCGTTCGGCCATGCGCGGCGGCCCCGAACCGGCGGTCGCCGCGTGATAAAATCACGATCCACTCGACACGCGCGGCCCCGCGGCTTCATGCCCGCCGAAACGGCCGCCGATTCAACGACACACTGAAACAATCGCCCGCGCTGCGCGCCCGGGCACGGAGAAAGGTATGGCTGGTCATTCGAAATGGGCCAACATCAAGCATAAGAAGGCTGCGGCCGACGCGAAGCGCGGCAAGATCTGGACCCGCCTGATCAAGGAAATCCAGGTCGCGGCGCGCCTCGGCGGCGGCGACGTCAACTCGAACCCGCGCCTGCGTCTCGCGGTCGACAAGGCAGCCGACGCGAACATGCCGAAGGACAACGTCAAGCGCGCGATCGATCGCGGCGTCGGCGGCGCGGACGGCGCGAACTACGAAGAAATCCGGTACGAAGGCTACGGCATCAGTGGCGCGGCGATCATCGTCGACACGCTGACCGACAACCGCACCCGCACGGTCGCGGAAGTGCGCCACGCGTTCTCGAAGTTCGGCGGCAACATGGGCACCGACGGCTCGGTCGCGTTCATGTTCGATCACGTCGGCCAGTTCCTGTTCGCGCCCGGCACGTCGGAAGACGCGCTGATGGAAGCCGCGCTCGAAGCCGGCGCGAACGACGTGAACACGAACGACGACGGTTCGATCGAGGTGCTGTGCGACTGGCAGGCATTCTCGGCGGTGAAGGACGCGCTCGAAGCCGCCGGCTTCAAGGCCGAACTCGCCGAAGTGACGATGAAGCCGCAGAACGAAGTCGAATTCACCGGCGACGACGCGGCGAAGATGCAGAAGCTCCTGGACGCGCTCGAGAACCTCGACGACGTGCAGGACGTGTATACGAACGCCGTCATCGTCGAGGAATGAGATGCCGGCCGCCGCGCACCTGTCGCGGCGGCGGCCCGACCGATTCCGCGGCCGGCGCGCCTGAGCGTGCCGGCCGCCCTGTTTTCTAGTCTGCGGGGAATCCCATGAAACTACTCGTCGTCGGTTCCGGCGGCCGCGAACATGCACTGGCGTGGAAGCTCGCGCAGTCGCCGCGCGTCCAGATGGTCTACGTCGCGCCCGGCAATGGCGGCACGGCGCAGGACGAGCGTCTGAAGAACGTCGACATCACGTCGCTCGACGAACTCGCCGATTTCGCGGAACGCGAAGGCGTCGCGTTCACGCTCGTCGGGCCGGAAGCGCCGCTCGCGGCCGGCATCGTCAACCTGTTCCGCGCACGCGGCCTGAAGGTGTTCGGCCCGACCCGCGAAGCCGCGCAGCTCGAAAGCTCGAAGGATTTCGCGAAGGCGTTCATGAAGCGCCACAACATTCCGACCGCCGACTACGAAACCTTCTCCGATGCGGCCGCCGCCCACGCGTACCTCGACGCGAAGGGCGCGCCGATCGTCGTGAAGGCCGACGGCCTCGCGGCCGGCAAGGGCGTCGTCGTCGCGATGACGCTCGAAGAGGCGCATGCGGCCGTCGACATGATGCTGTCGGGCAACAAGCTCGGCGATGCCGGCGCGCGCGTGGTGATCGAGGAATTCCTCGATGGCGAGGAAGCCAGCTTCATTGTGATGGTCGACGGCAAGCACGCGCTGGCACTGGCTTCCAGCCAGGACCACAAGCGCCTGCTCGACGAGGATCGCGGCCCGAACACCGGCGGCATGGGCGCGTATTCGCCCGCGCCGATCGTCACGCCGCAGATGCACGCACGCGTGATGCGCGAGATCATCATGCCGACCGTGCGCGGGATGGAGAAGGACGGCATCCGCTTCACCGGCTTCCTGTACGCGGGCCTGATGATCGACAAGGACGGCAATCCGCGCACGCTCGAGTTCAACTGCCGGATGGGCGACCCGGAAACGCAGCCGATCATGGCGCGCCTGAAGAGCGATTTCTCGAAGGTCGTCGAGCAGGCGATCGCGGGCACGCTCGACACGGTCGAGCTCGACTGGGATCGCCGCACCGCGCTCGGCGTCGTGCTGGCCGCGCACGGTTACCCGGACGCGCCGCGCAAGGGCGACCGCATCAACGGGATCCCGGCCGAAACCGAACAGGCCGTGACGTTCCATGCGGGCACGACGCTCGCCGACGGCGACAAGCTCGTGACGTCCGGCGGCCGCGTGCTGTGCGTGGTCGGCCTCGCCGATTCGGTGCGCGAAGCGCAGCAGCATGCGTACGACACGATCAACCAGATCAACTTCGAAGGCATGCAGTACCGCCGCGACATCGGCTTCCGCGCGCTCAACCGCAAGAGCGCGTGACGTCGCCATCGCCGCCCCGCGCCCGCGCGGCGGCGGCCCCTCTGCCGGGGTTCGATAGAATGCCCGGCAGACGCTTTTTTTACGGCCCCCGCGTCAGGCGGGGGCAGCCAGTCCAGACATGACCGATTCGACCTACGACGTGGCGCGTGTGCGCACGTACCTCCAGGGCCTGCAGACACGGATCGCCGACGCGCTCGGCGCGCTCGACGGCACGCCGCTCGCGACCGACACGTGGCAGCGCGGGCCGGCCGAACGCCTGCGCGGCGGCGGCTGCACGCGGATTCTCGAAGGCGGCCGCGTGTTCGAACGCGCGGGAATCGGCTTTTCCGACGTGGCGGGCGATGCGCTGCCGCCGTCGGCGAGCGCAGCGCGCCCGCAGCTCGCGGGCCGCGGCTTCGAGGCGCTCGGCGTGTCGCTCGTTTTGCACCCGCGCAATCCGTACTGCCCGACCGTGCACATGAACGTGCGGATGCTGATCGCGACGAAACCGGGCGAAGCGCCGGTGTTCTGGTTCGGCGGCGGCATGGACCTGACCCCGGTTTACGGTTTCGAGGACGACGCGCGGCATTTCCACCAGACCTGCAAGGATGCGCTCGATCCGTTCGGCATCGAGCTCTATCCGCGCTTCAAGCAGTGGTGCGACGAATACTTCTTCCTGAAGCACCGCAACGAGACGCGCGGCATCGGCGGGATCTTCTTCGACGATTTCTCGGAGCCCGGTTTCGAACGCTCGTTTGACCTGATGCAAAGCGTCGGCGATGCGTTCCTGCACGCTTACCTGCCGATCGTCGAGCGCCGCGCCGAGCTGCCGTACGGCGAGCGCGAGCGCGACTTCCAGGCCTACCGCCGCGGCCGCTACGTCGAATTCAACCTGGTGTTCGACCGCGGTACGCTGTTCGGCCTGCAAAGCGGCGGCCGGACCGAGTCGATCCTGATGTCGATGCCGCCGGTCGCGAACTGGCGCTACAACTGGCAACCCGAGCCGGGTTCGGCGGAAGCGCGGCTGTATAGCGACTTCCTCGTGCCGCGCGACTGGGTCTGAGCCCGCGCCCCCCGCTGCCCCAACGAAAGGACGCGTTTCTGGACACCACCGCCCGCCCCGCCCCGCTGCCGCGCCGTATCGGCTTGCTGGGCGGCACCTTCGACCCGATCCACGATGGCCATCTCGCGCTCGCGCGCCGGTTCGCCGAGCTGCTCGACCTGACCGAACTCGTATTGCTGCCCGCCGGGCAGCCGTACCAGAAGCGCGACGTGTCGGCCGCCGAGCACCGGCTCGCGATGACGCGCGCGGCCGCCGGCACGCTGTCCGTGCCGGGCGTGACCGTAACGGTCGCCACCGACGAGATCGAGCACACCGGCCCGACCTACACGGTCGAGACGCTCGCGCGCTGGCGCGAGCGGATCGGCCCGGATGCGTCGCTGTCGCTGCTGATCGGCGCGGACCAGCTCGTGCGCCTCGATACGTGGCGCGACTGGCGCACGCTGTTCGACTACGCGCACATCGGCGTGTCGACGCGCCCGGGCTTCGAGCTCGGCGCGGCGCCGCCGGACGTCGCGCGGGAAATCGCCGCGCGGCAGGCCCGCGCCGACGTGCTGAAGGCCACGCCGGCAGGCCGCTTGCTGATCGATACGACCCTTTCGTTCGACATCGCCGCGACCGACATCCGCGCGCACCTGCGCGAATGCATCGCACGCCATGCGCAAATGCCCGACGCGTCGGCCGAACATGTGCCGGCCGCCGTATGGGCCTATATTCTTCAACATCGCCTCTACCATTCCTGAATCCATGGATATTCGCAAACTGCAGCGCGTGATCGTCGACGCCCTCGAAGACGTCAAGGCGCAAGACATCAAGGTGTTCAACACCAGCCACCTGACCGAACTGTTCGACCGCGTGGTCGTCGCATCGGGCACCTCCAACCGCCAGACCAAGGCGCTCGCGTCGAACGTGCGCGACAAGGTCAAGGAAGCCGGCGGCGACGTCGTCAGCTCCGAAGGCGAGGACACCGGCGAATGGGTGCTGGTCGACTGCGGCGACGCGGTCGTGCACATCCTGCAACCGGCGCTGCGCCAGTACTACAACCTCGAGGAAATCTGGGGCGACAAGCCCGTGCGGATGAAGCTCGGCGGCGGCAAGGGCAACGGCTTCGCGACGGCGAGCGAAGACGACGAGGAAGAGGAAGAAGCGCCCGCACGCCCGGCGCGCAAGACGGCCGCCCGCCGCCGTTAAGCCGCCACGCGTGTCCCGATGAAGCTTTTCATCCTCGCGGTCGGCCACAAGATGCCGGGCTGGATCGCCTCCGGCTTCGACGAATACACGAAGCGGATGCCGCCCGAGCTGCGCATCGAGTTGCGCGAAATCAAGCCCGAACTGCGTTCGGGCGGTCGCAGCGCCGAAAGCGTGATGGCGGCCGAGCGGCAGAAGATCGAGGCCGCGCTGCCGAAGGGCGCGCGCCTCGTCGCGCTCGACGAGCGCGGCCGCGACTGGACCACGATGCAGCTCGCGCAGGCGCTGCCCGGCTGGCAGCAGGACGGCCGCGACGTCGCGTTCGTGATCGGCGGCGCCGACGGGCTCGATCCGGAACTGAAAGCGCGCGCCGACGTGCTGCTGCGCATCTCGAGCATGACGCTGCCGCATGGCATGGTGCGCGTGCTGCTCGCCGAACAGCTTTACCGGGCGTGGAGCATCACGCAGAATCACCCCTACCACCGCGCATGACGTGTCGTCCTCGAGACGCGCGCCGCGCGCGCTCAACGAGATAACGACACCATGCCGTCCAGCACGTCCCCCGCGCTTTTCCCGACCCCGCTTTTCCAGACGCTTTACCTCGCTTCGCAAAGCCCGCGCCGCCAGGAGCTGCTGCAGCAGATCGGCGTACGCTTCGAGCTGCTGCTGCCGCGCCCCGACGAGGACGCCGAGGCGCTCGAGGCCGAACTGCCCGGCGAAGCCGCCGACGCGTACGTGCGGCGCGTGACCGTCGCGAAGGCCGAGGCCGCGCGTGCCCGCCTCATCGCGAGCGGCAAGCCGGCCGCGCCGGTGCTGGTGGCCGATACGACCGTGACGATCGACGGCGCGATCCTCGGCAAGCCGGCCGACGCCGACGATGCGCTCGCGATGCTCACCCGCCTCGCCGGCCGCGAACACGCGGTGCTGACTGCCGTCGCCGTGATCGACGCCAGCGGCGAGCTGCTGCCGCCCGCGCTGTCGCGCTCGTCGGTGCGCTTCGCGGCCGCGTCGCGCGACGCATACGTGCGCTACGTCGAAACCGGCGAGCCGTTCGGCAAGGCCGGCGCGTACGCGATCCAGGGCCGCGCGGCCGAATTCATCGAGCGAATCGACGGATCCCATTCAGGTATCATGGGTCTGCCCCTTTTTGAGACTGCCGCGCTGCTGCGTACCGCACGCGTCGCCTTCTGAACCGCACCATGAACGAAGAAATCCTGATCAACCTCACGCCGCAGGAAACGCGCGTCGCACTCGTCCAGCAAGGCGCGGTGCAGGAGCTTCACGTCGAGCGCACGCTGTCGCGCGGGCGGGTCGGCAACATCTATCTCGGCAAGGTCGTGCGCGTGCTGCCCGGCATGCAGTCGGCGTTCATCGACATCGGCCTCGAGCGCGCGGCGTTCCTGCACGTCGCCGACATCTGGCATCCGCGCCTCGCGGGCGAGCCCCAGTCGGGCGCGCCGCACCAGCCGATCGAGAAGATCGTGTTCGAGGGCCAGACGCTGATGGTCCAGGTGATCAAGGATCCGATCGGCACGAAAGGCGCGCGGCTGTCGACGCAGGTCAGTATCGCGGGCCGCACGCTCGTCTACCTGCCGCAGGAACCGCATATCGGCATCTCGCAGAAGATCGAAAGCGAGGCCGAGCGCGAGGCCGTGCGCGCGCGGCTGACCGCCGTGATCCCGCCGGACGAGAAAGGCGGCTACATCGTGCGGACGATCGCCGAGGACGCCACCTCCGACGAGCTGGCCGGCGACGTCACGTACCTGCGCAAGACGTGGGCGACGATCGTCGCGCAAGCGCAGCGGCTGCCGGCGACAAGCCTGCTGTACCAGGATCTCGATCTCGCGCAGCGCGTGCTGCGCGATTTCGCGAACGACGACACGACGCGCATCCAGGTCGATTCGCGCGAGACGTACACACGTCTCGCGGAATTCGCGGGCGAGTTCACGCCGGCCGTGAGCCCGAAGCTGCATCACTACACGGGCGAGCGGCCGCTGTTCGACCTGTACAACATCGAGACCGAGATCCAGCGCGCGCTGTCGCGCCGCGTCGACCTCAAATCGGGCGGTTACCTGATGATCGACCAGACCGAGGCGATGACGACGATCGACGTGAACACGGGCGGCTATGTCGGCGCGCGCAACTTCGACGACACGATCTTCAAGACCAACCTCGAGGCCGCGCACACGATCGCGCGGCAACTGCGGCTGCGCAACCTCGGCGGGATCATCATCATCGACTTCATCGACATGGAGAACGCCGAGCATCGCGACGCGGTGCTGTCCGAGCTGAAGAAGGCGCTCTCGCGCGACCGCACGCGCGTGACGGTGAACGGCTTCTCGCAACTCGGGCTCGTCGAGATGACGCGCAAGCGCACGCGCGAATCGCTCGCGCACGTGCTGTGCGAACCGTGCCCGACCTGCCAGGGCAAGGGCCAGGTGAAAACGTCGCGCACCGTGTGCTACGACATCCTGCGCGAGATCCTGCGCGAATCGCGGCAGTTCAACCCGCGCGAGTTCCGCGTGATCGCCGCGCAGCAGGTGATCGACCTGTTCCTCGATGAAGAGTCGCAGCATCTGGCGATGCTGATCGACTTCATCGGCAAGCCGGTGTCGCTGCAGGTCGAGTCGAATCTGAGCCAGGAGCAGTACGATATCGTGCTGATGTAACCTTCCGCCCATCCGCCGCCGGCAGCGCCGCGCGGCGCCCCGCTGCGGTGGCCGGGCTGTTCGCGCATGCCGCGCCGGCACCTGCCGCCGCCCTTTCATTGACCCTTTTCGCATTCACCCCATACCATGAGCCAAGGCCACAACCGCCGCCAGCGCAAGAAACTCCACATCGGCGAATTCCAGGAACTCGCGTTCAACGCCACCGCGCAGTACCGCAACGACATGACCGACCTCGAGCGCGGCCAGTTGATCGATGCGTTCATCGACTTCGTCGAAGCGAACGGGCTGCTGACCGTCGCGTCCGCGGACGAAGGCATCGGCGCGTACGTGATCTCCGGCGCGCCGCGCGGCACGACGACCGACGCGGACCGCGAACTCGTGCGCGGATGGCTGGCCGCCCGTCCGGAACTGACGGACGTCAAGGTCAGCGAATTCACCGACGCGTGGTATCCGGACGCCTGAGTGCCCGGCTTCACGCTGCTTCAAACGGCGCCCGCGCCTGCCCGCCATCACGGCGGGCCAGGCCGGCGTCGCGTGTTTCCCCTTCCGCCGCCCCTCTCCTCCCCGGCACCGGCTCACACGATTCGCGCCGCGTCGACCGTGATTACCCCGATTTCCGCAGTGAATCGGACGCTTACTTCAATTTAACGATCGTTAAGGAAACGCTGATTTATTCGGCTCGGCGGTCATCGCAGACGTAGCCGAGGACGTTTAGAAGACAGCTCACGGAACGGACCCACGACGATGAAGAGGCAGATCGGCTTCGCGGAAGCGGAAATTGCAGG
>NZ_JACCQB010000095.1:0-11653 GCF_015712265.1 Burkholderia sp. 9777_1386 | reverse complement strand
CCGCTACATTCACTACTACAACCACGAACGCATCAAGCTGAAATTAAATGGGCTGAGTCCCGTGCAATACAGGACTCAGCCCTTGGCCGCTTAGATTTTAACCGTCCAACTTCGTGGGGTCAGTTCACTGCGGGCCGCTTTTTTTGCCGTCGCGATCGTTGATCGCGACGGTGCCGCACGGTGCTTGCCGCGTGGCTACCGCACCTGATTGCGCAGCGTCTTCGCAGCCGCGACCATGTTCGTCAGCGCCGGAATCACTTCCCCCCACTGACGCGTCTTCAGCCCGCAATCCGGGTTCACCCACAGGCGTTCCGCCGGAATCCGTTCAGCCGCCTTCCTCATCAGGCCGACGATGTGATCCTGCGTCGGGATGTTCGGCGAATGGATGTCGTACACGCCCGGCCCGATTTCGTTCGGATACTTGAAGTCGTCAAATGCATCGAGCAGCTCCATGTCCGAGCGCGACGTCTCGATCGTGATCACGTCCGCGTCCATGTCGGCGATCGACGCGATGATGTCGTTGAACTCTGAATAGCACATGTGCGTGTGGATCTGCGTATCGTCCTGCACGCCATTCGCGGTGATGCGGAACGACTCGACCGCCCACTTCAGGTATTCGCTCCACTGCGCGCGGCGCAGCGGCAACCCTTCGCGCAGCGCCGCTTCGTCGATCTGGATCACGCGCACGCCGGCCTGCTCGAGATCGAGCACTTCGTCGCGGATCGCCAGCGCAAGCTGGTAGCACGACACCGAGCGCGGCTGGTCGTCGCGCACGAACGACCAGTTCAGGATCGTCACGGGGCCGGTCAGCATCCCCTTCATCGGCTTGTTCGTCAGCGACTGCGCGTAGGTGATCCACTCGACCGTCATCGCCTTCGGGCGGCTGATGTCGCCGAACAGGATCGGCGGCTTCACGCAGCGCGAACCGTACGACTGCACCCAGCCGAACTGGCTGAACGCGTAGCCGTCGAGTTGTTCGCCGAAGTATTCGACCATGTCGTTGCGCTCGGCTTCGCCGTGCACGAGCACGTCGAGCTCGAGCGATTCCTGTTCGCGGACGCTGCGTTCGATCTCGGCCTGCATCGCCGTGCGATAGCCGGCTTCGTCCAGCGTGCCGGCCTTGAACCGGCTGCGCGCCTGGCGGATTTCGGCGGTCTGCGGGAACGAGCCGATCGTCGTCGTCGGGAACGCCGGCAGGTTCAGGCGCGCCGACTGCTTCGACGCACGCTGCGCATACGGGCTCGCGCGGTTGCCGAGCCGCGCGTCGATGCGGGCGATCGCGGCCTTCACCGCCGGATTGTTCACGCGCGGCGAGCGGCGGCGCGACTCGATCGCGGCGGCATTCGCGGCGAGCGCGTCGGCCACCGTGTCGCGGCCTTCGTTCAGGGCGGTCGCGAGCACCTTCAGCTCGTCGAGCTTCTGCAGCGCGAACGCGAGCCATGAGCGGATTTCCGCGTCGAGCTTCGCCTCGTTCGCGAGATCGACCGGCACGTGCAGCAGCGAGCACGACGGCGCAAGCCACAGCCGGTCGCCCAGTTGCTTCGCGAGCGGCTCGAGCCAGTCGAGCGTCGCGTTCAGGTCCGTCTTCCAGATGTTGCGGCCGTTGATCGCGCCGATCGACAGCACGCGTTCGGGCGGCAGCTCACGCACCAGCGCGTCGACTTCGTCGCGTGCGTTGATCGCGTCGATATGCAGGCCGTCGACCGGCAGCGACGCCGCGAGCGTCAGGTTGTCCTGAAGCTGGCCGAAATACGTGGCGAGCAGCAGCTTGATACGGCGCGTTTCCAGTGCCGCGTACGCGGTGCGGAACGCGTGGCGCCATTCGGCATCGAGCTCGGTGACGAGAATCGGCTCGTCGATCTGCACCCATTCGACGCCCTGCGCGGTCAGCGTGTCGAGCAGCGCGCCGTACACGGGCAGCAGCTTCGGCAGCAGCGCGAGGCGATCGGAGTCGTCCTTCGCCTTGCCGAGCCACAGGTACGTGACGGGGCCGAGAACCACCGGCTTCGCATTCACGCCCTGCGCGTTCGCTTCGGCCAGTTGCTGCAGCAGACGCGACGGATCGAGCGAGAAGTTCGTGTCCGCATGGAACTCCGGCACGATGTAGTGATAGTTCGTGTCGAACCACTTCGTCATTTCGCCGGCCGCGACCCCGCCGCAGCACGCGGCGTGCGCCTCCGCCGACTGCGCCGACCGGCCGCGCGCGACGCGGAAAGCGTTGTCGAGCGCATCGCCGTGGAAATCCTGCACGCGCTTCGGCAGGTTGCCGAGCGTGAAGCTCATGTCGAGCACCTGGTCATAGAACGCGAAATCGCCGATCGGCGCGAGATCGAGGTCGCGCTGGTCGTGCCAGTGGCGCCGGCGCAGTTCGGCGCCGAGCGCCTTCAGTTCGTCGCGCGACGATTCGCCCTTCCAGTAGCGTTCGAGACCGAACTTGAGTTCGCGCTTCGCGCCGATGCGCGGAAAACCGAGGTTGTGTGTCGTGACCATGAAGCTGCCGTCCAGAGAAAAATGAAGATCCGGCAGCCATCATAGGGATTTCAAACCATGAAATAAAATGGCATTATTTCATTCATCCATTAACATTCTTCATGTATTCGTCGGGTGTGCGCAAGCCATGCTGGAACGATTCCATCTCGTCGTCATTCGTGAAGTCGAGCGCCAGGGCTCACTGACCGCGGCGGCCCATGCGCTGCACCTCACGCAGTCGGCCCTCAGTCATACCGTCAGGAAAATCGAGCAGCAGCTCGGCACGCCGATCTGGGACCGCGAAGGCCGCGGCCTGCGGCTCACGCAGGGCGGGCAGTATCTGCTGAAGCTGGCGAACCGGCTGCTGCCGCAGTTCGAGCTCGCCGAGGAACGGATGAAGCAGTACGCGAAGGGCGAGCGCGGCACGCTGCGTATCGGGATGGAGTGCCATCCGTGCTACCAGTGGCTGCTGAAGGTCGTGTCGCCGTACCTGTCGCGCTGGCCCGACGTCGACGTGGACGTGAAGCAGCGCTTCCAGTTCGGCGGCATCGGCGCGCTGTTCGGTTACGACATCGACGTGCTCGTGACGCCCGATCCGCTGAACAAGCCGGGGCTGCGCTTCGATCCCGTGTTCGACTACGAACAGGTGCTGGTGGTCGCGGATTCGCACCGGTTCGCGAATGCCGACTACGTGACGCCCGAGCAACTGACCGACGAGATCCTGATCACGTACCCGGTCGAAACCGACCGGCTCGACATCTACAACCAGTTCCTGACGCCGGCCGGCATCGTGCCGAGGCGGCACAAGTCGATCGAGACGACCGACATCATGCTGCAGATGGTCGCGAGCGGGCGCGGCGTGGCCGCGCTGCCGCGGTGGCTCGCCGACGAGTATGCGGACCGGATGCCGGTCGTGCCGGTCAAGCTCGGCAAGAACGGCATCGCGAAACAGATCTTCCTCGGCATCCGCGAAGCGGATGCCGCGATCGACTATCTGGCCGCGTTCGTCGCGCTGGCGCGCGAATCGACGTGGAGCGCGCCGCGCATGCTGCGCTAGGCGCGCCCGCCTGGCCCGCGCGTCAGGCGGCGCGAACGCCGGTGCCGGTGCGTTCGCCGCGTTCGACCCACGCACCGAACAGCAGGCCGATCGTCGTCCACATGATCACCTGCATGCCGATGGCCGCCACGCGGAACTTCCACAGCAACGCCGCCGGGAAATCGGCCGGCAACTCGCTGACCGACGGCAGCCCTATCTGCACGGCCGCGATGATCGCGACAAACACGAGCCCGGCGACGATCGACGCGTTCCACTGCCCGAGCTTTGCCACCAGATGGCGGCGCACGCTGACCGAGAACACCATCGTCGCGATCGAGATCGCGATCATCAGGAAGAACAGGCCCGTGCGATAACCGATCGTGTCGGGGTCGCCGACCGACGGCGGATTGGCCGGGTACTTGAGGTTCGGCACGATCACGAGCGCGACGAACGCCGCCAGCGCGAGCCACGCGGCCAGCGGCCGTGCCGGCAGGCGGCTGCCGCGTCCGTACGCATACGCGAAGACCAGCGAAAACAGCCCGCCGAATGCCGCGCCGTAGGTCACGACGCCCGTCAGTAGCCCGAGGCCGGCCTGCGTGTGGCGGCTGACCAGTTCCGGCTCCGGTGCCTCGCCTTGGGCGGCGGCGGTTTTCTCTTCGAGGGCGATCGCCTGATCGACCTGCGGTTCGCCGACGACTTTCGCGAAACCGAACGTGAGGAGGCCCGCGGCGATGCCTGCGAGCATCCCGCGCATGAGCAGCTTTCCGACCATCTTTTACTCCGCGTCAGTGGCAGGGAAAGCCGAGCAGATGGCGGCCGTCGTGGACGAATTCGTGGACATACATGCCCGGCACGAGCGACGTCGCGCCCTGTTCCGCACCGACGAAATACAGGGCGAGCAGCAGGATCAGGCCGACGAACACGGCCCACGGCAACAGCTCACGGACGGGGATGGGTGCCGGCACGACCGCCGGCTTCAGCACTGCTTCGCTCATGGATGCACCTCAGGGGAATCGCGCCCCGACAAATGATGGATGGGTACGAAGGCAGGTCTGGCTTCCGGGATCATCGATTCCCCGGTTACAGTGGCGCGACCGCGCCGGAATTGCACCGGCTTCCGCGCTTCGTATCGGGCGAATTGTACGCGCGAACGTTCGCGTATTGAAGCGACGACAGATGGGCAAGCGCGCCCCGCTCCGGATCATCCGACCACCGACATGAACCTGCATGCCTCGCTGCGCCTGATCGCGCACGCCTCGACCCGCGCGATGCGCACCGGCACGTTTCCCGACGACGATCCGCTCGACGCGCGCGGGCTTGCCGAAGCCGCCGCGCTGCACGGCCGGTGGACGGCCATCGCCGGCTCGCTCGTGCTGTGCAGCCCGGCACGCTGCGCAACGCAGACCGCCGACGCACTCGGGCTGCACGCCGACATCGACGACGCGCTGCGCGACATCGACTACGGCGACTGGCGAGGCAAGCGGCTGCACGATCTCGCACGCGATCTGCCTGACGAACTTGCCACGTGGATCGGCACGCCGTCCGCGTCGCCGCATCGCGGCGAATCGTTCGACGCCGCCGCACGTCGGGTCGGCACGTGGTTCGACGGGTTGCCGCGCGAGCGCCACGTCATCGCGATCACGCATGCGCCGATCGTCCGCGCGGCCATCGCGCATGTGCTGCGGATGGACCACGCCGCGGCCGCGCGTCTCGACGTTGCGCCGCTGTCGTGCACGACGTTCGTCGCGTCGCCGGCCGGCTGGACGTTGGCGGCGACGGATGATGAGCAGCGCGATACCGGCGCGTAAGCCGCTGTCGTGTTCACTATGTGAGTGATCGACGCGACTCGCTGCCTCGCATGCCGCCACTCGCCTTACATCCCCGTAAGACACACCGTTCGTCGTCCCGACTGTCATCAAACTGACTGCTAGCCGCAGCTAGGATCGGACGCGGTTCCCTTACGAGATGCCGTCATGAATCAACCTGCTTCGTCCGCCCCGAACAATCCGGGCTCCGTCGCGCGCACCCGGCAGGTCGGCTATGCCGCCTTCCTGCTGGTGCTCGTGCTCGGCGCCGTCTATATCGCCACCCACCTGGTCGCCGATCTGGCGCCGGTCCGCGAAGGGACGCTGTTCCCGTACCTGCTGCTCGGCGCCGCCCTGCTGATCGCGCTGGGCTTCGAATTCGTCAACGGCTTCCACGACACCGCGAATGCGGTCGCGACCGTGATCTATACGCACTCGCTGACGCCGAACGTCGCGGTGATCTGGTCGGGCATGTGGAACTTCCTCGGCGTGATGGTCTCGAGCGGCGCCGTCGCGTTCGGCATCCTGCAGTTGCTGCCGGTCGAGCTGATCCTGCAGGTCGGCAGCGGCTCGGGCTTCGCGATGGTGTTCGCGCTGCTGATCGCCGCGATCGTGTGGAACCTCGCGACCTGGTATTTCGGGCTGCCGTCGTCGAGCTCGCATACGCTGATCGGGTCGATCATCGGCGTCGGGCTGATGAACCAGCTGATGCATGGGCCGTCCGGCACGAGCGGCGTCGACTGGGGCCAGGCGCTCGGGGTCGGCAAGTCGCTGCTGCTCTCGCCGATCGTCGGCTTCCTGTGCGCGTCGCTGCTGCTGCTCGTGCTGAAGGCGCTCGTGCGGATTCCGGAGCTGTACAAGGAGCCGCCGAAGGATCAGCCGCCGCCGTTCTGGATCCGCTGCCTGCTGATCCTCACCTGCACCGGCGTGTCGTTCGCCCACGGGTCGAACGACGGGCAGAAAGGGATGGGGCTCATCATGCTGATCCTGATCGGCACGGTGCCGACCGCGTATGCGCTGAACAAGGCCGTCACGCCCGCCGAATCGCAGACCTTCGTGGCGGTCGCGAACCAGGCGGCTGCGACGTTCGGGAAGTACACGAACGGCATCGCGCCGTCCGCGAACCCGCGTGCCGATGTCGAACACTACGTGCAGCACCGTGAACTGACACCCGCCGTGCTGCCGGCCGTCGCGCAGCTGTCCACGTCGCTCGCGACCGCCGTCGGCGCGTCGGGCTCGATGGCGGCCGTGCCGCAACGCGACGTCGACAACGTGCGCAACACGATGTACCTCGTGTCCGAGGCCATTCGCCTGATCGAGAAGTCGGGGCAACCCGCGTTCGCCGCCGCCGACAAGCTCGCGATCGACAACTACCGCAAGCAGCTCGACCACGCGACCAAGTTCATTCCGACGTGGGTGAAGGTCGCCGTCGCGATCGCGCTGGGCCTCGGCACGATGGTCGGCTGGAAGCGCATCGTCGTGACCGTCGGCGAAAAAATCGGCAAGCAGCATCTGACCTACGGACAAGGCGCATCGGCCGAACTCGTCGCGATGCTGACGATCGGCGCCGCCGACATGTACGGGCTGCCCGTGTCGACGACTCACGTGCTGTCGTCGGGCGTCGCGGGCACGATGGCGGCGAACGGCTCCGGGTTGCAATGGAGCACGGTGCGCAGCCTCGTTCTCGCGTGGGTGCTGACGCTGCCGGCGTCGATCGCGCTCGCGGCGGGGCTTTACTGGTTGTTCCGGTCGCTGGCCTGATTTGTGGACGCGGCGGGTGGCGGGCGGGAGCCGCCATCCGCCGCGATAGGTTGGATCTGGCGTTTCGCTACCTCTCCGCTTCTCCTTCTCCTCCGCCACCTCTCTGGTACCTCACCACATTCAGTGTGCCGATGCCGCAGCCCGCTTTTCGCTGTTTCATCATCCGAATTAAAGCGCAAGATCTGGAGCGTACCGGCGCATGGACGCCGCTAGACTGGGTTCATCAACTTCCATCGTGGACTCGACCGTGCGCGACTGCACGGCCCCACACCGCCGATGCCCAGAGGTACGCCCGTGAACATTGCCGATCTGCAACCTGCCGTCGAATCGCTGGACATCGCGCAACGCGTCGACGCCCTCGACTGGCCGACGGTCGAGGGCGAACTCGATCGCTACGGATGCGCGCGCGTACCGGGCCTGGTGTCGGCAAGCGAGTGCGATGCACTCGCGTCGCTCTATCCGTACGATGCACTCTATCGTTCACGTGTCGTGATGGCCCGGCACGGCTTCGGCCGCGGCGAATACAAGTATTTCGCGTATCCGTTGCCTGCGGTCATCGCCGAGCTGCGCGCGACGCTCTACCCGCATCTCGCGCCGATCGCTAATCGCTGGAACCAGGCACTCGGAGTCGACGTTCGTTATCCGAAGGAGCATGCGACGTTCCTCGATCGCTGCCATGCGGCGGGACAGACGCGACCGACGCCGCTGATCCTCCAATACGGCGCCGACGACTACAACTGCCTCCATCAGGACCTGTACGGCGAGCACGTGTTTCCGCTGCAGGTCGCGATCCTGCTGTCGGCGCCGGGCCGCGATTTCAGTGGTGGGGAGTTCGTGTTGACGGAACAGCGACCCCGCATGCAGTCGCGTGCGGAAGTGGTGCCGCTGACACAAGGCGACGCCGTGATCTTCGCGGTGCACGGCCGGCCGGTGCAGGGAACCCGCGGCGTCTATCGCGTCAACTTGCGCCACGGCGTCAGCCGGATTCGAAGCGGCCATCGCCACACGATCGGCATCATCTTCCATGATGCGCAGTAGCGGGAATCGGGACGACGGCGCTACTGTCGTCCGCATATCGCATTCGGCCTTGATGCTCGTTCCGGCACCGCACGTCATTGTCCGGAGAGCGCGACGGTCCAGCATGGTTGCCCGGAAGGCCCATTCGCCCGCGGTGACGGCAAACCGGTTACGCTGATCGTCAAGCGATCGCCACCGGGACGAATCGGCACCTCGGGTAAGCGCCGAAAAACAAGCGCACTCACTGGTTGCACCGCCAATTCGATTTGCACTCGGGCCTATCCTCGCGCTATGTTGGCCCGCAGCCGGTCGCCAGCATTGGAAGCCAGCCGTGCATAGCCCGGCAACGTCAGCAGCGCGAGCACGCCCGCCGCGACGAACGCCCAGCGGAAATCGTCAAGCACGTAGTGCATGCCGGCCGCATCGCCGCGCACCAATGCCGCTAGCCGCAGCGACAATGCGCCAAATGCGATCCCCATCCCGATCGTCATCTGCTGCGCGGCGCTCCACAGCGTGCTGGCCGCGCTCGTCTGGTGAGACGGGATATCCGCATAAGCCAGCGTCGCGAGCGTCGTGAACTGCATCGACCGCGTGAGCCCGTAGACGAATACGACGAACAGCGTGATCGCCAACGGCGTCGACGCGGTGAGCCAGCCGCATGCGATCGTGAAGATGCCGACGATCGTCACGTCGACGAGCGCGACACGCCGAAAGCCGTAACGGTCGAGGATCCACGATGTCCCCGCCTTCATCCCGAGATTGCCGAGCGCGCTCGCGAGCAGCAGCAGGCCTGACTGAAACGGCGACAGCCCGAAGCCGATCTGGAACAGCAGCGGCAGCAGGTACGGGACGGCGTTGATCGCCATCCGCGTAATCGAACCGGTGATCACCGTCACCGAGAACGTCGGCACCTTCAGCGTCGTGAAATCGAGCAGCGGATGCGCGCTGTGTCGCGCATGCAGCCACGCGGCGATGCCGAACAGCACGCTTGCGCCCACCAGGACACCCGCGCGCGTGAAGTCGACATCCTGCTGTCCGGCCGCTTCCGTGCCGATCAGCAGGCACGTCAATGCGCCACCGGCCAGTACGAAGCCGACCCAGTCGAGCGGCCGTTGCTCGTCGGCCCGCGTATTCCGGACGATCAGCCAGGTACAAACGAGTGCGGCAAGACCGAACGGGACGTTCAACAGGAAGATCCATCGCCATGACGCGTAGGTCGTGATGAAGCCGCCGATCGGCGGCCCGACGACGGGCGCGACGATGCCCGGCCACGTGATCGTCGCGATCGCGCGCATCAGTCTCGCCTTCTCGGTACTGCGCACGACGATCATCCGGCCGACCGGCACCATCATTGCCCCGCCGACACCCTGCAGCAGCCGCGCAGCCGTGAACGACATCACCCCTTCGGACAGCCCGCACAGCACCGACGCGCCGGTAAAGACGACGATCGCACTCGCGAAGACGGTACGCGAACCATAGCGGTCCGCGATCCAGCCGCTGATCGGAATGAACACCGCCAGCGCCAGCATGTACGCCGTCATCCCGAGACTCAGCGCATTCGGTCCGACGCCGAACGAGCTGGCCATTTGCGGCAGCGCAGTCGCGATCACGGTCGTGTCGAGGTACTCCATGAAGAACGTCGCGGCGACGAGATACGGCAAGAAGTCGGTCGTCCGACCACTTTGGGCGGGGCTGTCTGTCATGAACGATGCAGGAGACGGAAGGCCAAAGACGCCGACCGCCGGGGATGCAGACACGCACCGGCGAATCGGGACGAACGGCGATATTACCCCGAAGGGCTTGCTCTCCGCTCTGTCGAGCATGCCGGGCGAATGAACTTTATGCGCATAGATTTTTTATGACGATTTCGCGCTGCGCTCGCGGAGTGAGGCATTTGATGTGGCACACCGAAGCGTCGAGAGATGAAGCGAGGTCTTCGTCAGGAAGCGGTATTTATCGATCATCGTCGATCAACATCGCTCATCACCGGCCATCACAGCTATCGGCGCTGGATGTGTGGCATTAGCCGGAATCGACCGAAGAGGGATGGGTACGGTTGGCAGAGGGAGATGCCGGACGGCACGAACAGCGAGTGTGGAACTGGCGGCTCGGCGCTCCGATTGATTGCGTCTGACCTTTCCCCTCCGAAGTATCCCACTGTAAAGTTAGTGGCAAGGCCGCAGGAGAACCCTTGTCATGAAGAAGTCGCGGTTCAGCGAAGAGCAGATTATCGGGGTGCTGAAGGAAGCCGACGCAGGCATGAAGGTCGCAGACCTGTGCCGCAAACACGGCATATCGGATGCGACGTTCTATAACTGGCGTAGCCGTTACGGCGGCATGGATGTGTCGGAAGCGCGACGATTGCGGCAACTGGAGGAAGAAAATCAGCGACTCAAGCGGCTGGTGGCCGACCAGGCGCTGGACATCCAGGTTCTGAAGGACGTTCTCGGAAAAAAGTGAGTTCGCCCGCGCAGCGCCGAGAAGTTGTGCAGCAGGTGATTGAACGGCACGACTATTCGGAGCGCCGGGCGTGCGCGCTCATTGGCCTGAATCGCCGAACGTTCCGGCGGTCGGCGCCGCCTGACGCCGATCACGAAGTGCGGCAACGGCTGCGCGAGTTGGCACAGGAGCGGCCTCGGTTTGGCTCGCCCCGCCTGCATGTCTTGCTACGCAGAGAGGGCCTGGTCCAGAACCACAAGCGCACTGAGCGGCTATACCGCGCAGAAGGCTTGTCGCTTCGCCTGAAACGTCGAAAGAAGCGCCCGAGTCATCTACGCGTGGTAATGCCGACACCCAATGGCGCCGACGAAAGCTGGGCGATGGACTTTGTTGCTGACGCGCTGGTGCATGGCCGACGGATTCGAATGTTGACCCTCATCGACACGTGGAACCGGGAGTGTCCGCACATCGAGGTCGACTTCTCATTGACGGGAGTTCGCGTGGCGCGTGTGCTCGAGCAGTTGCGGCAACGAGGGCGGCGCCCCAACCTGATTCAGGTAGATAACGGCCCGGAGTTCGTCAGTAAGGCGCTCGACGCTTGGGCGCACGAGCACGGTGTAAAACTGCAGTTCATTCGGCCTGGCAAACCGGTGGAGAACGCTCACATCGAGAGCTTCAACGGCCGACTGCGTGAAGAGTGCTTGAATCAGCACGCATTCGTCAGTCTCGACGATGCACGCAGGCGAATCGAAGCGTGGCGCACGGACTACAACTCGGTGCGTCCGCATAGTGCCTTAGGGCAGTTGGCGCCGGACCAATTCCGGCAATTGCATCAACCGAAAACCGGCGAGCCCACTAACTTACGAATGGTGTACTCGAAGGGGTAAGGTCACGTCAGCGGGGAGCCAGTGGACGTAGCCTTGGCACCGTTGCGCCGCACGCTTTTTTTGGCGCGCCAATGCAAAAACCCCCGCCTTTCGGGCGGGGGTTTCTGGCTTAGGGAGCCTGACGATTACCTACTTTCACACGGGAATCCGCACTATCATCGGCGTAGAGTCGTTTCACGGTCCTGTTCGGGATGGGAAGGGGTGGGACCGACTCGCTATGGTCATCAGGCAAAGGGGGT
>NZ_JACCQB010000094.1:0-11694 GCF_015712265.1 Burkholderia sp. 9777_1386 | reverse complement strand
GGCCGAGGCGGCGCGCAGCCAGCCGGTGCCGACGAAGGCGGCAGTCAATCCGATGGCGCGCAGCAACGAGCGTCGATCCATGGCGGTTCCTGTTCGGTATTCGAGGCCGCCTTACATTAGCCTGCCGGCCCACGCGCCGGGTTACGCGGGCGGTTAAGGCTGTTACCGCGTGTCACGGCGGGGGCGAGCCGCCTGTTTTGCTTTCCGATGGCTCACGGATCTCGCCGTGGCGCAGGCGCCGCTCCCTGTTTAGGGGGCGACGCGGACGTTTTAGATGCGGGGTGGCCAATATTTGAGATTGAATTGGGTAAAAATTACCGTTTTCGGGGTGCCGAACCGAATCCACTTGTTGTTTCTATGCAACCGTCAAGACGATGACATGAAAGAATGATGCGATGAAAGCCTCCAAAAAGCCGTCGTCAAGAAGTCAAAAATAGACGTTAAAACAAATACTTATGACGCGGCCCCACTTTCATTATTTCTAGTTCTGGAAAAGCTTATTTCTTTATTTGCGGATCGCTCCCCTAGGGTACACCCCTAAACTCACGGTTCCCAAACGGGCAACTATCCGGGCGCCGCCAGCAGGACCGATGGCGCTCCCGGGCGGTTGCAGACCGTTTATGAACAAGGTCGCGAGACCTGCCTCTTTTTAGAAGGGAGCTCCACGAATGAACAAGACTCTGATCGTTGCAGCAGCTGCAGCATCGTTCGCTACCGTCGCTCACGCGCAAAGCAGCGTCACGCTGTACGGCGTGCTGGACGCAGGCATCACCTACCAAAGCAACGTCGCCAGCAAGTCGCTGTGGTCGATGGGCTCGGGTATCGACCAGAGCCGTTTCGGCCTGCGTGGTTCGGAAGACCTCGGTGGCGGCCTGAAGGCAATCTTCACGTTGGAAAGCGGCTTCAACATCGGTAACGGCCGTCTGGGCAACAACGGTGGCATGTTCAACCGTCAAGCATTCGTCGGCCTGTCGAGCCAGTACGGCACGGTCACGCTGGGTAAGCAATACGACGCAACGCAAGACTACCTGGCGCCGCTGACGGCAACGGGTTCGTGGGGCGGCACGTACTTCGCTCACCCGCTGAACAACGACCGCCTGAGCACGAACGGTGATGTCGCGCTGAACAACTCGATCAAGTACACGAGCGCTAACTACGCTGGCCTGCAATTCGGCGGCACGTACTCGTTCTCGAACAACCAGAACTTCGGCAACAACCGTGCATACAGCGGCGGCCTGTCGTACCAGTTCCAAGGCCTGAAGCTGGGTGCAGCATACTCGCAAGCAAACCTGGGTGACGGTACCAACGCCAACGGCGCGACGAACATCGCTGCACAAGGCCGTGTCCGTACGTACGGTGCTGCTGCTGGCTACGCATTCGGCCCGGCACAAGTCGGTGCTGCATGGACGCAATCGCGTATCGACAACCGCGCTGCAGGCGTTCCGTCGCTGCGCGCTGACAACTACGAAGTCAACGCAAAGTACAACCTGACGCCGGCTCTCGGCCTGGGTGCTGCTTACACGTACACGAACGCGAAGGTTGATGGTTCGAGCGCACACTGGAACCAGTTCGGTCTGCAAGCTGACTACGCACTGTCGAAGCGCACGGACGTCTACGCACAAGCTGTGTACCAACGTGCTTCGAAGAACGCTGGCGGCGCGTCGATCTACAACGGCGACCTGTCGACGGCTCCGAGCTCGTCGATCAACCAAACCGCAGCAACGGTTGGTCTGCGTCACCGCTTCTAAGCGTGACGGGCGGGGTAACCCGCTTCGCAGCATCAAAAAAGGCGCCTTCGGGCGCCTTTTTTTCGTCTGTTGAACGCGATGGCGGCAATCCGGATCGTCCGGATGCAAAAAAGCGAGGCCGGTGCCTCGCTTTTTCCGTTTTGCGCCCGTATCGCGCGGCGCTGGTCGACCGGCGGCTCAGCGCGTGTATTCGCCGTTGGCTTCCGGCTGGAACACGATCGCGGCGACCTTCATCAGCTTTTCGGCGCCGCTCGGCTGCATCACCTTGACCATCTGGCCGCGTTGCGTGCCCAGCAGCGCCATGCCGACGGGCGAGAAGACGTTCAGGCGGCCGAGTTCGAGGTTGGCGGCGTCCGGATAAACGATCGTCCAGGTGGCCTGTTCCTGGGTCGCTTCGTCGAGCAGCGTGATCTGCGAGTTCATCGTGACGACGTTTGCCTTGATGGCGTCGGGCTGAACGATGTCGGCGCGTTCGAGCAGCGTGTCGAGCATCGTCTGGAAGCGCGGATTGTGCTCGGCGTGCTTTTCGAGGCGAGCGACGTCGAGTTCGGTCAGCTGGTAAAGGCGTTGTTTCATGGCAGTTCTCCAAATGATCGGCAGGGGCAGGCGTGGCGTGCCTATGAGGATCGCCCGGAGCCTGTCTAACCTGGCTCCGGGTGGAGACCGAGCGGTCAGATCAGGCGCCGGGCAGGGGCGAGCGGCGCCTGGGCCGTGCGTCGAGCGAGGGGGTGTGCCGGCTGGCCGGCACGCGCGCGCACGCCGGCCGGGCCGGACGGCGAAACCGAAAGGGGCATGAGCGCGTACATGGTGGATGGAATATCGACTGGCGAATAGAACCTTACGATTCTACAACACAACCTTCCGGACAGGTGATCCGGCTGTTGGCCTTTCGTCAGCGATTGTTGTGTAGATGAAGCAAGTTGCAACGACCGTGTCTGGAAACAGTGTGCGATTTTTTCCAAAAATGCAACGCTGTATATTCAAACTAAGGGTTTCCCCTTGGAATGGCGCGCACTACACTGAATTCAATCGCTTCAGACAGTCCTGCCGAGGCGACGTCAAAAGAGAACATATTCCGGAGGTAAATCATGAAGTCGATCATCTACGCAGCCATCGCCGCATCCGTCCTTGCCGCTCCGATTGCATCGTTCGCGCAGTCCGAGCAGGGGTTGACCCGCGCTCAGGTCAAGGCCGAACTCGTGCAACTCGAGCAGAACGGCTACAAGCCGCTGGCGAGCGATTCGCAATATCCGAGCAACATTCAGGCCGCCGAGCAGCGTATCCAGCCGAACCAGCCGATGCTCGCGCAAGCCGACACGAGCGGTTACGGTGCCGTGGCCACGGGGGCCGCGCAAGCCGGCCGTCGCGTGACGCGGGAAGCGCCGAATCCGGTGAACTCGGTCTACTTCGGTAACTGATTGAACGTCCCCGGTCCTGCCCGAGCGCACCGCTGAATTGACGAGACGCGCGCCCGTTGCGCGCGTCGTTCGCCCGCAGGAGCAGAACCTCCGTCGCCGCATGCCGGCGGCTTTCCGCCCAGACGCTGACGCGTTTGGGCCTTTTTTGCTGGGCCGGATCAGGCGGACGTGACGGTGGGCGTGCCGTGGATATAGTGTTCGAGCTGGCTGATCGTGAACTGCTGATCGGCGATCACGCTCTTCACGAGGTCGCCGATCGAGATGAGACCGACCAGCTTGCCGCCGTCGAGCACGGGCAGGTGGCGCATCCGGTGCTCGGTCATCAGCGCCATGCACTCGTCGGTGGATTGTGACGGTTCGACGTAGCGCACCTTTGCCGTCATGATTTCCTCGACGCGGGTGGCTTTCGACGAGCGGTCCTGCAGGACGACCTTGCGCGCGTAGTCGCGCTCGGTGACGATGCCCGCGATGTCGTCGCCGTCGACGACCAGCAGCGCGCCAATGCCCTTTTCGGCCATCAGCTTGATGGCGTCGTAGACGAAGTCGCTCTTCGTGACGGTGTAGATGGTGCGGCCCGAATCCGGCTTGGCCTTGAGAATTTGCGCGACAGTCGTGCTCATTCGCTTTCTCCGTGTGCAGGTCGATGCAGGGCAGGCGGGGCGTGATGCGCGTCACCCGGTGAGCCCAGTATAGCCGGGCGGGCGGCGGCAGTCGCGTGACGTTTCCAGATTAGCGGTAAACTCCCGTCACGCACCATCCACACAACTCCTACATTCCTGAACGTTTCGATTGAATTCATGATGTCTTCGCGTCCCCAATCGCCCACGCCGGGCAATGGCCAGGCCGACGAGTGCGTGACGCTCGTCGCCACGGCGTCGCTGCCTACGCGCTACGGTACGTTCACGTCATACGCGTTTCGCGTATCGGGCAGCGATGCCGAACATCTCGCGCTCGTGATGGGCGACGTGACGGGCGAGCAGTCCGTGCTGACCCGGCTGCATTCCGAATGCCTGACCGGTGACGTGTTCGGCTCGTACCGCTGCGACTGCGGCGAGCAACTCGATCTCGCATTGCGTTACATCGCGGCCGAAGACCGCGGCGTGCTGCTGTATCTGCGCGGCCATGAAGGCCGCGGCATCGGTCTGAGCAACAAGATCCGCGCGTATGCGTTGCAGGAGCAGGGGCGCGACACCGTCGAGGCGAACCTCGATCTCGGCCTGCCCGACGACGCCCGCGAGTACGACTCGGCCGCTGCGATCCTGCGCATCCTCGGTGTGACGTCGGTGCGGCTGATGAGCAACAATCCGAAGAAATTCGACACGCTCGTGAAGCATGGCATTCCCGTCTGCGAACGCGTGGCGCTTGCGGTGCCCGTGCGCGAGGAAAACGAGCGTTATATCCGCACGAAGCAGACGAAGTTCGGGCATTACTTCGAGGAGAACGAGTAACCCGAGCGGGCGGCGCTAGCGCTCGTTTCTCGTCAGCAATTCTTCCGATCGTCGCTGGTACAAGCGACGATCGCGACTTCCTTCCCCTCATGCGTTCCAGTGCCGCGCTTGTGGCGTCATCTGCATTGAGTCCACAGTCGTCCTTCCGTACTCCCGTAACGATCACGCCATCGAATCGATATCGAACGTCTGACGCTGCATCGTTGGCGACCGGCGAGTGCGGATGTGCTACCACCGGCGGCAACCACCCCGCCGTGTAACGGCTCACGCACGTCAGCCCATCAGCGCCACGTACCGTTCTGCAACACGATCCGGTAACCGTCTGCATCCTCGAAGGTCTGGCCGGAAATTTCCCAGTACGGATTGAACGACGTCACGGGCATGAAGCCGTGTGCGGTCGCGCGCTCGCAGGCGGCTTCCCATTTCGGCCGATCGGGCAGGTAGAACACGATCAAATCCTCGGGCGTCGGCGACGGCGCGATCGGATGGTCGGGGCAGTGTGTGAACTCGAAGTGATAGTCGAGGCCTTCGCGGCCGAGCATTACGCCGGAAAAGCCGTCGTGATCGTCGAAGCGCGCCAGTACCGACAGATCGAGGCCGTCGCGATACATGCGTTCGGTGCGGGCGAGGTTGTTGACCGGGCGGGCAATGCGCAGATGGGCGTGCAAGATGACCTCGACGGGAAGTGGCTGGCCGGTCAATGATAAGCCGGTCGATCGCGATTGGGCGAGGCGAGCGGATCGTGTTTCGGGCGATACTGGCTGTATCGAACGATATCGATTCGGCCCGGCCAAACGAATCGAATTGTGCTGAGCCTCGTCTCGCGAAAGAAAACATGACGCATTTCGATCGAGTGTGCGCACTCCGCATCGCAGCGGCTACCCATCAACAAGACCTTCGCATTCATGCGATCGGCGGCGCTTGCCGCACGACGTGCGGGCACGCGCATGCCGGTAGGGAACTGACGAATGGGTAAGCCCGATCTGCGCCGGCCGGTTGCCGGACCTTACCGCCAGTCGCGATGGGCAGCCGGGCTGGAGGCCGCGTTCGGATGGGTGGCAAAGGGGACGTTGGTGCTGGCCGGCCTGGCGATGGTCGCGTTGGCGGCGCTGACGGGCGAAGTCGGCGCCCTGACGGACCTGCCGACGACCAGAAAGGGCTGGTTGTACCTGCTGCTGATCCTGGTCGTCACGGTCGCGCTGATATTTGCGGTGCGTTACTACTGGCTACGCCCGGCCACCTTGGGTCCGGCGGGCTAGTCGCGCGCAGGAGGTGATGTGGCCCCGCAAACTGTTCAGGCAATAAAAAAGCCCGCTGCTGGAGCGGGCTGAATCCATGTTTGGAGACATGGAGGAGACAGACGTAAATTTAAGGGAAAACCCGGACGTTTGCAAGCGCTCGTTGTATCTGCACAACTTGCCGCCGCGCAACCCGCCTGGTGGCGGCCCGCGGCACGGCCGCATTCACATGCCGCCGGCCCGCGCATGCGCGGCAAACGCGCCAAACCGCTCTTGCGCGACGGGCAGCGCGTATTTGCTGCGCATCTCCGTCTCGATCCATGCAC
This sequence comes from Burkholderia sp. 9777_1386, assembly GCF_015712265.1. Taxonomy (NCBI): domain Bacteria; kingdom Pseudomonadati; phylum Pseudomonadota; class Betaproteobacteria; order Burkholderiales; family Burkholderiaceae; genus Burkholderia; species Burkholderia sp. 9777_1386. Next base: position 5,516 of record NZ_JACCQB010000094.1, on the reverse strand, counting down.
ATGCCTCGCGCGCGCAGTCGGTCAATGCGTGTCGCGTCGCATGCCCGTCGATGTCGTAGACGAAACGCACGCCGACCTCGTCATCGTCAACCTGTCGTTCGAGCTGATTGAGCTGCAGTTGCGGCCCGTGCTGTTGCGACAATGCGCGCAGTTCATCGAAGTGATATTCGAGCCAGTCCGCGAAGAACAGCGCGTCGCTGTGGCAGGGCAGGCGGAAAGCCGCGCTGCGCGACGGGCGCGCAGCGGTTTCGCCGGCCGCCGCATGCGGTTCGCCGTCGATGGGAACGGGCAGATCGACCGGCGCGAGCGGGTGCCGAATTCGCCGGTACGGCTCGCGATCGCGCAACGCGTGCCACAGCAATTCGTCACCGGCGGCGCCGGACGGCTGCATCGTCAGGTCGTGGCGGCCGTCGCCGGTCGCGGCGATGTCGCGGATCACGAGGCGCAGCGAGCACAGCGGCTCGTCCGCGACCAGCAGGGTTGCCGGGCGCGGCAGCCCGCACACGAGCGGTGCGGCGCCGGCGGCACGAAACACGAGCCCGCGGCGGTCGAGCCGCACGAGCGGCAACGGCCTGGGAAACGACGGATAGGCGACCGTGACGCGGGCGCCGCTGGCGCTCGTCAACCCGGGCATCATCGCGCGAAAGACCTGAGACTGGTCCACGTTGGTTCTCCTTCGTTACGATGCCGCCCCGGACGGAAACGCGCGTTCCGGCTCAGGCGGCGATAGCTTGCCGGGCGGCCTGCCCCGGCTCGATTCCTAGCGCAGCAAACGTTTGCGGATCGATGTCGATCCAGCACGCGACCACCAGACGCCCATCTACCTGCTTCGGCGGGCCTGCGCGGTGCGCGTGTATGCCGATCCGGCGGAACAGGCGCTCCATGCTCGCGAACGTCACGCCGATCAACTGCCGCGCCCCGAGCTGCGCCGCGCATTCGACGACGGCCGCGAGCATCGGCCGCACGGCCCATTCGGCGTTGCCCGGGCCGCCTTCGTCGTCGGTCGCCGCGAATCGCGACAATTCCCAGACGGCGGCCGATTGCGGCAGCGGCATGTCCTCGGCGACCAAGTCGGCGAACAGCGACTTCAGCAGATACGGGCGCGTCGTCGGCAGCAGGCGCGCACATCCGCACATGTCGCCGTCGGCGTTTCGCGCGAACACGTAGACGGTATCGTCGCGATCGAACTGGTCACGCTCGAAACTTTCGTTCGCCGACGGGAGCGCCCAACCGAGCTGCTCGACGAACACGCGGCGCCGATAGCGCCCGAGATCCGCCGCGAGTTCGTGTGGCAACCGCCCTTCCTCGTGAACGAAGGTCTGCATGGATGTCCTCGGATCTGTGCTTTTGTATGCGTGCATTACAGCGCGCGGCACGAGGAGCCTGTAACTGGTAACTCTTACAGGGTGACGGCGTAAAGACGCCATTCGGGACGTGGTAACGGTTTCTTGATCAACGGGATTGAAAACCGCGCCGCTTTTGCTTATAAAGAGCGCCAGTCTTGCAAAATCGTCAGAGGAATGCGCGGCCGGTTGTCACTGGAGCGTCGGACCGGCATGATAGGCGTCGTTGTGCCCGAGCAGGGCCGACGCGACCGCGGCGGGCCAGTCGAGGGCGGCGAGTCGTGCGGCGAGCGCGGCGGCCGTGCGCAACATGCCGATGTCGGCGCCCTTGGCGTCGATGGCCATCACGTTGCTGCGAACGTCGCCGCCCGCGATCACGAACGTGCCCGTCGCGCGTTCGAGGTACCAGTCCCAGCCGACCGTCACGTAGGCGACGCCGGCACCGGCCGTGCGATGCCATTCGGTATAGCCGGCGAGGCGGGTGTCGATCGCGTTGTCGCGCAGTTCGGCCAGCAGCGACGGATCGAGGCCGCTCGCGACATGGTCGAGCACGAGTGCGGCCAGTGCGCCTTCTGACAGGCGTACGTAGCCGTCCGGGGACGGGCCGGGGACAGGGTGCAGCAAGGGTGAAGTCATGCGCGGAATGTATCAGCCTCGAACGGGTACTGAAACCTGACAAGTATGACAGCGTGACGTTGTCGGAGAAAGAATGGAACTGCGCTGGCAGGATGCCTACCAACAATTCAGCGCCGCGGAGGACGAGCAGCAGCTCTTCCAGCGGATCGCCGCCTATTCCAAGCGGCTCGGATTCGAATACTGCTGTTACGGCATTCGCGTACCGCTGCCCGTTTCGAAGCCGGCCGTCGCCATCTTCGATACCTATCCGGACGGCTGGATGGCGCACTACCAGGCGCAGAACTACATCGAGATCGATTCGACGGTTCGTGACGGCGCGCTCAGCACCAACATGATCGTGTGGCCGGACGTCGACCGGATCGACCCGTGCCCGCTGTGGCAGGACGCGCGCGATTTCGGATTGTCGGTGGGCGTCGCGCAGTCGAGCTGGGCGGCGCGCGGCGCGTTCGGGCTGCTGAGCATCGCCCGCCATGCCGACCGGCTGACGCCGGCCGAGATCAACATGCTGACGCTGCAGACCAACTGGCTCGCAAACCTGTCGCATTCGCTGATGAGCCGCTTCATGGTGCCGAAGTTGTCGCCGGCGGCGGGCGTCACGCTGACCGCGCGCGAGCGCGAGGTGCTGTGCTGGACGGCCGAGGGCAAGACCGCGTGCGAAATCGGCCAGATCCTCAGCATCTCGGAGCGGACGGTCAACTTCCACGTGAACAACATCCTCGAGAAGCTCGGCGCGACCAACAAGGTCCAGGCGGTCGTCAAGGCGATCTCGGCCGGGCTCATCGAAGCACCCTGACGCAACGCGACGGCGGCGCCGGATGCGGCGGCCGCCACGCGGCTCACTCCATCATCGGCTCCGCTTCCTTCGCGGTCCAGCTCACGCTGGAAATGCTTTTCTCCATGCTCATCCGGCTCGCGATCTGCTCGAGCTTCTGCTGATCCTTCGGATGCAGCTTCAGCGTCGCGGTCACCTTCAGCCGGTCCGGCTGGTCGGGCACGTCCTCGCTCGTGAGGCTCTGGAACGACAGCGGCTTCGCATACATCGCGTTCGACAGCAGCGTGCGGATGTGCACTTCGTCGGCGGCGAGGCAAATCACGGTGATCTGGTATTCGCGCACGAGGTCGGCGTTGGAGACGGGCGTCGCGTTGATGGCCTGGCTGACGCCGCGCAGCACCGTATTGGTGAGCAGCACGACACCCGTGCCGGCGAGCGCGGGCACGTAGTGACCGGAGCCGGCCAGCACGCCGACGGCGGCCGAGCACCACAGCGTCGCGGCCGTGTTGATGCCCTGGATCGAACCCTTGTCGCGCATGATCACGCCGCCGCCGAGAAAGCCGACGCCCGACACGACGTACGCGGCGATCTGCGTGACGCCTGCGACGCCGTTGCCGGTCAGCACGCCGAGCGTGACGAACAGGCATGCGCCGCTCGCGACGAGCGTGATGGTGCGCAGGCCGGCCGTGCGCTGGCGCATCTGGCGCTCGAGGCCGATGGCGACGCCGCAGGCGAACGCGGTGAAAAGACGGAGTGCGAAATCGAAAGTCATGGTTGTCCTGCCGTGCAAGAAGCGCATGCCGGCGCGCGTCGCCGCGGCGCAAGGCCGAACGCGACGCGGCGATAGCCGTCATCGCGCGGTACTGTACCGCGCGAATGCGTCATTCAGTGTGAAACGGGGTGAGCGTGCGGCTCGCGGAACGCGAGCCGTGGCAGGAGAACTGCGGCGGACAGGCGTTCAGGCGGCAAGCGGCGCACGCAACGGAGTGCTGCAACTGTCCACGATGGTTCCTGAAGGAAGAATGGGCGGCATTCTAGTGGGCGGCGCGCGCCTGCGTCAACCGCATGGCGGCGGCGCTACTGCGCCGCGCCGATCGTGCCCGTCGCGAGCGCGAGCGCGGCGGCGGCCGACAATGCGCCGGCATAGCTGTCGACTTCCGCGTTGCGCGCGGCGAGCAACTGGCTTTGCGCGATCGTCGCGTCGGTGACCGAGCCGACGCCGTTCCGGTACGCGGTCAGCGCCGCGTCGTAGCTGGTTTGCGCGGCATCGACGAGCGCCTTCGCGGCGTCGTGCGACGCCAGGCTCGTCTGCACCGCGTTCTGCGCGGCGACGACCTGGCGCACCGCTTCCTCCTTGGTCCGCGTGAGGCGCGCGGACGCGCTTTGCGCGTCGTTGCGCGCCTGCATCAGCACGGCCGAGCGCAGGCCGCCGTCGTACAGCGGAATCGTCACGCCGAGGAACACGCCGCCGCCGTAGCGGCTGCCGTTCAGGTTGACGGTCGGCGCCTGGTCGCCGATCGCGGGCAGCGCGGAGATGGCCGTGCCGCCGCTCGCATACGACGTCGACGCGGACAGGAAGATCTTCGGCATGAACGCGGCTTCCGCGGCCTTGATCTTCGCGCGATTGGCCTTTTCGACCGCGAACGCGCCCTGCAGGTCGGGCCGGCGTGCGATCGCGTCCGACACGATCGCGTCGACCGACGAGCCGAGCGCGGGCGGCAGCGGCCGCTTCGGCAGCGCGGCGATCGTCGGCTTCGACAGCGGCGAGATGCCGAGCGCGGAGACGAGCGCGAGGTAGCCGTCGCTCTCGGCGCCGTTCGCCTGCACGAGCGCGAGGTTCGCCTGCGCGCGGTTCTGCGTCGCCTGCGCGAGCTCGACGACCGTGCCGACGCCGTGCTTGAGCCGCGCGCGGGACGCCGCGAGGATCGCGTCCGCGTTCGCGAGGCCCTGTTGCGCGCTCAGCGCGCGCGCGCGGGCGGCTTCGTAGCGGTAGTACGAGACGGTCACGTCGTGGATCACCTGCTGGTGCACGGCCGTGAACGCGACGTTCGACGCGATCGATGCCTGTTCGGCCGCTTCGACGCGCGCCGCGCGGCCGCCGAAATCGAACAGCAGCCATTGCAGCGACAGCGCCGAAATCGTGCCGTGCACGGTGGTGTTGCTCGACGAATCGCCGAGGATCGTCGACGTCGAGCCGTGGTTCGCCTGGTACGCGCCCATTGCCGTCGCGGACAGGCGCGGCAGATAGGCGGACTTGGCGAGGCCGACCGCGAGCGCCGCGTTGCGCGCGTCGTTCCAGGCGATGCGGGTCAGCGGGTTCGCCGATTCGGCGAGATCGATCAGCTCGGGCAGCGTGTACGCGTGCGCGGCATCGAGCGCGGCCGGCGCCGACACCGACGCGAGCGCCGGCGACGCAGGCAGCGTGTAGTCGTGTGCACCTTGCGTGGATGCGCGCGGTGGCGCCGCCACGATGTCGCCCGCGGCCGACGTTTGCGGCTGCCACGGGCGGTCGGGCGCCGCCGGCGCCAGATCGATCGACGACGTCGCACAGCCGGCCAGCGCGACGGCGGTCGCAAGCGCGGCGGCGGCGATCGAGGCGGCCGGTGGTTCAGGTACGCGCATGAGGGGCAGGCTCCTTCGGTGTGGCTTGACGGGCGGCGTCGGCGATCCGCGCGAGCCGCGTGTCGATCAGGTTCAGCAGCGCGTCGCGCGCGGGGTCGGTGGGGGCGGCGGCGCTCGACGGTGGCGCCGGGGCAGGCGTGCGG
>NZ_JACCQB010000093.1:0-12027 GCF_015712265.1 Burkholderia sp. 9777_1386 | reverse complement strand
TGCCCGTTCAAGCTCCGCTCTTCGACTCCGCGAAATCTGTAACCCGAAAGAGACGAACCCTGAACCCTTCAAAACACGACATTTCTATTTAGCCGCCGCTACGACATCTTGAAATGGCTACGACAAGACCTTTGAAGGTGAACATGGAATATGTCAATCTGGGCCGAACGGGTCTGAAAGTATCTCGTCTTTGCCTGGGATGCATGAGCTATGGGGAGCCTGCCCGCCTGCCCCAGCCTTGGTCCCTCGATGAAGCAGCCTCCCGCCCGTTTTTTCGGCAAGCGCTCGAGGCGGGCATCAACTTCTTCGACACTGCCAATATCTATTCGGGCGGAAGCTCCGAGGAGATCACGGGCCGAGCGCTCAACGACATGGCGCGGCGCGAAGAGGTCGTCGTCGCCACCAAGGCGTTCTTTCCGTGGCGCAATTCACCCAATACCGGGTTTCTCTCGCGGAAAGCGCTCCTTCAGTCGATCGACGACAGTCTGACCCGCCTCGGCATGGATTACGTCGACCTCTACCAGATCCACCGTTTCGACCACGGCACGCCTGTGGAGGAAACGATGGAGGCGCTGCACGACATAGTGAAGTTAGGCAAAGCCCGCTACATCGGTGCATCGTCGATGGAGGCATGGCGCTTCGCGAAAATGCAGCACGTCGCGGAACGCAACGGCTGGACACGCTTCATCTCCATGCAACCGCAGTACAACCTGCTCTATCGGGAGGAGGAACGCGAAATGTTGCCTCTTTGCGCCGACCAGGGCGTCGGGGTCATTCCATGGAGCCCGATGGCGCGCGGCAGGCTGACGCGCGACTGGAGCGAAACCACGCGCCGCACGCAGAACGATGCCTTTGCGCTGCAAATGTATCGGAACGCTGAAATCCAGGACCAGAAGGTGGTTGACGTCGTCGCGCGTATCGCCGAGGCGCACCATGTGCCGCGCGCGCACGTCGCACTGGCGTGGCTGTTGACGAAGCCGGCGATCACCGCGCCGATCATCGGGGCAACGAAGCCCGAGCATCTGGCAATCGCCATCGGCGCGCTCGACTTCTCGCTGACGCAGGACGAAATCGCCGCGCTCGAAGCGCCGTATGTCCCCCATCCGGTGGATGGCATCGTGCCACCGCTTCCGGAACATCCGCCGACGATTTCAATGCCGCGGAACTGAATGTCGCGAGCGGCGGTACGTTCAATGGCGGCAGCTTGCGAACTCGCCGCCGCGGTCGAACGTACCGCCGCTGGACGAACATCGAATGCGAAAATAGATATGAAGGGGCCGTTCATCGAGTGCCGACGTCTTATCCTCTTCGCGCTCGTTGTGATGTGTGCGGTACTGCCGTTGGGGCAGCACGGTAACGTCCATGCGCAGGAGCCAAAAATGTTAGTCCGTATCTCCGAAATCGAGATATTCAATCAGCATCTCGAAGCATATCGGCGCATCTTGAACGAGGAGGCTGAGGCGTCGATGCGCGTCGAGCCGGGGGTAGTGTGCATTTTCCCGATGGCTCAAAAGGATAGCCCGACGCACATCAAGATTGTGGAAATCTATGCGAGCCACGATGCGTACGACGCACATATCCAGTCGCCGCATTTCAAGAAGTACAAGCGTTCGACGCTGGACATGGTGAAGTCCCTGCGACTGGTTGACATGGATGGGCTGGATGCTGAAGCAATGCCGCTCATCTTCAGGAAATTGAGGGGGCGGTCGTAACAAACACCGGCCAGATGGGAAGAATGGATCGCCATGAAAGCGTGCGTGTCCGTTGTCGGAACTCGACCTGCCTACCGGATGTCTGGTTGCTGTTGTTGGTCCACGAACGGTTTGAGCCTATCCGAATGTTTGTGTGTGAGGCATAAACTGATGGCCAAGGAGCCACTTTATGCCACGCAAACGCAAGGAAGAAGTGACGATAGAACCGGGCAAGGGCTTGAACCTGGACCCGGAGCTGATCAAGCAACTGGTGCCCGGGACGCTGGACCGGGCGACGATCAACGAGCAGCTTGCGGCGCTCAAGAAGGCAATCTTCGAACGCGCGCTGGGCGGCGAACTGACCCACCACCTCGGCTACGAGAAGGGCGATGCCAAGCCGGCAGGCCGCACGAACCACCGCAACGGCACCAGCCGCAAGCGCATCACGACCGACGACGACCTGCTCGACGTCGAGATTCCGCGCGACCGCGAAGGCACCTTCGATCCGGTGCTGATCGCCAAGGGCGAGCGACGCTTCACCGGCTTTGACGACAAGATCATCGCGATGTACGCACGCGGCATGAGCGTGCGGGAGATTCAGGGTTTCCTGCTGGAGATGTACGGCATCGAGGTGTCGCCGGACTTCATCAGTACGGTGACCGATTCCGTGATCGACGAAGTGCGCGAATGGCAGCAGCGGCCGCTCGAGCCGATGTACCCGGTCGTGTTCTTCGACGCCTTGCGAGTCAAGATCCGCGACGAAGGCGTCGTGCGCAACAAAGCGATCTACCTGGCGCTGGGCGTGCGCCGCGACGGCACACGCGACGTGTTGGGCCTTTGGATCGAGCAGACCGAGGGGGCCAAGTTCTGGCTGAGGGTAGTGAACGACCTTAAGCTGCGCGGCGTGCAGGATATCCTGATCGCCGTGGTCGACGGCCTGAAGGGCTTCCCGGAAGCGATCAACACGGTGTTTCCGGAAACGACGGTCCAGACCTGCATCGTGCATCTGATCCGGAACTCACTGGACTTCGCCAGCTGGAAAGACAGGAAATCGGTCGCAGCGGCGCTCAAGGAGGTCTATCGGGCACCGTCGGCCGAAGCGGCCGCCGTGGCGCTGGACGCGTTCGATACGAGCCCGTGGGGTGCGAAATACCCTCCGATCGCCGCGCTCTGGCGCCGAGCCTGGGATCAGGTGATTCCGTTCTACGCCTTCGCGCCTGACATCCGGAAAATTGTATATACGACTAACGCGATCGAGTCGCTGCACATGCAGCTTCGGAAGATCATCAAGGCGCGCGGCCACTTCCCGTCGGACGAGGCCGCGCTCAAACTGATCTGGCTGGCGCTGCGCAACGTCGTGGCCAAGTGGACCGGCTCCCGGCACGATTGGAAGAGCGCGATGACGCAGTTCGCACTGCTTTACCCGGAACGATTCAACATTGGAGTCTGAATCTCAACCCGCCTCACACACGGAATTCCGGATACCGCCCCTTTCTTTTGGTTACTTTTCTTTGGCAAGACAAAGAAAAGTGACCGCTGCCCCGCGCAGGGGCGACGCTAATAGACCGACACGATCACAGGTGCTTCACGCGACCGGAAGCCGACCACAGAAAAGCCGGAAAAAGCCCCAAAATACCGACACGGCGTAGCCGCCCCCCGGCCCTAAAGGGCAAAACCAAAACCTTCCGATAGAACCCGTCGCAATTCCGCAAGACGCTTGCGTCACCCTTACCTAAACTTGATCCTGTTGAACCCTCTTACGAAACCGAAAGGAACGACCATGACGACCTCGACCGTGACCCGCCAGACATTCGACGAAGTGATGGTGCCGGTATTTTCCCCCGCCCCGTTCGTGCCGGATCGCGCAGAGGGCTCCCGCGTGTGGGATACGGCCGGCCGCGAGTACATCGATTTCGCGTGCGGCATCGCGGTGACGTCGCTCGGCCACGGCCACCCGGAACTGCTGAAGGTGCTGGACGAACAAGGCCGCAAGCTCTGGCACATCGGCAACGGCTACACGAACGAACCGGTGCTGCGCCTCGCGAAGCGCCTCGAATCGCTGACCTTCGCCGACCGCGCATTCTTCGCGAACTCGGGCGCTGAAGCAAATGAAGCCGCACTGAAGCTCGCACGCCGCGTCGCGTTCGACCGCCACGGCGCCGACAAATATGAAATCGTGTCGTTCGTCCAGTCGTTCCACGGCCGCACGTTCTTCACGGTCAGCGTCGGCGGCCAGCCGAAATACTCGGAAGGCTTCGGCCCGGTGCCGCAAGGCATCAAGCACCTGCCGTTCAACGACATCGAAGCCGCGAAGGCCGCGATCGGCCCGAAAACCTGCGCGGTGATCGTCGAACCGGTGCAAGGCGAGGGCGGCGTGATCCCCGCCGATCCGGCGTTCCTGAAAGCGCTGCGCGAAGCGTGCGACGCCAACGACGCCCTGCTGATCTTCGACGAAGTGCAAACGGGCGTCGGCCGCACGGGCCAGTTCTACGCGTACATGGACACGGGCGTCACGCCGGACATCCTGACGACCGCCAAGGCGCTCGGCAACGGCTTCCCGATCGGCGCGATGCTGACGACGAACGAACTGGCCGCGCACTTCAAGGTCGGCGTGCACGGCACGACGTACGGCGGCAACCCGCTCGCATCGGCGATCGCGGACAAGGTCGTCGAACTGATCGGCGACCCGGCACTGCTCGAAGGCGTGCGCGAACGCAGCGTGCGCCTGAAGGGCGCGCTGGAACGCATCAACGCACGCTTCGGCATCTTCAAGGACGTGCGCGGCAAGGGCCTGCTGGTCGGCGCGGAACTCACCGCCGCCTTCGACGGCCGCGCGAAGGACTTCGTCACCGCCGCCGCGGAGAACGGGCTGATCATGCTGATCGCCGGCCCGAACGTGCTGCGCTTCGTCCCGTCGCTGGTGATTCCGTTCGACCTGCTCGACGAAGGCGTGAAGCGCTTCGAGAAGGCAGTCGAGCAGGTGCTCGCGGCCCAGGAAGCCACCGCGCGCTGATCGGCGCGCCCATCGCAGACAGGAACGACGATGCTATTTGTTCGCCCCGGCAAACTCACGGATCTCGATGCGCTCGCGCACATGGCGCGCACCGCGCAGCCGGTCCTGCACTCGCTGCCGCACGACCGCGCGGCGCTCGAAGCGCGCGTGGCGCTCTCCGAGGATTCGTTTCGCGCGGACGTCGACTTCGCCGGCGAGGAGTTCTACCTCTTCGTGCTCGAGGATTCGTCGACCGGCAAACTGCTCGGCACGGCGAGCATCGTGGCCGCGGCCGGCTACTCGGAACCGTTCTACGCGTTCCGCAACGACGCGCTGATCCACGCGTCGCGCGAGCTGCACGTGAACCGCAAGATCCACGCGCTCACGATGTCGCACGAGCTGACCGGCAAGAGCCGGCTCGCGGGCTTCTACGTCGATCCGTCGCTGCGCGGCGATGCGGCCGCGCACCTGATCTCGCGCGCCCGGATGATGTACATCGCCGCGAACCGCCGCCGCTTCACGCCGGAAGTGTTCACGCTGCTGCTCGGCGTGAGCGACGGCAACGGCGCATCGCCGTTCTGGGAAGCGGTGGGCCGCAAGTTCTTCGGCCGTAATTTCACCGACGTCGACATCGCCTCGGGCGGCCGCAGCCGCACGTTCATCGCGGAAGTGATGCCGGCCTATCCGCTCTACGTGCCGCTGCTGCCCGAAGCCGCGCAGCGCGTGCTCGGCGAGCCGAACGAAACGGCCCTGCTCGCGTACGACATCCATCTCGAGGAAGGCTTCGAGCCCGACCGCTTCGTCGACATCTTCGACGCGGGCCCGGTGCTGACCGCCCAGGTCGACCGCACCGCGTGCGTGAAGCAGGCGTCGGAGCGCGTCGTGCGCGAGGCCGCGCATCAGCGGGGCGACGTCGCGTACATGGTGTCGACAGGCAGCGGCGAGTCGTTCCGCTGCGTGCTGGCCGACCTGCCGGGCGACACGGCCGACGCGCGCGGCACCGACGCGCCGCTGGCCGGTGACGTGCGCGCGGCGCTCGATGTGAAGGAAGGCGATGTCGTGCGCTGCGTGCCGCTGCACCGCCGCGACGATGAGGATTTGAAGGGAGACGCAGCATGATCGTCGTTCGGGTCGTACAAACGGGCGACGTCGACGCGCTCGTGTCGCTCGCGCAGGAAACCGGGCCGGGCCTGACCACGTTCAAGCCCGACCGCGACGCGCTCGCCGCGCGCATCGAACGCTCGCGCCGCACGCTCGAGGGCAAGGCCGCACCGGGCGAGGCCGGCTACTTCTTCGTGATGGAAGAATCGAAGACGGGCGACATCGCCGGCGTGTGCGGGATCGAAACGCAGGTCGGCCTCGAGCAGCCGTTCTACAACTACCGCGTGAGCACGGTCGTGCATGCGAGCCAGGAACTCGGCGTGTGGACGCGGATGTCGGCGCTGAACATCTCGCACGACCTGACGGGCTACGCGGAAGTGTGCTCGCTGTTCCTGAGCCCGCGCTATCGCACGGGCGGCGTCGGCGGCTTGCTGTCGCGCTCGCGCTTCATGTTCATCGCGCAATTCCGCGACCGCTTTCCGGAGCGCATCTGCGCGGAACTGCGCGGCCACTTCGACGAGGACGGCACGTCGCCGTTCTGGCGTGCGGTCGGTTCGCACTTCTACCAGATCGATTTCAACGCGGCCGATTACCTCAGCTCGCACGGCCGCAAGTCGTTCCTCGCGGAACTGATGCCGCGTTACCCGGTGTACGTCGACCTGCTGCCGCAGGACGCGCAGGACGCGGTCGGCCTCACCCACCGCGACACGCTGCCGGCCCGCAAGATGCTCGAAGCGGAAGGGCTGCGTTACCAGAATCACGTCGACATCTTCGACGCGGGCCCCGTGCTCGAATGCCACGTCAACGACCTGCGCACGGTGCGCGAGAGCGTCGTCGTACCGGTCGCGATCGGTGTGCCCGACGCGCGGGACGATGCTCCCAAGTCGCTCGTGTCGAACACGTCGCTCGGCGACTTCCGCGTCGGCGTCGCGCCGGGCGTGGTCGCGAACGGCTCGTTCGTGCTGTCGGCCGACGATGCCGTCGCGCTCGACGTGAAGGCCGGCGATCCGGTCCGCGTGCTGCCGCTCAAAGTCAAACAGGGATAAACGAATCATGACGGAACTCTTCATCGACGGCGCCTGGGTCGCAGGCTCGGGCCCCGTCTTCGCTTCGCGCAACCCGGGCACCGACGCTGTGGCCTGGCAGGGCGACAGCGCATCGGCGGCCGACGTCGACCGTGCGGTCGCGAGCGCGCGCCGCGCGTTCGCCGGCTGGTCGGCGCTCGACTTCGAGGCACGCTGCGAAATCGTCAAGCGCTTCGCCGCGTTGCTCACCGAACGCAAGGAAGCGATCGCGACCGCGATCGGCCGCGAGACGGGCAAGCCGCTGTGGGAAGCGCGCACCGAAGTCGCATCGATGGCCGCGAAGGTCGGCATCTCGATCCAGGCGTATCAGGAGCGCACCGGCGAGAAGCGCCAGGACATGGCCGACGGCGTCGCGGTGCTGCGTCACCGCCCGCACGGCGTCGTCGCGGTGTTCGGCCCGTACAACTTCCCCGGCCACTTGCCGAACGGTCATATCGTGCCGGCGCTGATCGCCGGCAACACGGTCGTGTTCAAGCCGTCCGAACTTGCGCCGGGCGTCGCGCGCGCGACGGTCGAGGTGTGGCAGGCAGCCGGGTTGCCGCCCGGCGTGCTGAACCTCGTGCAGGGCGAGAAGGACACCGGCATCGCGCTCGCGAATCATCGGCAGATCGACGGGCTGTTCTTCACCGGCAGTTCGGACACCGGCACGCTGCTGCACAAGCAGTTCGGCGGCCGTCCGGAAATCGTGCTCGCGCTCGAGATGGGCGGCAACAACCCGCTCGTGATCGGCGAGGTCGAGGACGTCGACGCGGCCGTGCATCACACGATCCAGTCGGCGTTCCTGTCGGCTGGCCAGCGCTGCACGTGCGCACGCCGCATCTTCGTGCCGCAGGGCGCGTTCGGCGACCGCTTCCTCGCGCGTTTCGCCGACGTCACGTCGAAGATCACGGCCGACGTGTTCGACGCCGATCCGCAGCCGTTCATGGGCGCGGTGATCTCGGCCCGCGCGGCCGCGAAGCTGGTCGACGCGCAGTCGCGCCTCGTCGAGCGGGGCGCGAAGCCGATCATCGCGATGACGCAGCGCGATCCGCGCCTGGGCTTCGTGAACGCGGCGATCGTCGACGTGACGGGGGTCGCGAACCTGCCCGACGAAGAACATTTCGGCCCGCTCGCGCAGGTCGTCCGCTACACGACGCTCGACGACGCGATCGAGCGCGCGAACGACACGGCGTTCGGCCTGTCCGCCGGCCTGCTGGCCGACGACCCGAAGGTGTGGGAGCACTTCCGCCGCACGATCCGCGCCGGGATCGTCAACTGGAACCGCCCCACTAACGGCGCATCGTCCGCCGCGCCGTTCGGCGGCACGGGCCGCTCCGGCAACCATCGCCCGAGCGCGTACTACGCGGCCGACTATTGCGCGTATCCGATGGCGTCGGTGGAAAGCACGCAACTGACTTTGCCCGCGAGCCTGTCGCCGGGCCTGCATTTCTGATCGAGGGAACGACGATGAACGCACAAGAAGCCAATTTCGACGGGCTCGTCGGCCCGACCCACAACTACGCCGGGCTGTCGTTCGGCAACGTGGCGTCGCTGAACAACGAGAAGTCGGCCGCGAACCCGAAGGCCGCCGCGAAGCAGGGCCTGCGCAAGATGAAGCAGCTCGCGGATCTCGGTTTCGCGCAAGGCGTGCTGCCGCCGCAGGAGCGGCCGTCGCTGCGCCTGTTGCGCGAGCTCGGCTTCTCGGGCAAGGACGCGGACGTGATCGCGAAGGCCGCGAAGCAGGCGCCCGAACTGCTCGCCGCGGCGAGCTCGGCGTCGGCGATGTGGACCGCGAACGCGGCCACCGTCAGCCCGTCGGCGGACACCAGCGACGGTCGCGTGCACTTCACGCCGGCGAACCTGTGCAGCAAGCTGCATCGCGCGATCGAGCACGAAGCGACGCGCCGCACGCTGTCGACGCTGTTTGCGGACCCCGCGCACTTCGCGGTGCATGAAGCACTGACCGGCACGCCGGCGCTCGGCGACGAAGGCGCGGCGAACCACACGCGCTTCTGCGCCGAATACGGCAAGCCGGGCATCGAATTCTTCGTGTACGGCCGTGCCGAATACCGTCGCGGCCCCGAGCCGAAGCGTTTCCCGGCCCGCCAGACCTTCGAGGCGAGCCGCGCGGTCGCGCATCGCCACGGGCTCGCGGAGGAAGCGACGGTGTACGCACAGCAGGACCCGGACGTGATCGACGCGGGCGTGTTCCACAACGACGTGATCTCGGTAGGCAACCGCGACACGCTGTTCACGCACGAACGCGCGTTCGTCAACAAGCAGGCGATCTACGACACGCTGACCGCCGCGCTCGACGCACGCGGTGCGCGCCTGAACGTGATCGAAGTGCCGGACGCGGCGGTGAGCGTGAACGACGCGGTGACGTCGTACCTGTTCAACAGCCAGCTGCTGTCGCGCGCGGACGGCTCGCAGGTACTCGTCGTGCCGCAGGAGTGCCGCGAGAACGCGAACGTCGCCGCCTATCTCGACCAGCTTGCTGCCGGCAACGGCCCGATTCACGACGTGCTCGTGTTCGACCTGCGCGAAAGCATGAAGAACGGCGGCGGCCCGGCGTGCCTGCGCCTGCGCGTCGTGCTGAACGAAGCGGAGCGCGCGGCCGTCACGTCGAACGTGTGGATCAACGACACGCTGTTCGCGTCGCTCGACGCGTGGATCGACAAGCACTATCGCGATCGCCTCGCACCGGAAGACCTCGCCGATCCGGCGCTGCTCGACGAATCGCGCACGGCGCTCGACGAGCTCACGCAGATCCTGCGCGTCGGTTCGCTGTATGACTTCCAGCGCTGAGGCACGGATGCCGGCCGCCGCGCTGCTCGACGACTTTCTCGCGTTCACGCTGGCCGGTGACGCGCCGGCCGAACAGGACGGCGCCTGCGCGCGCGGCGCGGTGCGCTGGCAATGGCTCGGCGACGGGCTGCTCGCGTTCGAACCGGCGGCGGCCGACGCCGCGGCGCGCGCGAGCGTGCTCGTGTCGGCCGGCGTGCATGGCGACGAGACGGCGCCGATCGAGCTGCTGTCGATGCTGGTGCGCGATCTCGCCGCGGGTGCGCTGCCGCTCGCGTGCCGGCTGCTCGTCGTGCTCGGCAACGTGCCGGCGATGCGCGCGGGCGAACGCTATCTCGACGACGACCTGAACCGCCTGTTCAGCGGCCGTCACGCGCAGGTGCCCGCGAGCCGCGAAGCGCCGCGCGCCGCGCAGCTCGAAGCGGCCGCGGCCGCGTTCTTCGCGGCGGCGCCGGCGGGCAGCGCACGCTGGCACATCGACATGCATACGGCGATTCGCGCATCGGTGTTCGAGCAGTTCGCGCTGCTGCCGCACACGGGCACGCCGCCGACGCGCGCGATGATCGAATGGCTCGGCGATGCACGCATCGCGGCCGTGCTGCTGCACACGGCGAAGGGCAATACGTATTCGCATTTCACGGCCGAGCATTGCGGCGCGCTCGCGTGCACGCTGGAACTCGGCAAGGTGCGGCCGTTCGGCCAGAACGATCTGGTGCGCTTCGCGCCGGCCGACCGCGCGGTGCGCAAGCTCGTGTCGGGTGGGCGGGCGGAAGTCGACGCCGGGGGCGGCCTTCCGTCGCTGCCGCGCGTCTTCACGGTGATCGACCAGATCACGAAGCAGAGCGACGCGCTTGAGCTGTTCGTCGCGGCCGACGTCGCGAACTTCACCGCGTTCGCGCGCGGAACGGTGCTCGCGCAGGACGGCGACTACCGCTACACGGTGACGCACGACGAGGAACGGATCGTCTTTCCGAACCCGACCGTGAAGCCGGGCCTGCGCGCGGGCCTGCTCGTGATCGATACGACACGCGAGACGATCGCCGCACTCGTCTGATCGACGCGCGATCGGCAGGCCGTGGCGACGCTCGGCTTGCGCATCGCTCCGCGGCCCGTTCATTTTTTTGCGATAACGCCCGCACGCCGCGCAGACGGCGCACGCGCCACGCTTGCGTATTTACGACACCGTCTTGCAAGTTCGACGGGGCGCGCGGCGGCCGCCGGGCACGCAGCGCAGCATCGCGTCGCGCCGCCCGCTTTGCCATATCGGGCCGCGCGGATTGGTACAATCGCGGCCTTGCGGCTGTTGCGCCGCATCACGGCGCGGCAGCCGCATTGTCGTGGTCATCCGACCCTGCAATGATGCAAGCGCCCGTAGTTCCGGAACATTCGAGTATCGAGGAGAACACCAGATGAAGTTGGATTGGCGTAAAGTGGCCGCGCATGCGGTGGTGGCGGCATCGGCCGTGGCGGCAGGCAGCGCGTTTGCCGCGGATCTGAAGGAGATCCGGTTCGGCGTCGAGGCCTCGTACGCACCGTTCGAATACAAGACGCCCGACGGCAAGCTGACCGGCTTCGACATCGACATCGGCAACGCGGTGTGCGCGAAGCTGAAGACCAAGTGCGTGTGGGTCGAGAACGACTTCGACGGCCTGATCCCGGCGCTGCAGGCGCGCAAGTTCGACGCGATCAACTCGGACATGACGATCACCGACCAGCGCAAGCACGCGATCGCGTTCACCGATCCGATCTACACGATTCCGAACCAGCTGATCGCGAAGCAGGGCAGCGGCCTGCTGCCGACCCCGCAATCGCTGAAGGGCAAGCGCGTCGGCGTGCTGCAGGGCACGATCCAGGAAGCGTACGCGAAGAAGAAGTGGGCGCCGGCCGGCGTTGAAGTCGTGCCATACCAGACGCAGGATCTGGCGTATGCCGACCTGAAGTCGGGCCGTCTCGACGCGACCTTCCAGGATTCGGAAGCCGGCTCGAAGGGCTTCCTGACGAAGCCGCAAGGCCAGGGCTTCGCGTTCGCGGGCGGCACGGTCAGCGACACCGAGATCCTCGGCTCGGGCGTCGGCTTCGGCCTGCGCAAGAACGACGCGGCGCTGAAGACGGCGCTCGATCAGGCGCTGAAGGAACTGAAGGCCGACGGCACGATCGACAACCTCGCGAAGAAGTATTTCAGCGTGCCCGTCACGCTCAAGTAAGCGTTGCGTTCGCGCGCATGCTACAAAAAAACCGGCCGCTGATTGAACTGACCCCACGAAGTTGGACGGTTAAAATCTAAGCGGCCAAGGGCTGAGTCCTGTATTGCACGGGACTCAGCCCATTTAATTTCAGCTTGATGCGTTCGTGGTTGTAGTAGTGAATGTAGCGG
>NZ_JACCQB010000092.1:0-13793 GCF_015712265.1 Burkholderia sp. 9777_1386 | reverse complement strand
CCGCACGCCCCGCCTTTCCGACCGCCGCCCCCGCCGTCGACGCATCGCGATTCCGCGCGATTCCGCACAGGACCTTTCCTGTGCAACGCCTTAATCGACCGCCGCACGATCTCCAATAATGGCCGCTCGATCCATCGGCCGCCAGGCCGGACCCACAACAACAAAACTCCTATGCATTCCTGCCAAATGAACCCGCAGGCCGGCGCACGCGTCGCGGGGACCGTCATTGCCGCCTGCCTGAGCAGCTTCGTGCCGAATGTCGCGCATGCGCAGAGCAGCGTGACGCTGTACGGCCTGATCGACACGTCGATCACCTACTCGACCAACCAGCGCACGCGCGGCGCCGGCTCGCCCGGCGGCGGCAGCGTCGCGATGACGAGCGGCGCGCTGAATGCGTCGCGCTGGGGGCTGCGCGGCCGCGAGGATCTCGGCGGCGGGATGGCCGCGGTCTTCGCGCTCGAAAACGGCTTCTCGGGCACCACCGGCAAGCTGTCGCAGAAAGGCGTCGACCTGTTCGGCCGCCAGGCGTGGATCGGCGTGAGCTCGAAAACGGCCGGCACGCTTTCCTTCGGCCGCCAGTACGACCTGATCCTCGATTTCGTGACGCCGCTCGGCGCGTCCGGCCCCGGCTGGGGCGGCAACCTCGCCGTCCACCCGTACGACAACGACGATTCGAACCGCAACCTGCGCATCAACAACGCGGTGAAATATACGAGCCCGACGGTTCGCGGGCTGACGTTCGGCGCGATGGTCGGCTTCTCGAACACGGCCGGCCAGTTCTCCAACAATGCCGTGTGGAGCACGGGCGTGTCGTATGCGAACGGGCCGCTGAAGCTCGGCGCCGGCTACCTGAAGATCAGCCGCGACCGCAACGCGCCGAACCCGGACGGCGCGCTGAGCACGGTCGACGGCTCCGCGACGATCACGGGCGGCAACCAGCAGATCTGGGCCCTGGCCGGCCGGTATGCGTTCGGGCCGCACTCGGTCGGCGCCGCGTGGTCGCATTCGGCCACCGACGGCGTGACGGGCGTGCTCCAGGGCGGCAACATCGCGCCGCTGAAAGGCGAATCGCTGGTGTTCGACAACTTCTCGATCGACGGACGCTACTTCGTCACGCGCGCGTTGAGCGTCGCCGCCGCGTACACGTACACGATGGGCCGCTTCGACACCCGCACGGGCCAGACGCGTCCGAAATGGAACCAGGTCGTCGCGCAGGCCGACTACGCGCTGTCGAAGCGCACGGATGCGTATCTCGAAGGCACTTACCAGAGCGTGAGCGGCGGCAACGGCAATCCGGCGTTCAACGCGACCGTCTGGACCTTGACGCCTTCGGCGAACAGCAACCAGGTCGTCGTCGCGCTGGGGTTGCGGCACAAGTTCTGACGAATGCGGCCTCGCGCGGCCGCCCGGCTGCATCCGACGAGCACGTCACCCGTCACCCGATCGCCGTGATCGACACGAGAAAGGCCGCGCCCCGTGCGCGGCCTTTTCGCTGTGGCGGGCGTCGGGTACCGCGTACGGCGCGCGGAAGCAAGAATGCCTCCCGACTGTCGCATTTGCGCAAAAAATGCGAAGAAACTGGTCACGTTGTGACATTTTTCCTAATCTGTTTGCAGCGACGCCGCGATTCGGCGTTCCGGTCGCAACATTCTTTCATCTGGCGCACCATCGGCTTACGAGCCTGCATCACGGCAACGGAGCCGGACCTTTCGCGCCATGGCGGCCGGACAGCTGCGTGCGGACGGCACGCAGCCACGCTTTCAACGCAGTCAACCGCTGGAGACGAACGATGAGCAAAATGAACCGAATTGCGGTCCTGGTAACTTTCGTACTGCTGGCCGGTTGTCACAACGCGGCGAAAACGCCCGAGAATGCCGGCGCGGCACCGGAGCCCTCGAGCGAAACCGTCGCGACGGTGACGGCCGACGATCTGAACAATCCGAACAGCCCGCTCGCCAAGCGCAGCATCTACTTCGATTTCGACCAGTACTCCGTGAAGCCTGAATTCCAGTCGCTGCTGCAGGCGCACGCCGACTACCTGCGCAGCCACCCGGCGCGGCACGTGCTGATCCAGGGCAACACCGACGAGCGCGGCACGTCCGAATACAACCTCGCGCTCGGCCAGCGCCGCTCGCAGGCCGTGGCGAGCGCGCTTCAGACGCTCGGCGTGCCGGCCACGCAACTCGAGGCCGTCAGCCTCGGCAAGGAAAAGCCGGTCGCGCTCGGCCACGACGAGGAAGCGTGGGCGCAGAACCGCCGCGCCGATCTCGTCTATCGTTGATCCGGCGTCGCCGCGGCGGCGGCGATACGCAAAAAGCATGGAATAAACGCGCCGCCGAAACGTCTTCTCATCGCGCAGCCGCGCGGTTCACGCGAACCGCCTTTCCCGTGGCCTGCGCGCTGCAAGGAGATTGCAATGAAATCGGCAACGTTGGCCGCGGCGCTCGTCGCGGCGCTGGTGCTCGTGCTGTCGGCGGGCTGTACGTCGTCGGGCAGCGGCGTGTCGCAAGGACCCGGCATGAGCCGGTATGGCGGCTCGGGAGGTAGCGGAGGCGGCGGAGGCGGCGGCGGCTACTGACGCGCCGCCGTCAGGAAAACGGTGCGGCGCATCGCGCACGGGCACCGGAAACCGGCCGCCTCGTGCGCGACGCCCCGCCCCGGGGCGCGATTCAACGCATCGCCTTCACGTCGGCCGGCGTGACGCTCGCCGGCTGGCCGCCCCACGTCGCGCGCAGGTAGTTCGCGAGCTGCGCGAGTTCGTCGTCGCTCAACGTTTTCGCGAAACCCGGCATCGGCTGCAGGTTTTCGAACCCGGCGAACTTCTGCTCGTCGATGCCGTCGAGCATCGCGACCAGCAGGTTGCGCGGATCGCCCTGGCGCACCGTCGAGTTGCCGTTCATCGGCACCGCCACGTGCGGCTTGCCTTCGCCGTTGAAACCGTGACAGCCCGCGCAGACCGCGAGATACACCGAGCGGCCGGCGGCCAGTTGCGCGGCATCGGCCGCAACCGGCTTCACCGGTTGCGGCGCGGGCGGCGTATCGCCGAGCAGGTACACCGACAGTCCGCGCAGGTCGTCCTTCGTCAGGTACTGCGTGCTCAGGTGCACGACCGGATACATCTCGCCGAACGCCGAGCCTTGCGGCGCGATGCCGACGCCGAAGAACGTCTGCAGGTCGGTGCCCGTCCAGCCGCGCGCGGCGAGGCCGGCCGGCGTGATGTCGGGCGCGGCCACGCGGCCGAGCGCGGCCCCCGCGAACGGCTTCGCGCCGTCGAGCTGGCCCGTGAAGGCGCGCGGCGTGTGGCATTCCGCGCAGTGGCCGAGCGCGCCCGCGAGATAGCGGCCGCGCTGCCAGTCGGCGGATTGCCCGGTCGACGCATCCGGCAGGCTGTCCTTCAGGAACAGCATGTCCCAGAAAACCATGCCGAAGCGCAGGTTGTACGGGAACTTGAGTTCATGCGCGCGGTTTTCCTGCGCGACCGGCTTGACCGTCTTCAGGTACGCGAACATCGCGTCGGCGTCGGCGCGCGTGAGCTGCCGGTACGACGTGTACGGCATCGACGGATACAGGCGCTTGCCCGGCGCCTTGCCGTCGTGCAGCGCGGCATAGAAGTCGTCCGCGCTCCAGTTGCCGATCCCGTGATCCTTGTCGGGCGTGATGTTCGAGCCGTAGAACGTGCCGAACGGCGATTCGAGCGCCGCGCCGCCGGCGAACGGCGCGCCGTCCTTCGCGGTGTGGCACGCCGCGCAGTCGGCGGCCTTCACGAGATAGCGGCCGCGCGCGACCGGGTCGGCGCCGGGTGCGCCGGACGCCGCGTTCGAGGCCGGCGCGTCGTGGCCGCCGCACGCGGCGAGCAGCAGCGCGCAGGCCGCCGCGAGCGCGGGCAGGCGCGCGGCCCGCGCGACACGATGAGCGAGTGTGCGGTTCATGCGGCGTCCTTCACGAGTCCCGGCGTCGTCAGCACCACGTCCTTGACGGCTTCGTAGTAGCGGACATAGCCCGTGCAACGGCAGAGATGCGCGTCGAGCGCGTCGGTGATCGTGCGTTCCACGTCGGCCTTCGCGATCGGCTCGCGCTTCAGGCGTTCGATCAGCACGGTCGCCGCGTTGACGAAACCCGGCGTGCAGTAGCCGCACTGGAAACTGAAGTGTTCGAGGAACTTCTGCTGGATCGGCGACAGCTCGACCACTTCGCCGGCTTCGTTGCGCTTCGCGTGGCCTTCGATCGTGCGGATCGAACGACCGTGGAAGAAGTGCGCACCGGTGATGCAGGTGCGCATCTCCTCGCTCGTGCCGTCCGGCTGGTCGACGATCACGACGCACGCATGGCAGATGCCCTGCCCGCAGCCGAGCCGCGACCCGGTGAGGCCCGCGTACTCGTGCAGGAACTCGATCATCATCAGCCCTTCCGGCACCTGCATCGGGCCGACGGTCTTGCCGTTGATCCTGACCGACAGCGGTTTCTGCTGGAACCGGACGAGCGGGCGTTCAACGGCAGCCGAAGCCGGAGCAGACGCCGGGGCGGCCGAAGCCGCGGTCGGTGCGGAAACGCCAGTCGCAGCCACGCTGGCGCTCGCGGCCGAAGCCGCGGTTTGGGCGGTCGTCATGCGAGCACCTCCTGAATCTTTTGCGGGGTCACCGGCAGATCGGTGAAACGATGGCCGATCGCGTGCGCGATGCCGTTCACGATCGCGCCGACGACGGGGATCATCACCACTTCGGCGACACCCTTCGGCGGATCGGTCTCGGACAGCGGCGGCAGCACGTCGCCCGTCTGCGTCCAGACGGCGACGTCGGACGCGCGCGGCAGCTGGTAACGGTTGAAGTTCCACGTCCCGTTGCCCGGGCCGTCCTCGTAAAGCGGCAGGTACTCGTGCAGCGCATGGCCGATACCCATCGCGAGACCACCTTGCAACTGGCCCGACACGAGCTGCGGCGAAATCTGGTTGCCGCATTCCATGATCGAATGGTGCGTGAGCAGTTCGACCTTGCCGGTCGCTTCGTGCACGGCCAGCTCGACGAGCGTGCCGACCGCCGTGTAATACGTGACGGCCGCGTTGTTGCGGCTCGTCGGCGGGATGAACACGCGCTTGCGGTCCAGCACGCGGTAGCCGTTCGCGGTCGGCGGCAGCGTGCCGCGCAGCGCGGTCGCGCCGGCCGGCGCGGCGGTGCCCGGGATCGGACCGTCATCGCCCGTCTTCGGCGCGCCGACCCGCAGCGACAGCCCGTCGATCGGCAGACGCTCGACCGCGCCACCTACCTCGAATTCCGCATCGGTCCACTGCCAGCGGTTGAACACGTGCACGACGGCGCCGGTCGGCAGGCCGAGCGCGTGCGCCTGCTTCGCGAGCTGTTCGAACGTCAGCGGCTCGAGGCCGTCGGCGGTCAGCTTGCCGTCGACCCAGCGCGCATCCTCGATGCGGATCGTGTACGGCGCGGCCTGGCCGCCGCCGAGGCCGCGCGTCCAGATCGACATCGCGGCCGGCCACAGCCCGTAGCGGAACACGGCGCGCGCGGCTTCGCGCGTGCTGTGCGTGAAGTAGTACGCGGAGTTCGTCGCGCTCGACGGCGACGCATAGCCCGGCGACCAGCGCGGGTTCGCGCTCAGGCGGTCCTGGTCGGCCTGCGACATCAGGTACGGGTCGCCGCTCGTCTCGACCGGCAGGTCCGGCCATTCGGTCACGGCCACGCGTACGTCGGTCGCCGGACGGCCGAGCCATTTCGCGACCGCGACGGCCTGCGACGTCGACATCCCGGTGCCGATCTCGGCCGCGGTGTGCTGCAGCGACACCTTGCCGTGCTCGTCGAATTCGACCTTCGCGAACGACGCTTCCGCGCCCGTGCCGAAATCCTTCTGCACGCATGCGAAGCCGACGCCGTAGCGCTTGCCCGGATGCGCGGCCTCGAATTCGGCCTTGCGCGCGACGCGACGCGTCCACAGCGGATGCTGCTTCGCGCGCTCCAGCACTTCGTCGACGCGCAGCGCGCCGGCGGGAATCGCGCCCTGCGTGTTCTTCATCCCCGAACGCAGCGCGTTGCGCAGACGGAAGTCGATCGGGTCGATGTTCAGTTGCGCGGCGATCTCGTCGACCGCCATCTCGGTGGCGGCCATGCTCTGCAGCGTGCCGTAGCCGCGTGCGGAGCCGGCGTCGATCGCGCGCGACGCGATCGCGACGGCCGCCAGGTCGCTCTTCGGGAAGTAGTAGATCGATTGCGCGGCGGTGGCGCCGACCATCGCGACCGACGGCGAGAAGTTCGAGCGACCGCCGCCGTTCGCCTCGAAGTCGCCCTTGAACGACTGCAGCAGGCCCGTGTTGCGGTCGACCGCGATCCGGTAACGCATCTTGAACGCGTGACGCTTCAGCGACGTCTGGAACTGTTCGTACCGGTCGTTCGCGAAACGCACCGGGCGGCCGTCCGCGTACAGCGCGCAGACGAGGCCGTAGAACGGCACGTTGAAGTGGTCCTTCGAGCCGTAGCCGACCGTGTAGCACGGATGCACGAACAGCTTCTTCACCGGGAAGCGGCATTTCGCGACCATCGCGGCCGCGTTCTCCGACACTTCGAGCGGCGACTGGGTCGGCACGACGAGGTGCAGCGATTGTGTCGCGGCGTCGTACCAGCAGTTCGCGTTGTCGGGTTCGAGCGCGGCCGTATCGACCGACTGCGTGTTGTATTCGCGGTCGAACACGAGCCAGTCGGCCGACGGATGGTCGAGCTCGCTGGCGATCTGCCCGGCGAGGAACATGCCCTGCTCGTCGAGCTTGCCGTGCTCCTTGCCGTCCGGCCAGACCGGCAGGTGCTTGCGCATCATGCTCGGGAAGATCGGCGCGTCCTTCAGGCTCGAATAGACGTCGTCGTCATAGGCCGTCTTGCCGCCCACGCGCACGTAGCGGAAGGTGCCCCACGGATCGCGCTCGAGCGGGCCCGTGACCGCGCCGTAGCGGATCACGTCGTCGCGGAACTTCAGCGCGTTCTTCGCGAAGCGGAAGCGCGCGAAGTCGTGATAGATCAGGATCGCGACCGCATGGCCGAGATACGCGGGCGTCTTGCCGGCCGGCAACAGCATGTCGTCGCCGTAGAACGGCGGGAACGCGACGCCGTCGCGCGCGAGATCGTCGGCCGTGACCACGCGGTCCGGCTTCAGCTCGTCGCCGAGCAGCGACAGGTCGAAACCTTCGTACGTGCGGTCGGCCTGCGTGACGCGCAGGATCAGCGCGTGCGACTGCTGCTGCGGCCAGTGCGGCATGTCGGCGGCGCGCACGTCGCGGGCGAACACTTTCGAGCCCGTGACCTTCGCGATGCCGTCGATGCGGAATTGGGGGATGCCGGTGACGCTATCCCACTTGACGGGGGTGAGGAGTTTTTCTTCGAAGAGCGCCGCGAACGCGCGGCTGCCGATGGGCGCGACATACACCGCGACGCCCGCCAGCACGCTGGCTTTCAGAAAACCCCGCCGTGACAGGCCGTGGTTTTTCATTGGGGGGAACCTCCTGATGCGGCTCGGACGGCGATCGGGTGTCGCGGCGTTCGGAGCGGCGCGCATTCTGGCATTGTTTTTGATATATCGCCTATAGTATTTCTCGCATGAAATACTTATTGGATTTCTTATAACGGGATTCAGCCGGGCTGCGGCGGGCGGTCGCGGGCGCGAATCGCCGGCCGTGCGCGTGCGGCCGGCGGCCGCCACGCAGGCTGCCCCCGTCTCCTGCCGGTCGCCGCACATCGTTCCGTTCGCAACGATGCTGCCTTCGCGCCGCCGAATCCGCAAGCCTCTCGCAACCGTGGTTTACGACTACCGCGCGAAGCGGTGCGCGGCGCCGTCGGGCGGCCCGCGCCGCCGGTTTTTCATGGTAATGTCGTGCGCATCCGGCTCGGCCGGGCGTCCGCCACGTGCCGTGCGGGCGTCGCCAGCCATCCCGACATCGTGTCGAGGTCAACGACCATGGCAGTCAGGGCCTCTCTCCTGAACTCCGTTCTCGCCACTCCCCCCTCCGGCAACCACCGCGTGACGGCCGCGCTGCGTCCGTCGATGCTCGTCACGCTGTTCGAGGACGTGCGCCCGATGGCGCTGTCCGGGCTCGCGAGCGGCTTCGTCGCGGCCGTCGCGCTGATCCGGCTGCAGCAGCTGTGGTGCCTCGCGTGGCTCGTCGTCGACGTCGGCCTGCTCATCGCGCGCCTGTCGATCGCACGGGCCTACACGGTGCGGCGCAACGCCGGCGACGATCGCGCCGAATACTGGGCGAGGCGCTATGCGCCGGTGTCGCTCGTCGCGTGCTTCGTGCTCGGCCTCGGCGTGATGGGCTGCGTGCAGGCGGCCGACGTCGAGCTGGGCACGCTGTCGGTGATGGTCGCGGGCGGCGTGTTCGGCGGGATCGCGTCGCGCAATTCGGCGCTGCCGCGGCTCGCGATGAGGCAGGTCGTGCTCGGCGTGCTGCCGATCGGCGTCGGTGCGCTGCTGGCCCCGCGGCCGGGCGCATGGCTGCTGGTGCCGCCGCTCGCGATCTATCTCGCGGCGATGCGCACGGTCGTGCAGCGCCACTACCGCGTGCTCGTCGCGCTGATCGCCGCGCGCCAGCGCAACGCCGAACTGGTCGCGCGCTTCGACGCCGCCCTCACCTACATGCCGCACGGCCTGTGCATGATCGACGGCGACAGCCGCGTGATCGTCGCGAACCGGCGCACCGCGCAACTGTTCGGCTCGCCACGCGAGATCATGCTCGATACGCCGCTGCCGGCCGTGGTCGCCGCACTCGGCGCGAACGCCGCGACCGATCCCGGCGGCATCGGCCTCGCCGCGCAATGCGACAGCTGGCTGAGCCGCAACGAGCCCGCGCCGTTGGACATCGCGCTCGCCGACGGCCGCCAGCTCGAACTGACGCGCCACCGCGTGCCGGACGGCAACGCGGTGATCATCGTCGAGGACGTCACCGCGCGCCGCCAGACCGAGCAGCACATCCGGCACCTCGCGCGGCACGACGCGCTGACCGGTTTGCCGAATCGCCACGAGCTGCACGCGGCGCTCAAGCGGATGCTCGCGCGCCGGCCGCGGCTGCCGAGCCCGGCGTTCGCCATCATGTATCTCGACCTCGACGGCTTCAAGTCGATCAACGACCGCTTCGGCCACCAGGCCGGCGACGAAGTGCTCACGCAGGTCGCCGAACGGCTCGGCAAGACGCTGCCGCCGGGCGAGCTCGCGGCTCGCATCGGCGGCGACGAATTCGTCGTCGCGATCGACGACACGACGATGCACGCGTGCTCGATCCTCGCCGCGCGGATCATCCGGCAGATTTCGGCGCCGTATGGGTTGTCGAACGGCGAGACCGTCTGCATCGGCATCAGCATCGGCATCGCGCTCGACGACGGGCACGGCTCGCCCGACGAACTGATCCGGCAAGCCGACAGCGCGCTGTACGACGCGAAGTCGGCCGGCAAGGGCATCTACTGCTTCTATTCGAGCGGCAGCCGCCGCATGGCGCCGGCCACCGCAAGCTGAGCCCGTGACGCGCGCGCCGCGCATCAACTTTCCGTGCCCGCTGCGTTCTCCCGACGATTCAATTCCGAAACGCTTTGCCGGTCCGCACATGACGCCGTGCGTTCGCGTGTCACGTGACGTGTTCCGTAACATCGCCATCCGACGCGCCGCAAGATGACTGCAGAAGCCCGCACGATCGAGGCCGGGCACGGCATTTCGCGGCTGGCACTCTTATTGCTCCTTGATGGGGAAAGAACGTTTCAGGGAGCCCAACATGAATACCGTCGACGTGCTCGCACGAACCGAAATCATCGACGAACAGGCCGTGATCGACGGCGCATCGCTGATCCGCCGGCTCGTGTCCGAGCGCCGGATGCCGGCCGCGCGCGAAGCCGCCTGCATCGACAATCCGCCGCTCACGCTGTATGGCGCGTTTCGTCAGGGCGTCGCCGATCACGCCGCGCGACGCGCGAATCCGTATCGCGCCGGCAGCCGTTTCTGGGCACTGTGGGAAGAAGGACGTCTCGAAGCTGAAACATCCGGCCGGTAAGCGCGTCGCGCGCGCCGGCCCTGTCACGACACGGGCTGGCGCGAGAGCCGGCACGTCAATGCAGCCGGCCGGCGCGCCGGCATGGCTTCATCGCTGCAACATCGCGCGCGCCCGCGTATCGGCCCGGCAAGACACGGCCGTGCGCCCGTCCGCGGTCACGCGCTGCCTGGCCGATCCCGCCCGCCGCGCCGCGCGGCGCCGGTTTCCCCTATAAGATGGCAGATTCCGTTCATCGAACGACGCTGCCATGACTTCCTCTCCTGCTCGAAACCCCATTCACTGCGAAATCGATCTCGACGCGCAAGGCAAGCACGCGGGCTACCTGCGGCTGCCGCACTCCGTGCACCGTTCCGCATACGGCTGGCTGCCGATCCCGATCGCGTCGATCCGCAACGGCGACGGCCCGGTCGCGCTCGTGATGGCCGGCAACCACGGCGACGAGTACGAAGGCCAGATCATCGTGTCGCAACTGATGCGCGAGATCGAACCCGACATGGTCCGCGGGCAGTTGATCCTGCTGCCGATGGCGAATTTCCCGGCGGCGGATGCGGGCCTGCGCGTGTCGCCGCTCGACGAAGGCAACCTGAACCGCAGCTTTCCCGGCGACCCGACCGGCACGCCGACGCAGATGATCGCCCACTACATCGAGCACGCGCTGCTGTCGCGCGCGCAGTATCTGGTCGACCTGCATTCGGGCGGCAGCTCGCTGCTGTACCAGGGCGGCAACATGCTCGCGATCGATCCGCTCGACGCCGACGAAGCCGAGAAGCTCAACGGGCTGCTGGTCGCGTTCGGATTGCACAATGCATTGCTGCACGCGCCGAATCCCGTGCATTCGGCGTCGGCCGCGCGCCGGCAAGGCGCGATCTCGATCGTCACCGAACTCGGCGGCGCCGGGATGGCCGATCCGTCGCTGATCCGGCTCGGTCGCCACGGACTGCTGCATTACCTCGGCTATATCGGGTTGCTGCACGGCGCGCTCGTGCCCGACGCGCCGCCGACCGTCACGCGCTTCATGCGCGTCGACGGCGATCGCCATTTCGTCTATGCGTACGAGCGCGGGCTGTACGAGCCGCTCGTCGAGCTCGGCGACCAGGTGAAGGCCGGGCAGCCGGCCGCGTGGGTGCATTTCCCCGATACGCCGTTGCGCGAACCGGTGCTGCACCGGTTCAACGGCGACGGCGAGGTGGTGTGCAAGCGCGTGCCCGCGCAGGTGCGGCGCGGGGATTGCCTGTTTCAGCTCGCGGAGTCGTCGACGCCGCCGCGCGTCATCGCGTGAGGCACCCGACTGACGCGTTCACGACCGTCGTACGCTGCCAGTGCGGACACGCCGACCGTCAGTCCGACGACACCGGCGACTCGTTTCCCTGCGCAACACCGCATTGATGGCAATGCGGAAAGAAGAAGAAATTCCGGCCACCGCATTCGCACACATTGAAAAGCCTCAAGCCGCAATGGACGCAGAACGTGGAGTCGTTGCCACCGAGACTCCATTGTTTGTCGCATGACGGGCAGCGCTTTTTTTCGAGCGACCGGACGGCTTTTTCGTATCCGATCGTGCGCGCGCGTTCGCCCTGATCCTGCTGCAATTCGAGCCGTTTGCGCTCGGCATAGCGCTGAAACGCCTTCATCATGTAAAGACCGGCGAATACCGTGAGCACGATGCCGACGAGGACCCGGACATAGCCGCCGAAATTCGGCAGGTACGGCACCAGTTCAATGAAAAACGCGCTCAGCGCAAACAGGCCGAAACCGTACACGAACGGCCAGTAGCGCGCGTTGCGGTAGCGGATGAACAGCCAGGTCGCGACCAGCAGTATCGGCAACGTCAGCGCCAGCCGCAGCCCGAACACCTGCATCTCGTAGCGCCGGGTCGCGTCGTCGAAGCGCCGTTCGGCTGCTGTGTCCGCTTCGGCGATTTGCGTGTCGACTTGCGTCTGCTGCGATGCCAGCGCCCGTTGCTGGTCGCCGATCGCATCGATCTGATGCTGCCAGTTGACGACCACTGCCTGCAGCGTATCCAGCTTGCGCGTTCTCGCCACGATGTCCGGGTCCCCCGCACCGTCTCCCGTCACCGCGCGGGTGGCCAGCCAGTTGCGGAAACTTTCCTTTTCGGCCGCGTACGCCTTCGCGGCACGGCCGCGCGCCACTTCCATCGTGTCGACCTTCTCGGCGAGCGCATCGCGCTGCGCCTGCAACTGACGCCGCGCCGCGTCCAGCCGCGCTTTTAACGGAGCGTCGGCGAATTGCTCGATGACCGGCGGACCACCCCGAGGCGCGAACGCCATGTCGCGAATCACGAGACTGCCGAGCATGTTCAAAAAGACGGCGAAGATGATCGCGATTACCCATGACGCGAGTCGCAGGAGCCGCGCAGGGCTGGTCAGGCCGTCGCCGGAAGTCATCATGGTTTTCCCTTCCTTGTTGTTGGAATGGTTTCCATTGGTATCAATCTTGATGCAACCGTCGATGCTCTCTTTGTCGTCGGTTGCCGTGCGGCGCCGCGCTGATGCCGAATGCCGAATGCCGATCCTAAACGGTCGGCCCCCATTCGCGCTAGCGGGCAAGTCCCCTCGACATTGGCGTCGAATCTCCGCCACTGACCGGCAATCGCCCCCGTCAGATAGAATGACGCGCTTTGCCCGTACGCCTATGTGGTTCAAGAATCTCCAGCTTCACCGTCTTCCCGCGCCCTGGGCCGTTACTGCCGACCAGATGGAAAAATGGCTCGCGCCTCACGCATTCCAGCCGGGCAGCAGCGTCGAAATGCAGCGCGTCGGCTGGGCGTCGCCGCGTGACGACGGCGCGCTCGTGTATTCGATCAACCGGCAGATGCTGCTGGTGTTTCGTGCCGAAAAGAAGCTGCTCCCGACGTCGGTCGTCAATCAGGTCACCAAGGCCCGTGCGCTCGAACTCGAAGAGCAGCAGGGCTTCAAGGTCGGCCGGAAACAACTGCGCGAACTCAAGGAACAGGTGACCGACGAACTGCTGCCGCGCGCGTTCAGCATTCGCCGCGATACCCGCGTGTGGATCGATACGGCGAACGGCTGGCTCGTCATCGATGCGGCGGCCCAGGCGCTCGCCGACGACGTTCGCAGCCTGCTCGTCAAATCGATCGACGGATTGCCGCTCGCCGGCGTTCAGGTGGCGCGCTCGCCGGTCGCCGCGATGACGGACTGGCTGCTGTCCGGCGACGCGCCGGGCGGATTCACCGTCGACCAGGACGCCGAGTTGCGCTCGAGCGGCGAAGGCGGCGCCACCGTACGCTACGTCGGCCACGCGCTGGAAGCGAACGACATGCGCCGGCACATCGAAGCCGGCAAACAATGCATGCGCCTCGCGATGACCTGGGACGACCGGATCTCGTTCGTGCTGACTCCGTCGCTGACGATCAAGCGGGTCACGCCGCTCGACGTGATCAAGGAGGCGGCGGCCCCCACCGCGCAGAACGACGACGAGCGCTTCGACTCCGACTTCACGCTGATGACGGGTGAATTGGCGCGGATGCTGACCAGTCTCGTCGATATCCTGGGCGGGGATCGGCAGGACTCGGTTCCTCAGCCGGCAGCAGCCTGAACAGCGTCGTCGAGGGTCGTCGCCGCGCGACGACGCGACAATTCAAGGGGGACCGTCGCCATCATGGCGACGGATCGCGGCCGGGGGCGCGGCCGTGAAAAGCCTGCCCCCATCAGCATCAGGCATGACCGGCAGGCGATCGAAACGACGACGCCCCGCCAATCCACGGCGGCCCTTCCCCGTCGTCCACACC
>NZ_JACCQB010000091.1:0-14846 GCF_015712265.1 Burkholderia sp. 9777_1386 | reverse complement strand
TGGAAGGCCCATAGAGGCGTTTTCCAGGGTCGGCGGCCCCTACCCCCTGGCCTCGCCGGTTTCGCGCCTCCTGGACGCTCCTGGACGCTCCTGGACGCTCCTGGACGCTCCTGGACGCTCCTGGACGCTCCTGGACGGCCTGGCCGTGGTACGCCTGGGCCTGCCTCGCTGGAAATGACGATGCGAGATCCACGCTTGCCGGCCGCCATCGTTGGATGTGGCGATGCTGGCCAGCTCGGCAGCTCCTGGCTGCTGGCCCTTTTTCTTGGCGTTCAACCTGCGGCCCTCCAGCTCGCGCCGGCGGTTGAGGTTGGGCACGGCCTCGGCAAACCGCTTTTCCTGCTAAACCTGCTTTTTCTGGGCTGTCGAGCTGCCGCGGTGCTCGATGAGTGCGCAGGCGGTGGAGCGGCCACCGGCGCGGCTTGCCGCGCCCTTGGTAAGCCAGTCCTGGCCGATAGGCCAGGCACGATAGCGGGAGGGGGAGCCGGCGAAGCCGGGGGAACCCCGGAGGGGTGCCCCGCCGAAGGCGCAGGCCGCCGCGAAGCGGCGGGGCGAAGGGAGCGAAGCGACCGGAGGGTAGGCGCGCCCGCAGGGCGCTTGGGCGGTTCGATCTGGCGGCGACTTATGCACAGGCCAGGCGGGTTTTAAGAGTTTTTATATGTTTTAAAGAGTTTTAGCCGGGAAAATCGCCGATTTTTCCTTACGAATCAATGGCTTGTGAATGTGCCCGGTGGGTAATGTACGGCTTTCGGTGTGCAAAGTACGGAAGCGGGTGGGTAATGTACGGCTTTCGGTGTGCAAAGTACGGGCTATCCACAGGCGCTAGGGTCGGAACCGATCAAAGCGGGGTTTAGCTAAACTTTTGACGGTCTCTTGGCCCTCTCCCTCCGTACATTACACACCGGCAGGCGGTGGCAGCTCTGCATCGGCATGGTCGCGGTGGGTCATTACCAGCAGCGGGCCGCCCTGCCCGGCTTCCTCGCGCAGCTCGTACTCCGGCAAGTCGTTGGCCTGGATGATGTTGCGCAAGATGCGGCAGAACTCCTTGAACTTGCCTGCGCTGCCGCTGCGGTCGTAGATCGTCTGGAAGGCCCACTTTGCGGCGCTCTTGCCCGCTGCGCGGCGAGCCAGGCGATAGACGAAGCGGCCAATGCCTGGGTCTATCAGGAAGTAGTCGGGATGAACGGTCAGCACGTCCGGGTTCTTGCCCTCCGTGATCTCGCGGTACATCCAATCGGCCAGCTCGATCTCGATGTATTCGGGCTTGCCGCTCTCGCTCTTGATGACCTTGTAGCGGCTAATCAGGGCCTCGCCCTCGGATACCGTCACCGTGCGGCCGTTCTTGGCCTTCCTGGTGCGCTGAACCGCAACGTGCGTGGTGTTGAGCCGGATGCAGGTTTCCACCAGGTCATCTTTCTGTTTGCCGCCGTCCGCTCGTCGGCAGAACTTCAACACGTCCGCAACGTGCGGCCGGAACACGCGGCCAGGCTTCGCCCCCTTCCCTTCCCTGTAGCGGTTCATTGACTCTGTGAGGTGGGACACGGCCATTAACACCAAGTCGTAATCCCACACCGAAGCCATGCCGGCCGCGCCTGCCGACACGGTGACATGACCATCGGGCAGGGTGTAGTTAATGACCTCGCCCGCTCGCCGGTCCTTCTTGGAAAGACGGAACACGGCCACGTCCATGATGCTGCGCGAATCCTTTGTGCCCACGTCATAGAGCGTCGGGACAAAGAAGTCTGGCTGTTCGTCTCCCCTCGGCGGCTTGCGGATGCTCGATGCGGGGGGGAGCGATTTAACGGAGCCGGAACTGCGCTCACGCTCGGCCCTAGCTTCTTCCTCGCGCAGTCTGGCGGCGGCCTGCTCCCAGGATTCGCCCGGCCGGGCGGCCGCCTCGATGCGCTTCTGGCGCTGCGCGTCGTGCGCGGCCTTCAACCTCGCAAGTGATTTGTCCAGGTCGCCCAGGGCCTCGCCGATCTGCTGCGGCCCCTTCCCGCGCTCGTTGTTCATGGTGCCGCCCCTTTAGCCGCTAAAAGTCAATGGCCGTGCCGCTTCTCGTACTCATCGAAGGCCAGGCGCAGCAGCTCGTTCAGCTTGAGGTCGTGATTTGCTGCGAACACGCGGAAGCGGCGGCGAAGGTCGGCCGACACGCGAAAGTTCAGCGGCACATTGTTGGCCTCTGCTTCCTCGGCCGGCGCTGCGCTGCGGGCGGGCACGTTGGCAACTGGCGCGGCCTGGCCCTTGGTTGCGACCAGGCCGGAAAGGTCGGCGGGTTTCTTGGCTGCCATTTATACGGTTTCCTTCTTTTTGGTTTTCGTCTTTACGTGCAAGCGTTCAAGCACGAAAGACAATAATTGTCGCATTTCCTCGGCGCTTCGGCTCTTGGCGTCTGTCTCGCTCACTGTGCGGCCATCGACCATCGAGGCCGCGTAATCCACGCGGTCATGCACGATTGCCGGAGCCACGGCCCCATGCGCTGACAGGGCGGCGACAGCCTGCACGGTCAGCCTGGCGGTCGGCTTGGCCTGGGTGACGGCGAAGGCGAACGGCCGGCCGGCTTCCTGAGCAATATCCACGGTGCTGCCAACAGCGCGCAGGTCGTGCGGGCTGGGCCTCGTCGGGATCAGCACCAGGTCGGCCAGCTTCACCACGTCGCGGATGGCGGCCGTAATCGCCGGCGGCGTGTCGATGACGGCCAGCTTGAACCCTGCCGCTGCCAGGCCCTCTAGCTTCGTCGCCAGTTCGGCCAGGCTGGCCGATGCCAGCGCGGGCGTATCGGCCTCGCGCGAGTTCCACCAGGCCGACAGCGAGCCTTGCGGGTCGGTGTCGATCAGGACTGCCGGCCCTGCGCCCTCCTGCTCGGCTGTGACGGCCAGGTGAGCGGCAAGGGTAGTCTTGCCCGCGCCGCCCTTCTGGCTTGCTATGACGATGGTTTTCATTCTGCTTTGCGTGCCTCCGAGCTAAGACGATATGGCAATTATACGCCATTAACGCATAGCAGCAAGCACAAAAGCACGCAAAGCAGATAATTTAGCCGCTAAAATTTAGTCGCCGCTCGCGCCCATGCTCTCCCATAGCGCCCGATAAGCTGCCTCGTCTGCGGTCGGTTCTCGGCCAATCTGTTCCAGAAGCCAGGCAGCGCCGGCTGCCATCGCCTCGTCGTGGTCGAGATAGCGGCCATCGAGTGCAAAGCACATGCCGCCTTGCCTGGTGTTCACTTCCCACGCCTGGCCGTCATGGGTGCGGCACACGGCATAGGCGAAATAGCCGTCCTGGTTGTTCATCTCATCGAGCGCGACTTGCAACTCCAGCCGGAGCGGGGGCAGCGGATAGTGTCCGTTTCTCATGCCTCCATGCCCTCCCGGTCGGCGGCCGCCAGCGCGTCGGCCTCGGTCAATGCGTCCTCGCGGAAAGCACCCATGCGGGCCGCCTTGGCCTGGCTGGTTTCCTGGCCGCGCAGCGCCCGGTAAAGGGTTGCCCGATGCACGCCCAGCAGCTCGGCCGTTTCGGCCGCCGTGCGGCCGGCGGCCAGCAGCTCGCGGGCGTGTTCGACCTGGCCGGGGGTGAGGGTAGGGCGGCGACCGAACTGCACGCCTCGCGCCTTGGCCGCCTCGCGGCCGTTCCTGGTGCGGTCGATGATTAGGGAACGCTCGAACTCGGCGATGCCGGCAAACACGGTCAGCACCATGCGCCCGGCCGGGGTGGTGGTGTCTGCCCACGGTTCAGCCAGCGAGCGCAGGCCCGCGCCTTTCGCCTGCAACTGCTCGGCAATGTCTAGCAGGTCGCGGGTGCTACGGGCCAGCCTGTCCAGCCGCGTGACCGTCACCACGTCGCCGGCGCGTAGGTGGTCGAGCATCCGGCCCAGCTCCGGCCGCTTGGCATGGGTGCCGGTGATCTTCTCGGCAAAGATGCGCGTGCAGCCGGCGGCGTGCAGCTCGGCGCGTTGGTTCGTCAAATCCTGGTCGTCAGTCGATACCCTGGCGTAACCGATCATCGGCTTGTCTTTCATGGTGCGCCCTTCGTTGCAAATATCGTCGCAAATAATAGACCATTTGCGACTGACTTTTGCAACGCGATGACGCCAGAGAAAAGGGCAGGGCGGGGCGTGTCGCACAAATTAGGACTTATGCGACGGGTGCGATTTTTTGGATACACAATTGTGTATCCATGCGATACTGTCGCCTTATGTCGAGCAAAGACGTTGGCCTCCGTATCCGTGTTGAAAAGGAACTCCGCGAGGCGTTCCAAGGGGCTTGCTTGGCTGAAAACCGGAAGGCATCGGAAGTGCTGCGCGAGTTTATGCAGGCATTCGCCGACCGACACCAAGGCGGCTTGCAGCCGGATATGTTCACGACACCAGCAGCCAGGACAGAAATGCCTCGACTTCGCTGCTGCCCAAGGTTGCCGGGTGACGCACACCGTGGAAACGGATGAAGGCACGAACCCAGTGGACATAAGCCTGTTCGGTTCGTAAGCTGTAATGCAAGTAGCGTATGCGCTCACGCAACTGGTCCAGAACCTTGACCGAACGCAGCGGTGGTAACGGCGCAGTGGCGGTTTTCATGGCTTGTTATGACTGTTTTTTTGTACAGTCTATGCCTCGGGCATCCAAGCAGCAAGCGCGTTACGCCGTGGGTCGATGTTTGATGTTATGGAGCAGCAACGATGTTACGCAGCAGGGTGACGGTGTTCGGCATTCTGAATCTCACCGAGGACTCCTTCTTCGATGAGAGCCGGCGGCTAGACCCCGCCGGCGCTGTCACCGCGGCGATCGAAATGCTGCGAGTCGGATCAGACGTCGTGGATGTCGGACCGGCCGCCAGCCATCCGGACGCGAGGCCTGTATCGCCGGCCGATGAGATCAGACGTATTGCGCCGCTCTTAGACGCCCTGTCCGATCAGATGCACCGTGTTTCAATCGACAGCTTCCAACCGGAAACCCAGCGCTATGCGCTCAAGCGCGGCGTGGGCTACCTGAACGATATCCAAGGATTTCCTGACCCTGCGCTCTATCCCGATATTGCTGAGGCGGACTGCAGGCTGGTGGTTATGCACTCAGCGCAGCGGGATGGCATCGCCACCCGCACCGGTCACCTTCGACCCGAAGACGCGCTCGACGAGATTGTGCGGTTCTTCGAGGCGCGGGTTTCCGCCTTGCGACGGAGCGGGGTCGCTGCCGACCGGCTCATCCTCGATCCGGGGATGGGATTTTTCTTGAGCCCCGCACCGGAAACATCGCTGCACGTGCTGTCGAACCTTCAAAAGCTGAAGTCGGCGTTGGGGCTTCCGCTATTGGTCTCGGTGTCGCGGAAATCCTTCTTGGGCGCCACCGTTGGCCTTCCTGTAAAGGATCTGGGTCCAGCGAGCCTTGCGGCGGAACTTCACGCGATCGGCAATGGCGCTGACTACGTCCGCACCCACGCGCCTGGAGATCTGCGAAGCGCAATCACCTTCTCGGAAACCCTCGCGAAATTTCGCAGTCGCGACGCCAGAGACCGAGGGTTAGATCATGCCTAGCATTCACCTTCCGGCCGCCCGCTAGCGGACCCTGGTCAGGTTCCGCGAAGGTGGGCGCAGACATGCTGGGCTCGTCAGGATCAAACTGCACTATGAGGCGGCGGTTCATACCGCGCCAGGGGAGCGAATGGACAGCGAGGAGCCTCCGAACGTTCGGGTCGCCTGCTCGGGTGATATCGACGAGGTTGTGCGGCTGATGCACGACGCTGCGGCGTGGATGTCCGCCAAGGGAACGCCCGCCTGGGACGTCGCGCGGATCGACCGGACATTCGCGGAGACCTTCGTCCTGAGATCCGAGCTCCTAGTCGCGAGTTGCAGCGACGGCATCGTCGGCTGTTGCACCTTGTCGGCCGAGGATCCCGAGTTCTGGCCCGACGCCCTCAAGGGGGAGGCCGCCTGGCCGATCCGCCGTGGCAGTTCCAGAACCGCACCGGCAAGATGGCCCCGGAACACAAGCGCCTGTCCCGCTACGGCACGATGACGCTGGACGACATCATGGCGCTGCCGGTCGAGCAACTGACGGCCGACACGGCGCACCTGTATTTGTGGGTGCCCAATGCCCTGCTGCCGGAAGGTATCAAGGTGCTGGAAGCCTGGGGCTTCTCATACAAAAGCAATATCGTCTGGCACAAGGTACGCAAGGACGGCGGGCCGGATGGACGCGGCGTTGGCTTCTACTTCCGCAACGTCACCGAGCTGGTGCTGTTCGGTGTCCGTGGCAAGAACGCTCGGACGCTTGCACCAGGTCGGCGGCAAGTGAATTTCCTGGCGACTCAGAAGCGCGAACACTCGCGCAAGCCGGATGAGTTTTACGACATTGTGGAATCGTGCAGCCCTGGCCCGTTCCTGGAACTGTTTGCACGCGGGCCGCGTGACGGCTGGGACGTGTGGGGCAACCAGGCGGACGAGTATTACCCGACCTGGCCGACATACTCCAATCATTCGCAATCCGAAAGGGCCAGTAGTAGCGTCCCGATCTTGGCACACGCTGTTGACTAACGCGAATATGAGCAACGAAACCGTCACCATCAGCGCGGCCGTTCCCGCGAACGTGAAGGCCGAAGCTGCCGCCGTCGCGGCAGCGCACGGCATGAGCATGGCCGCGCTGCTGCGCGAGCTGCTGGCCCGCGTGGCCGCCCGCGATGCGGAAACGCTGGCCTGGCTCGATAAGGCCCGCCAATGACCGACCCGAAGCACCTGGAAACCTGGCTGCATGAGAAGGCCGGTCCAGCCTATGACGCGCTGAAAGCCGAACCGGCCCGCGCCGTCACCCCTGACCAGGTGCGCCACACGCTCGATGAACTGCTGGCCGAATCCAAAGCATCCGGCCAGTATCCATTGCCACCGGAACAACGCGAATGGGTGGATGCGCCCGCCGTTGGCCGCGAGTGGCCAGCCTGCGAAACCCTAGAAGATGAGGGGCTAGCCAACATCGCCAGTTCCGACGATGGCAGCTCGCATCGCCATTCCTGACGATGCAGGCCCGGACTGAAAAGGGCGGCCACTGGCCGCCCTTGCTGCTCCTGGTAGGGCCTACGCGGCGAGTGACTGCCGCACCGCGTCCAGGGCCTGGCGGAAGTCGTCCCGCGTCGCCTGGCCCGTCTCCGCCTGGTAGTACAGCACCATGAACATATTGGCGACGGCTTCGGCCATCGGCGAGAGCTGCCGCGCCGCCTCTTGGTCGATCCAGTCCAGCGCCGCGAGCTGCGCGGCCGCGTGATGGACTGCCTGGGTTGCGATTGCATTGGTAGGATTCAAAGTTGCCATGATTCACCTCTGTGGTAGGTGGGTTGTGGAAGTGTCGGCCGGCCCCACGCCGGCCGGCGCGCTTTATCGCTGGCCGCTGCTGTAGATACCGGCGGCCTCGGCCAGCGGCGTGTTCCGGTTGCTGCCGCTGTGGCTGTTGCTCGATGACCTGGCCGCCGGCCTGGTGGCCTCGATGGCAGGAGGGGCAGGGCGATCAACGAAGGCCGCCACTTCCGCCGCTGCATCAAGCTCGGTTGATTGGTCGCCAGGCTGCTCAAACTCCACCGCCGGCCGCTGCACCTGGTCGAGCGCCAGGCAGTCGAAAAAACCACTACGTTTCATGGTCACGCCTCCGATTTACCGTGCTCGCGGTTGGCGAACGCGGCCACTTCATCATCAGGATCGGCCCCTGCCAGGTTGTTGCCACCGAATGTCGGCACCGCCTCGACAGCGCCGGCCTGGTCGCTCTCCGCGCTCGCCCTGATCGCCGCCGCGATCTTCCCGCCGGTGGTGTCGGCGATGCGTTCGGCGGCAGCGTCGCGGATGCTGGCGGCCTTGGCCTTCGCAACCTCTCCGACGCCTTGCATCAGGTTCGCGCCGGCGTCAGCCGTGACGCGGCCCGCCGTGCCAAGCGCGGAAGCGGCCGAGGCCAACATACCGGGGCCGGTGCTGCCTGGCGCGGCCTGCTGGCCGCCTTGCTGGGCTTTCTTGCTGCCGGCTTCGTCGCCCCCTTTCGAGCTGGAACCTCCACCCGATTTACCGGACTGCTGCCCATTGCCGCCGCCCGAGCCGCTGGCACCGCTACCCGAGCTGCTGCCGAAACCGGCGGCCTGTGCAAGTGGTGTAGTGGTGCCCGCACCTGAGCCTGACCCGCCACCAAAGCCAGCAGCTTGCGCAAACGAGCCTGCATCGCTGCCGGAGTCGGAGCCACCGCCGAGCATGGGCATTCCGCCCGATTCACCGCCGGCGCTCGATCCTGCTTTCTCGAACGCTGCCTTGATCGCCGACATGCCGCCGGCGGCCGAGGCTGCACCACCCATCACGGCCGCACCAGCCACGCTTGCCGCACCGGCGGCCATGCTCGCCGCGCCCATAGCCGCACCGATGGCAGCACCCGCGCCGAAGTTGCCGATGCCACCCGCGCCGCCGATACCCGAGCCGGTGATGATGCCGGCGACGAGAGGGGGAACACGATTGACCAGCATGAGCAACGCCACGCAGAAAACCAGCATCACGCCCAGCTCTTCAAAGTTCAGCGTGCCGGTGTTCATCCTGGCGTAGAAGCTGGAAAGCAGGTCGTTCCCGATGCCGACCAACAGCACCATCGTCATGATCTGCACGGCCACGCCCAGCACGGTCTTGTAGTAGTTGATCGCCATGTCGGACGTCCAACGCGAACCGCCGAAGCCGAGGAAGAAGATGCCGGCGTACATCAGCAGCCAGGCCGAGACGAGCAGCAGCAACATATTCACCGCAACAACTGCAAGCAGGATCAGGATGCCGACGCTCAAAGCCACGCCGATAAAGCTATCCACGGGCGACCAGATCGACGAGTTCCTGAATGCCTGCTTCAAGATCATGAAGCCGATATCCACGATGCCCGAGGGTGTCACCGATGCCACCCCGGACGCCTGCTCGCCGATCCGGGCCAATGACTGGATGATCGAGTTGGCGAAGGCCGGTCCATTGCGCAGCAGCCAGAGGAAGAAGCCGAAGAACAGAATGAAGCGGATGAACTCGGCGAAGAACTCGCCAATGTCGGCCTTGCGCAGCGCCATGAAGCCGAACGTGAAAACCAGCGAGATCGTGCCCAGCGTCCAGAACAGGAACATCGCGGCATTCATCACCACCGTCTGCCAGGACGTGGCCCGCGTGGCGAACTCCGTCACCACCTGGTCAAGCATCCCCTGGTTGGTGAGCTGGGCCGATGCAGCGGTGGAGTAGAGCGCGAGGGTGACGCCGATCAGCGCCGCCTTGTGCAGTGCTTTCATGGCTTCGCCCCCTTCTGGTCTTTCGGGTCGGCCAGTTCGAGCCAGTTCATGGGCTTCTCGGTCGGCGCGATGCCGCCGGCGGCTGGCGACCGGCGCGAGCACAGCCCGGCGAATTTCTCGCGCGTGGCCCTGTCCTCGATCTTCTTGATCGCCTCGATCTGGCAATTGGTGTCATTGACCTCTGGCATGGGCGGGATGGCCGGCTTGTTGTCGCAGCCGGCCATCAGCACCACCACGAGGCCGGCAAGCAGCATCGTTTTCTTCATGGTGCAGGGCCTCCGTCAGCGGGTCAGTTCGAGCCAGTTTCTCGGGCTTGCCGTGCGCTCGATCCTGGATTCCCTGGAAGTCGCGCCGGCGGCCTGCTGCTGCGCTTCAAGGTCGGCCTGCGCCTGCATCCTGGCGGTAGCGGCGTTCTGCTGCGCGATCAGCAAGCCACGGATTTGCAGGAGCTGGTTCGCCTGGTTGGCGGCGAGCTGGTTGGCGAAGCCGATAGCCTGCATCTGGCCGGTCGCGCCTTGTGCGGCCGACTGGAGCCGTTCGAGCTGGCGAGCGTCGGCGGTAAGGTTGCGCTGCTGCTGCTCCAGACCCTTGAAAAGCGCGTCGTTCGCCTTCTTCTGGCTCTCGCTCGCCAGGCGGCGGTTTTGCTCCATCGCAGCGCGCTCGGCGTCCGAGCACCCGGCGGCCGAGAAGCACGGCGAGCTGCGGTAGTAGCTCACATCCTGGAATTTGCCCAGGTAGGCATCGAGACTACCGAGCTGGTTCCTGTAGTAGTCCAGCGTGTTGACGGCGTTCATCAGCCCGTTGATCGTGGACTGCGCCTGATCCCAGATGTAGGCCGCCGGGGCCATCGTGTTTTGCAGCATGTTCTCGTACTGCTGCAATTGGGTCTGGTACTGCTCGATCTGCTTGAGCGTCTGCGCCACCGACTCGATGGCCGTCATGACGTTCTGCACCAGGTTCCCGCCGTCGATGACGGGAATGCCGGCCTGCGCTGGGGTGATGATGATGCTGCCGGCCAGGACGGCGGCAAGCGCGGTTTTAGCCGCTAAAAGGCGGACGTGCTTCATGGTCGAGTTCCTCGATGTGATGAAGTGGCTGCTCTGAACCGCACCTAGAAGATGCGGAGCTGGGCCATCACAGAGACAGCTCGCCACGTCGCGCTGTCCGGTACCCGACCTTGGCGACACCGTTGCGCCCGGCCATTTTTGTTGAACATCGGTGTAGTGCTATCTAACGTCATTCGCGCCAGATAGCAAGATTATACATTAAGCACGCATAACGACAAGCACAAAAGCACGCAATCTATCGCCCGCGCCCCTTGTCCTGGCGTTTGGCCTTCTTGGCTTCCATCTGCGCCCGTAGCCGTGCCTGGCGCTGTTCCAGCTCGGACGGCGCGGGCCTGGCCGGCTGCTGAACTTTGGCCGGCGGCGGTGTCGGGGTGGCCTGGGTCGGCGCTTGTACCGGCCGCTGGGCTTCGCCCTCGATGTGCAGCCCGTCGAGCTGGCCCAACGTGCGCAGGCCGTGCCGGCGATGTGGCGGCGGCTCCTGGCCGACAGGGTGCACACCTGGCCGGCGCTTGGCCTGGGCCTTGGTGGCCTCGGCCTGCCGCCGGCTTTCCAGTGCCGGATCGACGAAGGTGATGGGGAGCTGGGCATCGACGGCCGCCCGGATCACGGCGGCCTTGAACTCCACGCTGCCGCTGACGGTGATGCGCTCGCCGTAGCGTTCCATTGCCAGGCGCAACGCCGCCGCCACGCCAGCGCGGTCGGCCTGGCTGGACACGGCCAGGCGCTCGCCGTCATCGCGCACGGCAGAGCTGCCAGCGCGGTAGATGATCGTGCCCTTCTTCGTGATGTTGTCGATCACCGGAGCATGGCCGGGCTTGGCGGGGCCGTCGCCCTGGATGGTGTCGCCCTTGAGGCCGTGGGCCGCCTCGCGGGCGCGCAGCGCATCGAGCGCCTGGCCGTCGCCGGCCGTCGCCTGCTGCTTGAGCCAGTCGGCCCACGGCCGCCGGCGGTACTCGTTGTAGATCGCCGCCCGCTCCTGGTCGTGGCGCTTGTGGATCGCCTCCAGGTCGGCCCGCAGCGCGGCGCTGGCCTGGCTGTAAAGCAGCTTCTTGGTCAGCCGGCCATCGGTCAGGTGCTTGATCGTCGCCCGCCTGGTGGCCGCCGCCTTCTTGGCGTTCTCGATGGCCCGATCCTTCCGGCGCTTCGCCTCGGCCAGCACGCCGGCCCTGGCGGCCGTGAGGTTCTGCTGTGCGCCCTTGTACCGGGCGTAAAGCTCGGTCGTGTCCAGGCCGCCGCGCAAGCGCATCGGCCGGCCCTTCTGGTAGCTGCGCCGGGCCGGCGCGGCCTGGTGCTCGGGCGATGCCTCGAACGCGCCGAGCCGCTTTTCCAGGGCGGGCTTGGACAGGTCGCGGGCTAGAGTGCTGGCCTTGATGATCGTGCCGTCGCCGGCCTCGATGACCAGGCCGTTACCACGTGCGCGCAACGCCAGGCCGTTGTCTTGCATGACTTGGTGCAGCTCGGCCCAGCTCGCCGCGCCCTTGATCTCGTCCAGGCATTCGCGCTTGATCCAGCCGACCAGGCTTTCCACGCCGGCGTGCTGTTCCAGGTCGCCGGCCCTGGCGGCCGCGCCGCGCTGGCGTGGTTCGTGATTGTCCCGTTCCAGTCCGTAGTCGCGTTCCAGGGTCGCGCAGAGGTCGGCCAGCGCCCGATGCGAGTAGTACGGCTCCTGCATCGTGCCCCTGGTCGGGTGAATCTTGTTGATGGCAATGTGGATGTGCAGGTTGTCGGTGTCGTTATGCACGGCGCTGACGCGCTGATGCTCGCCCAAGCCCAGCCCGTCGCAGATGCGGGCCTCGATCTGCCGCAGGATGTCGGCGCTCGGCTGCTCGCCGGCGCGGAAGCTGACGATCAGGTGATAGGTCTTGTCGCCCTTGGCCCGCGTGTTGGCCTGCTGGGTCGCCAGTACCTCGGTGATGGCATCGCGCACGGTGTCGGCGGCGCAGTTCGTGACCTGCACCTGGCCCAGCCGATGGTCTTTGCTCTGCGCGTCGGTGACGTACCGCACCAGGCCGGCGAAGTCGGACTTCCCCAGCGAGCGCATGGGCACGTGCTTGGCGATCACGATTGCCCGCCTCGCGGCCGCACCACGCTTTCGGCGATGGTGCTGATCTTGTCCTGGGTCGCCTCGATCCGGGCCAGCAGCGCCCGGATGGTGTCATCGCCGAAGCGGGCCGTGCGCGGGTCGTCGGTCAGCCAGAGCTTGAGCAGACCGCCCAGCCGGCCGAGGTCGCCATTCACGCGCACCAGGTCGCGCACGTTCTCGAAGTCGGTCACGCCCTTGACCTGGTAGCCCTGACCGACCGCCAGCAGGTAGGCGGACGTGCTCATGCCGGCGGCCTGGGCGTTGGCCTCGATGACGGCCCGTTCGTCCGGCAGGCAATAGACCTTGATGGGCGTGCTGCCCTTCCTCGTTACCTTGTTCTCGTTGGCCTCCATCTTGGCGTCCTCTGTCGTTGCCGGCGGCCGCCGGCTGGCCCCGCAGGGCAGGATGCCCCGTTGAGCGCCGCAGGCGCGAATAAGGGGAAGTGAAGAGGATCACCATGCTTGCATGGTGGGCCTACTTCACACATCCTGCCCTCGATACATCCACTATTGCAAATAAATCAAGTATCGGCCTACATGCGATTTTGCATCAAATACACACCGACTGCACGGCGAATCTGGAGAACAGGCGTTAAATCGGTATAGAATCGGATTAATCGCCGAAAAATCGGTATTTGATCGG
Organism: Burkholderia sp. 9777_1386; assembly: GCF_015712265.1. Classification (NCBI taxonomy): domain Bacteria; kingdom Pseudomonadati; phylum Pseudomonadota; class Betaproteobacteria; order Burkholderiales; family Burkholderiaceae; genus Burkholderia; species Burkholderia sp. 9777_1386. The sequence goes on along the minus strand of NZ_JACCQB010000091.1, from coordinate 1,797 downwards.
CTTTAAATCGGGAAATTCAAGGGCTAAAAATCGACATGGCCAAGAGCCTTTCAGAGCGCATCGCCGAGCGGATGAGCACCACGCAACCGACCCAGGCCGGCAAAAATCGAGCTGCATTCCTGGCGGTACGGGATGAGGTGAAGAAGGCTCTGGATGACGGCTGGCCGGTCAAAGTTGTGTGGGCAACGCTGCGCGATGAAGGCCGGATCGCGTTCAAGTACGACGCCTTCATCAAGTACGTGAACCAGCTCATTCGCAACACGGACCCCCTCGCCCGGCCGACAGCACCAGCAGCGCCGACCACGGCCACACCAGCACCAAAGGCCGCCACCAGGTCGGCCAGCAATACGCCGGCACCCGTTCCAGCCGCCACACCAAAGCCGGCCGCCGCCGCAGTTCCGGCCAGCCCTGCCAGCGAGCAAGCCGGGAAGATTCCCAGCTTCAACTTCAACCCGACGCCGAACAAAGAGGACTTGCTGTAAGCGCCCCACGGGGCGAAGTCGGACGCCAAGGGGAAATATGCGTGCTGTTTGCCTTGCGTGCTTTTTTAGCGGCTAAAGCGCGCCCCTCAAGTGTCAATGTGCTGCCTAGGCTTTATTGACACTTGAGGGGCGGTCGATCACTCGCCGCCTGGCTTCTTCCTGGTCGGCTTGGCCTCGGCCGCAGGCGGCGTGATGCGGGCCAGCAGCGCGGCCGATTGTTCCTTGAGTGTGTCGAGCTGTCCGGCCAGGCGGGCGGCTTCCTCGCGGGCCTGAGCAGCCGCCTTCGTGGCCTGGTCGCGCTCGGCCTGGGCGGCGGTAAGGCGTTCGGCCATGCGGTGCGCCTCGGCCGCTGCGGCCTTACGTTGTTCCTGGTGCGCTTCCTCGTTGGCCTCGGCCTTGGCCTGCACCTTCGCCAGCTCGGCGCGCACCTGGTCGAGTTGGGCCGCTGCCGCCTGGCTGGCCTTCTGCTGTTCGGCCAGCGCCCCGCGTGCCTGGTCGGCGTCCTGGTGCGCCCTGTCCAGCTCCGTGCGCAGCTCGCCGGCGCGGCGCTCGATCTCCTGGGCGCGGGCCTCGGCCGTGTGCGCCTGTTCCTGGGCGGCGGCCAGTTGGCCGCGCAGCTCGTCGGCTTCGCCGCGTGCGGCCGCTTCGGCGGCCTCGATGGACGCCAGGCGGGATTGCAGAGCTTCCACGTCGCCGGCCAGTTTGTCGGCCAGCTCGGTTGCCTCGTTGCGGTCGGCTTCCAGCTCGGCGCGGGCCTTCTCCAGCCCTTCCCGTTCAACGGCAAGCCGGGCGTTCGCCAGGTCGAGGGCGATTGTCCATAGGTCGCTGCCCAGCTCGGCCAGGCGGTCGGCGACGGCCTGGGGCGCAGGCTCGCGCAGGGGCGCGGCGGCGGTAGCTTGGCGGGCCTTCCACTCGTTCAGGGCCGGGGAAATGGTTGTGTAGCTCCCGCCGGTGATCTGCCGGATTGCCTCAAGCGTGGGCTTCTGGCCGGCGGCGGCCAGGTCGTCGGCGGCGGAAAAAATCTGCTCTTTCGTGACTGCCATAGCGGGTGCTCCTGTATGAAATGTAGCGTTGTAGTATGTTGTATAATACTACTACATACTACAATTTACGAGCCCTACAGGGAAATACTACGCGCCGGGCCTGGGCCAGCCCGGCCGCGAGCGCATGGCGGTCGAAATTCGACCCTGGAAGGCCCATAGAGGCGTTTTCCAGGGTCGGCGGCCCCTACCCCCTGGCCTCGCCGGTTTCGCGCCTCCTGGACGCTCCTGGACGCTCCTGGACGCTCCTGGACGCTCCTGGACGCTCCTGGACG
>NZ_JACCQB010000090.1:0-15752 GCF_015712265.1 Burkholderia sp. 9777_1386 | reverse complement strand
ACCGGCTCGGCACGATGGAGATCGAGTCGGCGCTGGTGTCGCATGCACTCGTGGCCGAGGCAGCGGTGGTCGGCCGTCCGGACGATACGACGGGCGAGGCGGTCGTGGCGTTCGTGGTGCTGAAGCGCTCGCGCCCGGAAGGCGACGAAGCGGCGGCGCTCGCGAAGACGCTGCGCGACTGGGTCGGCAAGCAGATCGGGCCGATCGCGAAGCCGAAGGACATCCGTTTCGGCGACAACCTGCCGAAGACGCGCTCGGGCAAGATCATGCGGCGCCTGCTGCGCTCGCTCGCGAAGGGCGAAGCGATCACGCAGGACACGTCCACGCTCGAGAACCCGGCCATCCTCGAGCAGTTGAACCGTTCGATGTAACGCCGCCCGCCACGGCGGGCGCATCGCTTCACCGCGGCGTCGCAGCACGGCCGCTGGCCCGTTTCCCACGCCGGGCTCGCGGCCGCGTTCGCGCCGGCGAGAAGCATCGCCGTGCGTTCCCCGACGGCACGGCATGCAGGCGGCTCGCAGCGCTTCCGCCAACGAAGGTTTAATCAGTTGTGCGTATTACAACACTCACAAAACGGAGACAGACGATGAAGAGCAGGACATGGACGATTTGCGCGGCGCTGCTGGGCGCGGCGGCAAGCAGCAGTTTCGCGCAGAGCAGCGTCACGCTGTACGGCGACCTCGACGCCGCATTGCTCTATACGAGCCGCTCGTTGGATTCGGCGACCGGCGGCAACGCCGGACGCCAGTTCGCGCTGACCGACACGGGCATGACGCCGACCAACTTCGGCATCACGGGCACCGAGGATCTCGGCGGCGGGCTGCACGCGCGATTCAAGCTGGAAAGCGGCTTCAACATCACGGACGGCGCGTTCGGCCACTCGAACGGCAACTTCTTCGGCCGCCAGGCATGGGTCGGAATCGACGGCGGCTTCGGCGAAACGAAGGTCGGCCTTCAGTTCTCGCCGTTCGTGCTCGCGATCCTCGGATCGGATCCGCGCAACGTCTCGCACTTCGGCGCCGCGCTGGTTCCGTACGTCGACAACGTGCTCGTCACGGGCCTCTTCAATCCGAACGCGATTTCGTACACGAGCCCGACCATCGCCGGGCTGACGGCCAGCGCGATGTTCGGCTTCGGCGGCAAGGCCGGCGACTTCCAGGCGGGACGCCAGTATTCCGGCAGCCTCACCTATACGAACGGCGGTTTCATGCTCAACGCGGCGCTCTACGACGGCAACGGCGGTACGTCCCCGACGCCGGTGCCGAGCACGGTCGCGTTCGTCGGCCGCACGATCGGTGCCGCCTACACGTTCGGGCCGGTGACCGGCAAGGCGTCGTTCACGAGCTACAAGGTCGCCGGCTCGTTCAGCAACAACGTGTATAGCGCCGGCCTCGACTACCGCGTCACGCCGGCCCTCGACCTGAACACCGGCGCGTGGTACACGACCGACCGCAACGACTCGCACAATCATTCGCTGCTGGCCGCGATCGGCGCCGACTACAGCCTGTCGAAGCGAACCGGCCTGTATGCGCAGGTCGGCGTCGTCAACAACCACGGCGCGATGAATACCGGCCTCGGCATCACGGGCGGCGCGCTGTACGGGCTGCCGGGCACGACGGTCGGCGTCAACGCCGGCATTCACCACGTGTTCTGACGCAGCGCCTGTGGACGGGCGGCCGCCACGCGCCGCCCGTCCCTCGTCACGCCGCCGCGCGGCCGCCACGGCAAACGTGGCGCAAACGTGGTGCAAACGCGCCCCGCCCGGCGCCGGTCCGGCCGTCGGGGATGCCGATCTCGATGTTTACCCGACCTCAAGTCCGCGGCCGTGCAGCCGTCAAGTCAGGAACGCACGCCCACCATCCGCCGGGAACCCGGTGCGCATGTCCTCAAGGAGACCCACCAACGTGAACTTCTTCGGAATCGGCCGCGGCCGCCGTTCGTCGCGCGCGCTCGTCGGCGACATCGCCGAACAGGCCGGCAGGCTGGGCATCGAGATCTGCGACGTGTCGGGTCACGTCGAGGAAGTCGCGGCCCGCGTCGCCCGACAGGCGGAGGTGTGCCACACGCTGCGCGAATCGGCCGCCCTCACGCTGCGCGGCAACCACCGGATCGCCGAGGCCGCGCAGCAGGTGCGCGACGTCAGCGCCAATGCGTCGAATGCGGTCCGGCAGTCGCAGCAGACGATCGAGGCCTCGCTCGCCGACATTCACGGCCTCGTCGAGGGCGTCACCACGATCAGCGACCAGATGGGCGCGCTGCGTGACGCACTCGATCACGTGCGGGCCGTGTCCGAGGAAATCTCCGTCATCGCGCGCCAGACCCACCTGCTCGCGCTGAACGCCGCGATCGAGGCCGCGCGCGCCGGCGAGTCGGGCCGCAGCTTCGCGGTCGTCGCGGCCGAGGTCAAGAACCTGTCCGCGAAGACCGGGCAGGCGACGGCCCAGATCGAGACGACCCTCGCGCGGCTCGCCGAGCAGACCGAACACCTGCTCGCGGAAGGCACCGACAACGCCGCCCGCGCGCATCGCGTGCGCGAGGGCACGCGCACGATCGGCGAGGTCGTGCACGCGACCGGTCACGCGATCACCGAACTCGCCGGCGAGGCCGAACAGATCGCGTCGCTGACGGACGAGATCGAGACGCAGTGCCATCGTCTCGACGAACAGGTGGGCGAGATGGCGTCCGGCGTCGAGAACTCGGCCCAGAACTTCTCGCAGGCCAAGGACCGGCTCGGCAATCTGCTCTCCGTCTCCGAGACGCTGATCGAGCTCACCGCCGCGACCGGTATCGAATCGCCCGACACGCGCCTGATCGACGCCGCGCGCAGCACGGCCGCCGCGATCGGCAAACTCTTCGAGGAGGCGGTCGGGCGCGGCGACATCGCACTCGACGCGCTCTTCGACGCGCACTACGAACCGATTCCCGGCACCGACCCGCAGCAGTTCATGACGCGCTTCACCGCGTTCACCGATCGCGTGCTGCCGGCCGTCCAGGAGCCGGTGCTCGATCTCGACGAACGCATCGTCTATTGCGCGAGCTTCGACCGGCAGTGCTACCTGCCGACCCACAACCGCAAGTTCTCGCTGCCTCAGCGCTCGGACGCCGCGTGGAACGCGGCGAATTGCCGGAACCGCCGGATCTACACGGACCGCACGGCGCGCATGTCCGTGGCGCATGACAAGCCGTTCCTGTTGCAGACCTATCGGCGCGACATGGGCAACGGCCAGTTCGCGCTGATGAAGGACGTGTCCGCGCCGATCGTCGTCGGCAGACGGCCATGGGGTGTGCTGCGGATCGGCTACAGCGTTTGAACCGCGCGAGCGGGCCGCGCCTGCTTACTGCTCCAGCCCTACTCCCGGCGGCCGCTGATCGCTGCGCCCGTGATCGTCGACCACCCGCACCGTATAGCTGCCGGCCGTGCGCGGCTGCCAGAACAGCGCGTCGCCCGGCGCGCTGCGACCGACGTACGCATCGTTGACGAACCCGTACAGCGCATGCGCGGTCGCATCGGCGGTCGCGTTGAACGCGATGCACGTTTCGTCGGTGGTCTTCACGCGCATCGCATACGGACTGCCGCGTAGCGACGACGTGACGCGCGGCGGGTCGCCTTCGACCTGCCCGGCATCGCGGCAATCCGGATGCAGCACGCCCCGGTCGAAGCCGGGCGCATAGACGAACGGCTTGAGCGCGGAGCCCGGCGAGCGCCGCGCGCGCATGCCGTTCACCTGCCCGTCGATCGAGCGATCGAAGAAGTTCGCGGGGCCGACCCGCGCCTTCACGCCCATGTCGCACGTATCGTTGCGCGCAGCGAGCGTCTGGTCGACCGCATGCGGCGCGTCGAACGGCAACGCGGACAGCGGCTTGAGCGACGCATCGCCCGGATGCGCCGTCAGCCAGCGCGCATACAGCCGGTTACGCGACGCGGCCAGCGCACGGTCGATCGCGTCCTGCCCGCCGCGCACGTAGGTGATCCATGCGCCGCACGCGAGCCCGTACGGATTGAAACCCGGATGCCACCGGAACCAGCGGTCCTCGTGCAGCATCACGGCTTCGACGCGTTGCGGCCCACGCGGGCGCCGTCCACGATACGTCGCCGACCCGGCAGGCGGTCGGATATCGGCTGGTCGCGGGCCGTCGCGACCCGACGGCTGCACGCGGTCGCGCCACGTTCGCTAGAATGCGCGGCTCGGCAGGATCGAATCGAAATGAAAGGAAACCGCTTGAAACTCCCGTTCGAATGGCAGATCGGGCTGCGCTACGCGCGCGGCGGCCGGCGCTCGGCCGGCGACGGCTTCGTGTCGTTCATCGCCGGCGCCGCGATGGCCGGCATCGCGCTCGGCGTGGCCGCGCTGATCGTCGTGTTGTCGGTGATGAACGGCTTTCGCACCGAGGTGCGCGACCGGATGCTGTCGGTGCTCGCGCACGTGGAAATCTTCTCGCCGTCCGGCGCGATGCCCGACTGGCGGCTGACCGCACACGAATCGTTACAGAACGCGGCGGTGCGTGCCGTCGCACCCTACGTCGACGCGCAGGCGCTGCTGACGAACGCGGGCAACGTGACGGGCGTCGCGCTGCGCGGCATCGATCCCGTGCTCGAGCCGCGCGTGTCCGAGATCGCGCGCAAGCTGAAGACCGGGCGCCTCGACGCGCTCGCGCCGGGCGAGATGGGCATCGTCCTCGGCGCCGCGCTCGCCGATGCACTGCACGTGAAGATCGGCGACCGCATCACGTTCTTCGCGCCCGGCAACCGTGCGCGCCTGGGCGACGCGCTGCCGCGGTTCCGCCAGTTCAACGTGGTCGGCACGTTCGAGTCGGGCCACTACCAGTACGACAGCGCGCTCGCGTACATCCACATCCGCGATGCGCAGCAACTGTTCAACGTGCCCGCGCCGACCGGCATCCGGCTGCGCATCGACGATCTGCAGCGTGCGCCGGAGATCGCGCTGGCGCTGTCGCGTACGCTGTCGGGCGACCTGTATATCCGCGACTGGACGCGGCAGAACCGCACGTGGTTCGAGGCCGAGCGGCTGCAGAAACGCATGCTGTCGCTGATCCTGATGCTGATCGTCGCGGTCGCCGCGTTCAACCTCGTGTCGTCGCTCGTGATGACGGTCACGCAGAAGCAGGGCGACATCGCGATCCTGCGCACGCTCGGCGCGCCGCCCCGCTCGATCATGAAGATCTTCGCGATCCAGGGAATGACGATCGGCCTCGCCGGCACGCTGGCAGGCGTCGCGCTCGGCTGCGCGATCGCGGTGAGCATCCCGGTGGTGCTGCCGGCGATCGAGCAACTGCTCGGCATCCGCTTCCTGACGCCGTCCGTGTATTTCCTCAGCGCGCTGCCGTCGAAGCTGTCGGCGCTCGACGTGATCGAGATCGCGTCGGCCGCGTTCCTGATGTCGTGCGTCGCGACGCTGTACCCGAGCTGGCGCGCCGCACGGGTGCGGCCCGCCGAAGCGTTGCGCGACGAGTAGACGCAACCGGCTCGATTGGCGCGGCGTTACGCGATCTCGTGGAAACCGACGCTGTTGCCGCCGTCCGGCGTGTAGCCGGCGAGCACGTCGAAGCCGACGTTGACGAGTTCCACGCGCATGCCGTAGGACTTGTTGCCGGACGCGTCGACGAAAATCGACGTGCCCGACGATAGCTGGCGTGCGGCGTCCAGCAACGCGAGCGTGCCGCGCGCGCTGCCGGCCGACGGCGCGATCGTCAGCGTCGTGCCGTCCTGCGTGGTGAAGTGCCCGCCGGGCGGCACGGGCGGCGGGTTGTCCACGACCGACCGGTCGAGCAGGCTCATGAAGTGAAAGCGCGTGTCGGCGCCCTGGCTCGCCGCCGCGCGATCGCTGTCCGTGAACGTGTCGCCTCGCACGGTCGCACCCTGCGCGGCGATATCGACGGCCTGCTCGTGAAACGCGCGCGTCGCGAGCACGAGGCCGGCGTTCGAATTCAGCGTCGACTCGATCCATGCGCGATCGCTGTCGGTCAACGTCTTCGACACGACCTTGATCCGGCCGGCGTCGGTCATGAAATCGAATGGCGCATCGGCCAGGTCCGGCCGCTTCGCGACGATGTCCCGCAGGCTCGTCGCGAGCGCGTCGGTCACGCCGCGCAGCTTCATCGACAGGTCGCCCACCATCGACAACTGTTTCGTCAGCGCCGCCTGCATCGCTTCCGGGTCGATTGCCCGGATGCCGATCGGCGCGTCTTGCGGCGCGCCGGACGCGGTCGCGTCCAGCGTCTGACGCCCGTCGAGCGCCGCCTGTGCCATTTGCGCGAGCGTAAGGCCGCCCGCCGCCGTGACCGGAATCGTCATTGCCCTCTCTCTCGTTTTCAGCGCGTTTTTCATTGTTTACGGACGGATTCCGCGGAAGTTGAGATCGCCCGCCCCACGCACACCGAAACTTTGTTTGACCCGAACTAAAAAAGTTTGACACGGGCATTTCGCTGAGATAACTTTTGCGCAAGCTTCCGGAAAGCAATCCGGCCAGCGTGCCGACTCGCGTCGCGCTTTCCTGCCGTTGCAGCACCGCCGTTCGCAACATTCCCGCCTCATTGCATCGTGCCGTTCCGTTTCATTCGAAACCTGAAGGAATCCCGGGCATGCCCGCATTTGATTCGCAGTCCTGCATTCGCAGCGAACCGCCGCACTGACGATTTCCGTTCGGGGCGATGCACTCGCCTCGACGCCGGCCGGATGCGCGCCGCCTGACGCGCGCCGGCACCGGGCGAGACGCTCATCCATCTCGCCCGCCGTTTTTTGATGGTGCAGTTCCGCTTCATCCGACGCAGCACCCGGCCAGGCCGCAGGGGGCGTATCGCGAGCCAGCCGGTTCCAGACAAACACAAGAGACGAGGTCGATTCAATGAACATTCATCGAACCGGAGTGCGGCGCGCATGGCTGCCCGCGCTCGTGGCGGCCACGACGCTCGCCGCGTGCGGCGGCGACGACGGCGGCAGCGTGGCGGGCGTGTCAGCGCTCGCGCAGGGCCAACAGGAGGGGGCCTCCGCCGCGGCCGACACGGCCAATACGCCATCGCTCGCGTCGCGCTTTTCGCCGTCCGGCGTGCCGTACGCGAATCCGGCGAGCGGCGGACGCTACAAGCCGGTGATCAGCAACGGCCAGGTGCAGCCGTCGCTGTCGGGCGGCACGATCGAGGAAAACGCGTGGGTCGACACGCCGGTCGATTCCGACGGCGACGGCACGCGCGACCGCATCCACGTACGCATCGTGCGGCCATCCGAAACCGCGAACGGCGCGCGCACGCCCGTCATCGTGCTCGCGAGCCCGTATTACGCCGGGCTCGCCGACAGCCCCAATCACGACGTCGACGTCGAACTCGACGGCACGCCGCATCCAGTCGCGACCGCAGGCGCGCCCGCATCGGCGTCCGCCCGCATCCTGGCCGCGGCGCCGCAATCGCGGATGCTGCAGCAGGTCGAGGCGGCTGCCGCCGGCCGCTCGTGGATCGAAAGCTATTTCGTGCCGCGCGGCTTCACGATCGTCTATGCGGATTCGCTCGGCACCGCCGGCTCGGACGGCTGCCCGACGATCCTGACGCGCGACGAATCGGTCGCGATGGCGTCGGTGATCCGCTGGCTCGGCCGCGATGCGACCGCGAAGGACGCGAACGGCAAGACGGTCGTCGCGAACTGGTCGACCGGCCACGTCGGCATGTACGGCGTGTCGTACGACGGCACGCTGCCGAAGATGGTCGCCAGCCTGCGCACGCGCGGGCTCGACGCGATCGTGCCGATCGCCGGGCTGTCGAACATGTACGGCTACTACCGCTCGGGCGGCCTCGTGCGCGCGCCGGAAGGCTATCAGGGCGAGGACGTCGACGTCTACATCAAGGCGCTGCTGACCAACGCGCATCCGGAGCGCTGCACGCACCTGATCGACGAAGCACTGCAGCAGGAAGACCGCAAGACCGGCGACTATTCGCCGTTCTGGGCCGCACGCGACATCCCGACCGGGTTCGCGGTCGCGCCGGCGCTCGTCGCGCAGGGCCTCACCGACGACAACGTGCGCGTCGACCAGTCGACGTCGTGGTATCTGGCGATGCGACGCCAGGGCGTGCCGACCCAGCTGTGGCTGCATCGCCTGAAGCACACCGATCCGACCCGCGTGCCGGGCATGGCCGACGCGTGGACCGCGGAGGTGAACCGCTGGTTCACGCGCTACCTGATCGGCTATGACAACGGCGTCGAGCAGGATCCGCGCGCGGTGATCGCGCAGGCGGACGGCACGCTGCTGAAGGAAGCCGACTGGGCCGCGCGGCGCGCCACGCCGGTTACGTACTTCGCGGGCGGCGACGGCGCCGGTACCGGCACGCTGCTGCGGCTGCCGAGCGGCGGCCCGCTCGCGCGCTTCACCGACGATGCGCGCATTCCCGCGCTCACGCTGGCGAACACGCCGACCGGCGAAAACCGCAGCCGCTTCGAGACGGCCCCGCTGACAGCCGCCACGCGCATCTCCGGCACCGCGACCGCGCACGTCAGGCTGACCTTCACGGGCGTCGCGAACGTGACGGCGCTGCTGGTCGACCGCGCGCCGGACGGCACGGCGACGATCGTCACGCGCGCATGGACCGACCCGCGCAACCGGCTGTCCGAGTGGGTGTCGCAACCGGTGCTGCCCGGCATGCCGTACGACCTGAAGCTGACCTTCATGCCGCGCGACTACCGGCTGGAAGCCGGCCACCGGCTGGGGCTCGTCGTCCTCTCCAGCGACTACGAGGCGACGCTGCGACCGACGCCCGGCACGGGCCTGACGCTCGATCCGGCCGGCACGTCGGTGACGGTGCCGCTCGCGTCATCATCGACGGGCGCGTAGTCGTGCGCCGGCTGGCAGCCTGACGCTGCCGTCTCCCCCGCCCGCATCCGCGTCGATGCGGGCGGGAGCATCGCTGCAAGAAGGGAACACCTGCGCTAGGCTGCGGCAATCGAATGCCTACGGTGAGCCCCCATGATTCCCCTCAGCGCCAAAGCCATCGTGCGCGATGGCCGTTCCGTCCTGTTCCTGCGCAATCCCCGCGACGAGTGGGAGCTGCCGGGCGGCTGGCCCGAAGCGGGCGAATCGCTCGAAGACGCGGTCACCCGCGAAGTGCAGGAAGAATGCGGAATCGTCGCGTCGGCGATCCGCTACGTGGGCAGCCGCTCGTGCGAGGTCGTGCCGGGCAAGCGCGTACTGATCGTGTGCTTCCAGTGCGAGGTCGATCGCCATGACATCGTGCTGAGCGACGAGCACCACCAGTTCGGCTGGATCGATCTCGATGCCGACAAGCCGGCGAACCTGCCGGATTTCTACTGGACATTCTGCAAGCAGGCGGACTGATCCGATGCCGCCGCGCGGCGCTCACACCGGCGTCAACACCGGTTGCCCCGCGAAATGCCGCGCCGCGTTGTCGAGAAACTGCCGCACCGAACGATCGAGCGCCTCGGGCGACCAGCCGCCCATGTGCGGCGTGAGCACGACGCTGTCGAGATCCGTCAGCGCACGCGGCGGCTCCGGTTCGCCTTCGTACACGTCGAGCCCCGCGCCCGCGATGCGCCGTTCGCGCAACGCGTCCGCCAAAGCAGCGGTATCGACAACACTGCCGCGCGACACGTTGACGAGAAAGCCGCCGGGGCCGAGCGCGTCGAGCACGGTGCGATCGATCAGATGCCGCGTGCCCGCGCCGCCCGGCGTCGCGACGATCAGGAAATCGGCCCACTGCGCGAGCGCGTCGACCCGGTCGAAATAGCGATGCGGCACGGGCTTCTCCGACCGGTTGTGATAACCGATCTCGATGTCGAAGCCGGCCGCGCGGCGCGCGCATTTCTCGCCGATCTTGCCGAGCCCGACGATGCCGAGCTTCTTGCCCGACACGTTCGGCGGCATCGACAGCCCGTCGCGCCATACGCCCGCGCGGGTCTTCGCATCGAGCTGCACGACGTTGCGCACCGCCGCGAGCAGCAGCGCGAACGCGTGATCGGCGACGCAATCGTCGTTGGTGCCGGCGCCCGTGACCACGACAATGCCGCGCGCCTTCGCATGCGCGACGTCGATGTGCTCGTAGCCCGCGCCGAGCGCGCTGACGAACGTGAGCCGCGGCAGCCGGTCGATCTCGGCGGCGGTCAGCCCGGTGCTGCCGTTGGTCAGCACCGCGCGAATCGTGCTGCCGTGTTCGGCGATCGCGCGTTCGCGCGCATCGGGCGTCGGGGCATAACGCACGTCGAACGACGCGGCGATCTCGCGATGCGCGTCGCCGCGCAGCGCGATGAGGACCAGCAGCTCGGGCTTCATGTCAGCAAATGTCCGCAGGCGGGGAACGAATTTCAGTGTAACAAGCCCGCATGACGGATGCGGGTTATCCCCACACCGGCTGTGGACACGCCGCCGCACGCGGTTTGCCAAAGCCCGCTCAGTCAAGTAACTTTCGGCGTACGCCCCCGTCCTGGAGATTGGCCCCGATGAAGCTCGCCCTGCCCGCCCGGATCCTGGGCCTCGCGTTCGCCGCCGCCATCGTGGCGCCCGGCGCGCACGCCGACACGCCCGTCGTGGTGTCGTCGAAAATCGACACCGAAGGCAACCTGCTCGGCAACCTCATTTCGCAGGTGCTGAAGGCCCACGGCATTCCCGTCACCGAAAAGATCGCGCTCGGCACGACGCCGATCGTGCGCAAGGCGCTCACGAGCGGCGAGATCGACGTCTACCCCGAATACACGGGCAACGCCGCGTTCTTCTTCAACAAGGCCGACGACCCGGTGTGGAAGAACGCGAGCCAGGGCTACGACACCGCGAAAAAACTCGACTACGCGGCGAACCATCTCGTGTGGCTCGCCCCGGCGCCCGCGAACAACACGTGGGGCGTCGCGCTGCTTGCGCCCGTCGCTCAGTCGCAGCACCTGAAGACCTTCTCCGACTTCGGCAAGTGGGTGGCCGGCGGCGGCAAGGTGAAGCTCGCGGCCTCGGCCGAATTCGTGAACAGCGCATCGGCGCTGCCGTCGTTCGAGAAAGCGTACGGCTTCAAGCTGAAACCCGAGCAGCTCGTCGTGCTGTCCGGCGGCGACACGGCCGCGACGATCAAGGCCGCCGCGAACCAGACCGACGGCGTGAACGCCGCGATGGTCTACGGCACCGACGGCGGCATCGCATCGAGCGGCCTCGCGGTGCTCGACGACGACAAGCACGTGCAGCCCGTCTACGCGCCGGCGCCGGTGATCCGCGAAGCCGCGCTGAAAGCGCATCCGCAGATCGCCGACTTGCTCAAGCCCGTGTTCGCGAGCCTCGACCTGAAGACGCTGCAATCGCTGAACGCCCGCATCCAGCTCAACGGCGAGCCGGCGGCCGGCGTCGCGAAAAGCTACCTGAAAGCGAAGGGTTTCGTGAAATGACGGAGCGCGCGGCCGCGTCCGCGCGGCGCGTCACGCTCGACAAGGTCGGCATCCTGATCGGCATCCTGACGATCGTCGCCGTGTTCGGCCTGTCGTTCGCGGTGCTGCGGCCGAACCGGATCGCGGCCGGCACCGGGCTGTCGGTGTTCGCCGCGCTGCCGGCGATGCAGGGCGCCGCGCTGGCCGCGCTGTGGACCGTCGGCGCGCTGTGGGCGATGACGGCGAGCCGCCCCGCGTGGCGGCTCGCGGCCGGCTGCGCGGGGCTCGCGACGCTCGCGTATGCGGTCGGCGCGGCCGCGACGCACGTCGTCGCGCCCGACGACGTGCTGGCCCGCGTGTCGCCCGACGCCGGCGTCTGGTTGCTGCTGTTCGCGTGGGCCGTGCTCATCGCCGACGCGCTCGCGCGCCTCGCGTTCGGCCCGTGGCGGCGTCTCGCCGCGCTCGCCGTCGCGATCGCGGCGGTTGCCGTGCCGCTCGCGAGCGGCTGGTGGGACGGCCTCTCCGTGATGCGCGAATACGCGGTGCGCAGCGACGATTTCTGGCGCGAAGCGATTCGTCACGTGTCGCTCGCGGGCGGCTCGGTCGCCGCCGCGCTCGTGGCCGGCGTGCCGCTCGGCATCGCCTGTGCGCGCATCGCGGCGGTGCGCACCGTCGCGATGCCGGTGCTCAATATCGTGCAGACGATCCCCAGCATCGCGATGTACGGGCTGATGATGGCGCCGCTCGGCCTGCTCGCCGCGCACGTGCCGCTCGCGGCCGCGCTCGGCATTCGCGGGATCGGCGTCGCGCCGGCCGTGCTCGCGTTGTTCCTCTACTCGCTGCTGCCGATCGCGTCGAGCGTCGTGGTCGGGCTCGAACAGGTGCCGCCGCACGTGACCGAAGCGGCCCGCGCGATGGGCATGACGCGCGTGCAGCGGCTGCTGCGCGTCGACCTCGCGCTCGCGCTGCCGGTGATCCTGAGCGGCGTGCGCATCGTGCTCGTGCAGAACATCGGGCTGACCGCGGTTGCCGCGCTGATCGGCGGCGGCGGATTCGGCACCTTCATCTTCCAGGGGATCGGTCAATCGGCCGCCGATCTCGTGCTGCTCGGCGCGATCCCGACGATCGCGCTCGCACTGGCGGCCGCCGTCGTGTTCGAAGCCGCGACGTCGCTCGCGAAGGGACGTGCAGGATGATCGAGATCGAACGAGTCGGCAAACGCTTCGGCGACGTGGTCGCCGTCGACGACGTATCGCTGACGATGCAGCGCGGCACGATCACCGCGCTCGTCGGCGCATCGGGCAGCGGCAAGTCGACGCTGCTGCGCATGATCAACCGGCTGATCGCGCCGACCAGCGGCACGATCCGCATCGACGGCGTCGATACGGCGACGGTCGCACCCGAGCAACTTCGCCGCGGCATCGGCTATGCGATCCAGGGGCACGGGCTGTTTCCGCACTGGAGCGTCGCGCGCAACATCGCGACCGTGCCGCGCCTGCTCGGCTGGCCGGCCGAGCGCATCGCCGCGCGCGTGAACGAACTGCTCGACCTGTTCCACCTCGCGCCGGCCGAATTCGCCGGCAAGCTGCCGCACGAACTGTCGGGCGGCCAGCAGCAGCGCGTCGGCGTGGCGCGCGCCCTCGCCGCCGAGCCCGCGATGCTGCTGATGGACGAACCGTTCGGCGCGCTCGATCCGATCATCCGCAACAAGGCGCAGGACGACCTGTTCGCGCTGCAACGCCGCCTCGGCATCACCGTCGTGATCGTCACGCACGATATCGAGGAAGCGCTGAAGCTCGGCGACACGATCGCGGTAATGGACGGCGGCCGGCTGCTGCAGGTCGCGTCGCCCGCCGAGATTCTCGGCCGGCCGGCAGCGGGGGTGGTCGAACAGCTCGTCGCGGGCGTCGACCGGCCGCTGCGCCTGCTCGCGCTCACGCCGATCGACGCCGTGGCCGAAGCCGGTCACGCCGACGGCGAACCGATCGCCGCGACGCGCACACTGCGCGATGCGGTGTCCGAATTGTTGTGGCGCGGTGTCGACGCGCTGCCCGTCGACGATACGGCCACCGGCGACCGTCACGCACACGGCCCCCGTCGCATCACGCTCGACGCGATCCGCTCGCACGCGAGGCAGCCCGCATGACGACGCGCAGCAGCGTGGGGCCCAAGCGGCCGTCGCTTCCCGCGTACGTCGCCCGCGCGGCCGCGCTCGCGCTGCTGCTCGTGCTGTTGTTGCGCCCGGCCTGGCTGCAGGATCTGTTCGCGCCGTTCGCGGACAACGGCGCTCCGGTGATCTACGATCGCGCGAGCCTGCTCGATCTCACGCTCGCGCATCTCGGCACGGTCGCGCTGTCGAGCCTGATCGGCACGATCGTCGCGGTCTCGGCGGGCATCGCGGTCACGCGTCCGTTCGGCGCCGATTTCCTGCCGGTCGCGCGCAGCGTCGTCGATATCGGCCAGACCTTCCCGCCGGTCGCCGTGCTCGCGCTCGCGGTGCCGGCAGTCGGCTTCGGATTGAAACCCGTGCTGATCGCGCTCGTGTTGTACGGACTCCTGCCGGTTTTCGAAAGCACGATCGCGGGGCTCGAGGACGTGCCGCGCGACGTCGTCGACGCCGCACGCGGGATGGGGATGAGCGGGTGGCAGCAACTGGTGTCCGTCGAGCTGCCGCTCGCGTTCCCGGTGATCGTCAACGGCATCCGCCTCGCGGTCGTGATCAATCTCGGCACCGCGACGATCGGCTCGACGGTCGCCGCGCGCGGGCTCGGCGACGTGATCATCGCGGGCCTGCAGACATCGAACACCGCGTTCGTGCTGCAAGGCGGCGTGATCGTCGGCTTGCTTGCGGTGCTCGTCAGCGATGCGATCGGCGCGATTGCGCGGGTAGCGAGCGCGCGGCGCGCCTAGCAGCCGTTGCGCAATTTTCCGAAGGAGCAACCATGTCCGTCCTCGACACCGGCCCGTTTTTTCATGGCACGAAAGCGGATTTGCGGATCGGCGACTTGCTGACGGCAGGCTTCCGATCGAATTATCGGGACGACGTCGTGATGAATCACATTTATTTCACGGCCCTGCCCAAAGGCGCCGGCCTGGCCGCGGAAATGGCCAAGGGCGACGGCCGGCCGCGGGTCTATATCGTCGAGCCCACCGGCGAATTCGAAAACGACCCGAACGTCACGGACAAGAAATTCCCCGGCAATCCGACGCGCTCGTATCGAAGCACGTCGCCTTTGAAGATCGTCGGCGAACTCGATCGCTGGGAACCGTACGATCCCGAGTTCATCCAGCAGCTCAGAGCCCGCATCGAAACCGGTATGGGCGAGATCATCAACTAGCGTTTCGTTCGCGCCGATTCGCAAATCGGGCCCGAACTGCCGCCGGCATGGGACACGGAAGCCGACGACATTGCCGCGATACCGCGGGGCGAATCGCAGGAAAGGACGGAAGCGCCCGGTTCATCCGGACTCCGATGCGTGTCCGTGCAACGATCGGCACGTCGATCATCGCGAACGTGACAAGCCTACACGTCGCTTTCACTCGAACCGGCCCTCGACCACCGGCCGCGATTGGTCGATATACTATGCGCCTCCCATTTCCCCGCACTCGACCATGCGACGACGGTTCTTCTGGCTGATCGTGCTTTCGCTCGGCATTGCGCAGCACGCCGCGGCGCAGCAGGCGCCCGCCTTGCCTGCCTCTGCGCCCGAAGCAGCCGCATCCGCGCCAGGCGACGCATCCGCACCGCTCGCCAACGATCAGCCTAACGAAGCAAACCGCCGCATCACGTCCTACCTGACGAAGAAATTCGGCGTCGCGAAGGAACGCGCCGCGAAGCTCGCCGATATCGTGAGCGTCACTGCGACGAAATATTCGCTGCCGCCGGCACTCGTTTACGCGATTATTTCGATCGAATCGCGCTTCCAGGAAAAGGCACGCGGCCAGCATGGCGCGACCGGGTTGATGCAAGTCGTACCGTCCGCGCACCGCGGCATGCTGCGCAACGTGAAGGATCTCACCGAGCCGAATGCGAACGTCGAGGTCGGCTCGCGCATTCTGTCGGGCTACGTGAAGGCGGCCGGCGGCAACGTGCAGGCCGGGTTGAAGAGCTACAGCGGCGGATCGAGTGCGTATGCGGCGAAAGTGATGCAGCGCGTCGATGCGTTCCGGTTCGTGCTCGAACCCGAGGACGATGCGAAAAGCGCGAATACCGGGAACGATGCGAACAACGCGAAGGCGCACATGGTGCCGGTCAGCGATCCGTCAGCGGCGCCCGCCGCGAACCGCAACGCGAAGTAAGTGCATGCAGGAACGTAAACGAGTGCGGCGGCGCATTCGCGCCGCCGCCCCATGGAATCGCCGGATCACCTCCCTCGTGCCTTGATCCGGCCCCCTC